>DATMQL010000261.1:0-6160 GCA_035566815.1 Steroidobacteraceae bacterium | reverse complement strand
CGCGGCGGGAGTCCGGTTGCCGGCCGCAGCCGCAGTGCCTCCTGGGGCAGAATCACCCTCTGCCTCACTCCCTCCTTGCCCAACAACTTCCGCGGCGATCTTATTGCTGGCCTGGGAGCTGCGCAGCTGGCGCAACGTCATCACGATCGCCCAGATGGCCACCAGCACGAGAATCGCAATCAGCCGTCCCACCACCCCCTCGAGCGGCTTGTGGTCGGCGAAAGCGAAGTATGGACCGGCGAACCACAGCAGCACCGCGAGCAGTGCGAGGCCGATCAGACCCAGGAAAATACGACTTTTCAGGATGGCCAGCACGTCAGCCCGCCCTGCGATGAATGATTTCCACGCGCCGGTTGCGTGCACGATTCGCCGGAGCGTCTGCGGGCAGATAGCGCGGCTCGAGCGCTCCTTTTCCCGCGGCTTCGATGCGCGAGCCGTCCGTCACGAAACCCCGAATCAGGTTGGCCACCTGCACGGCACGCGCCCGCGAGAGCTCGTAGTTATCCTTGAATCGCAGCGAGCGCAGTGCCTGGTCGTCGGTATGACCGATCACCAGGATGCGTCCAGGAACACTGTTGAGTGCACTAGCCACCTCGTGCACGAGTGTCTCGTAGGATTGGTTGATGCTTGCGCTGCCGGAAGCAAACAGGTCGGTGGCGGTGATTGTTATGAGGGTGCGCTCGCCGGACTCCTCCACGGAGATACGCCCGCTCGCGATCTGTGTTGCGAGCAACTCGCGCAGGCCGCTGGTTGGCGTGCCAACCGGTGGCGGCGCAACGGGGTCCAGCGATTCGAGGCCAACGCGTGCCAGCTGCGCGCTCACCGGCTCGGCCCGGGTGCTTAACCTTGAATCGAAGTAAATGTAAGAGCCTACGAGCAACACCAGGCAGGCCGATGCAACAATCCACAAGGGCACGAAGCGCATCACCGCATTGCGCCGGTCCTCCACACCCTTCCAGCGGGGTGAAAGCTCGGTCTCCACGCTCTCTCGCAGACCTTCGATACGTCTGTAGAGCGTCTCGCGAATTTCCGCGAGGCGGGCGGCGCCACGGTCATCCAGCCGGTATTTCCCCTCGAACCCGAGCGCGAGACACACGTATAACAGCTCGAGTAACACCAGGTAACGTTGCGGCTCGCTCGAAACACGCTCCAGGATCTGGAAGAACTTCTCGCCACCCGCCGCCTCGCGGTGGAATGTGACCAGAAGCGACTGGTTCGACCAATTGCCGTCAGCACCCCACGGCGTGTTGAGAACCGCCTCGTCGAGAACGGTGCACAGCGCGTAACGGGCGGCGAGCACGTCTTCGGGCGGTACGTCAGCCTGCCGCGCACGATCCTCGAAGGACCGCATTTCCTGGATCGCCTGCCGACGCAAGCTCTCGATGTCGGCATTCGCGATCTGGCCACGCAAGCGGCCCGCGAGCACGAGCAAAGGAACCGCGGCCTGCACCAGCGGGTTGGTGCTGGCCTGGGAGAAATCGGCCAGCGGCGCGAATGAAGCCGTTGGCGGCGGTGGTGCAGCTGCCGGCGCGGCGCTCGACCATGGCGCACTGCTCGGCGCGGATCCCTGCCCGTCCGCCGCAGGCCACGGCGCAGCGCCAGGCGCGGATGCCTGTCCGCCCGACGGCGGCGCCTGTCCTGCCCCCGCCACCGGCCCCGGTCGCCGCCCCGCACCTGGCCGCGGTCGCAGAATCGTCGCATCCCGCGGCGTGAGATCGTCCGGTTTGTCCTGACTCATGGCGCTACGCCTCTCATGCCCGGATCGCCCACAGTTCCATGGCGAGATTCGGGAAATCCCCGGACTGGTGAATCGCGATGCCGCCCGAGCCCTTCAGACCCCGCCACAAGTCGCTGCTGCGATCGAGCTCGAAGTATGCAAAGCCGGCGTGATACGGAATCTGTCGAGGCGCCACGGGCATGGCCTGCAGTCCGACACCCGGCAACTGCAGATTCACCAGGTCGCGAATCTTCTCCACCGGTCCGATCTTCAACTGCGCCGGGAAACGACGTCGCAACTCCTCCGCAGGCACGTCCGCCCGCGCGGCCAACACGAATGCCGCAGAGTCGAACAGGCTCTGGTCCGCGACACTGGCCACGCTGATGCCGAACTTCTTGTGAGCGAGTGGAATGGGAATGGCGTTCTGCTCCATCACCACGCTCAAACAGCCACGCAACGCGTTGATCACGGGCTCGAAGCTCGCGCGCAGTGCGTCGTGTTTGTATGTCGGAAACTGAGGCGGACGTCGTGTCGTGGTCGTGAGCGTGGAAAGCTCACCCGTGATTTCCAGCGTCAGCCGATAGAGATCTTCCGGGTGAAGCGCGGGACTGGACGCCAGGTGCGCCACAACCGGCTCGTACCGATTGATCACCTGGAGCATCAGGAAATCGGCGATCTCGGAAGCTCCACCGCGCCCGGAGGCCACCGCACGCGCCGCGAGTGCCTCGGCGCGTTGATGAAGCAATCCCTGCAGCTCCATGAGAAAGGTCGCGAGCCGCCCCGCCGTACCCGCTTTCAACACCGAGGGAATGAACCGATCATCGAGCACGACCTGGCGGTCCGCCCGACACTCGACGACGTGCGCGAGCGGAATGCACGCAAAGTCATCGACCGGTTCACTCTGCGCCATCAACCGCGTGTTGAGTGCCGCGACTTCCAGCTCGGTGACCGTGGCGGAATCCATAGCGACATCACGCACTTCCTGGTCCCGAGTCCGATATCGCGTGAATTCGACCCCATTTCCCGGGCGCGTCGACAGCAGAGCTCCCGATTTCCGTAGCGGTACCGCTAGCAGGATCACCTGGTCGCGCAATTGCGTGCCAACTTCCAACGGCGGTGGCAGCGGCTCATTTTCAGGCATTGCGAACGGCGTGCCGTCCGGAAATACGCCGCGCGCGCGGCGCAAGCCGATCTTTCCGATCGCGAGCAGGTCGCGCTCGATCTCGAGCTCGGTGAAGCCCCACGAATACGGACGCAGTGCCGCCGCACGACCCTCGATCCAGCTCTCGAGATGCCGCTCCTGCTGTTGAAAATGCTGTTGCCGCAGGAACAGTCCCTCCGACCAGACGATGCGATTGTTTTCAGACATAGTGCGCGCCCCTTCGGATCAGTCTTTGACGGCGAGCGTCACGTTGTCTTTGTCGAGGCGCACCGTTATGCCGCCCTTGCGAATCAAATCACGGAGCGTCTTCTCGGGTGGTCGTGAAATCGCGCGCCACCGGGCGGTGCGGATGTCACGGAAAGCCGCCACTACTGCGATGAACCGCGTTTCGGCATTGAGCGGCAGCTCGAGCTTCCGATTCTCACCTGGCGCGAGCACGTACTCCTCGCGCGAGACCAGGCTGGCGCCAAGAGTTTCCTTTTCCTTCTCGTACACGCCAAAGAAGTCCGCTCCATTGAATTCACCGTCATTGCGCAACTGGTAGACACGCACGACAACCGGCGAAGCACGACCCGACGCATCGGGATTCACATCGCCACTCACGATGAGCTCGGCGTGGGCAGGAGCCGGTTTGGGCGGCTTCGCGGCGCAGGCGCTCAACAGCACGGCGCCGGCCACTAACAGTATGAGCCGTCGAGACATCATGGATTGTCCTTGCGCCCCCGCTTCAGAACGCTGAGTTGTTGTTCGTAGGCGCGCGCGAACTCCTCGCCAAACAGGCGCCGGAAAGTCTCGTCGCGATCCTTCGACATCTCCTGGAACCGCTCCGCATAGCGCTCCCAGTACGTCGCCTTGCCGCCGCCTCCGAACAAGCCGCGCTTGCCTTGCCGCTCGAACCCTTCCTGCAATTGCGCCGGATCGAAGCGATTCATGAGGTTGTCGAAGCCCGCACGCACCCCCGCAAGCATCGCGAGTTGGTGAAAGCGCACGTCATTGAAAGCGTCGTCGAAAGCCTCCTGCGGTGGCAGGTAGGCCGAGTTGCGCCGTCCGAGGAGATTGCCGAGCGCGTCTTCTGCGTTCGCGGCGAACTTGAGTGGATTGTTCTCGGAGACCTTCACCTGGGTCACCGGCATACGAAACTCGGTTTTGATTTCCGAGCGGGCCCGCAGTACCTCGATGAGGCCCTGGACGACACTGCGCATGATGTTACCGAGCATCGCCGCGGTTTCAGGAGGCACGCGCGCCGGATCCACGTTAGCCGCCCGCAGAAAGCCTTCCCAGTCGAAATGAGCTCCGCTGGTGTTGGTCCCCGCAACCTGTTGAGCCGCCGTCCGGGGCGGTGGTGCCGGAGTCTGCGGCCGCTGGGACGACGACGGCGGTGGCTGCGGCCGCGGCGAGGACGGCGACGGTTGGTCATGCGGCGCCGGCTGGTGTTGTTGTGGCGGCGGTGAGGCCGGCGCCCGAGGCGCGGCCGAAGCAGGCGCCGACGGCGGCCGCGATTGCGGCTGCAATTTCGACCGGTCGAACGAAGTCCGATCCCAGTTCTCAGGAATCACATTCGCCGCACCAGCCCCCGCCAGATTCCCCGCGCCCGGTACGGTGTTCGCGGCAGGCGGCGCGAAATGGTCCGACAGCGACGAAGTGTGGTTCCACGACGCATCAGAAGAAGGCTCCGGCCGTCGCGACGCCGACGCCCCCGCCCCACCCATCAGCTTGCGCAGCGGATCGAGATCCTCCGCAGAGTCATCAGACTCGCTGAAAAGCGGCGCGATGGGCCGATCCCCCGCCCCGCCCAACTGTGGCCCCGGGCGAAGCGCGACGCGCTCCGGCTGACGCGCGGCCGCGGGCTCTGCCGGCGCGGCGGCGCTGGCCGTCACGACTATTTCATACTCGTCGATGAAAACCTTGTCGCCGGTCTTGAGCGGGTACGGCTCGTTTCTCGGCAACACCACTTCGGGATTGTTGATGGCAATGCCGTTAGTACCCACACCCTCGACAAAGAACACACCGTTGATAAACCGCACCGTCGCGTGATGCCGGTGGACGCCAACGCCTGGCAACACCATGTCGTTCTCGGGCGCGCGGCCGATGCGGCCGCCCTCGACGGTGAATACCTTGCGCCGCGCCGAGCCAAGGCTGGCGGCA
Organism: Steroidobacteraceae bacterium; assembly: GCA_035566815.1. GTDB lineage: Bacteria > Pseudomonadota > Gammaproteobacteria > Steroidobacterales > Steroidobacteraceae > 13-2-20CM-66-19. Next base: position 1,136 of record DATMQL010000261.1, on the reverse strand, counting down.
TTCGCGCTCATTACTTCGAAAGTCAGGTACAAGGAGTTTCAGCCGGCTCGAGCGCCCGGTCAGCCTCCTATGAGAACGGTAGGACAGCCCAACACGATCGTTCCGCCATGCGCCGTACTGTCGCCCATGCGGGCCGCGGGTTTCCCCATGATGAGCACCGTGGCGGAGCCCTTGATGATGGAATCCGGCGGACCCACGCACACGCAGGTGTCGCCCACAACAGCCGCGGGCAGTCCGCCGATGAGCACGGTTGGGGCGCCCGGCCCCACTATCGGTCCGCCGACGTGCGGAATCGGTGGAATCATCGGTGTCATCATCGGACAGACATGCATGTCGCTGATACGGGCTGCCGGCGTCGTCATGCTCGTGCCCCTTTGATGGAGGGAGCGAAGATCTGCAGCGCCCTGAGGACAAACGCGTTCATGAGGCCCGCATAGTCCGACCCCTGGCTGGCAGCCAGGCGCAACGCCGCCACGGCCGCCTCGGCCGGAAGGTGATCCGGCGGCGGAATCGGATCGTAGCCGCGCGGCGCGAGACTACCTCCGTTCCAACCCGCGCTTGCGGCGAGCCACGCGCCGGGGGTGCCGAACTCGCCCTGCTCCGCGAAATCCAACGCGGCACGGCGATTCTCCTCGGCCGGATCCGCCAACCATTGTTGCGCCAAGGCGAGACCCGCCCGATCGGCAGCCGCCGCGACGGGCAGACCAGCCAGAACGGACTTGAAGCATTCGCACGCCCACGCCGTTACGTACCGCTTGGGCAAAACGCGCGCCACAACAGCCAACGCATCCGTGGGAAGCCCACGATCTAACAACTCGTCAACACAACGCCGCACGTTGGCACCGCGTGACAGCACGGCGAGCGCAGCACCGCTCAAGGTGAGGCGCTGAGTGAGGCTCGACGCGCTGGTCGTGGAATTGGGATCCAGGGCTGACACCATATCCTCCGTCATGTGTTTGGGCGACTCATCCGATTTTGGTCAGGCTGCCCTTCAGCGAGGCGATGCCCCCGGAGGACAGGTCCAATGTGCCGCTCCCCTGGACGGCCGTCTTCGTGCCGCTGAGGGTGACTTGCGTGCCGGAGATCGCGGTCTGGGCTGCGTCGATGGCGGCCTTCTGCGTGCCCGAGAAATTCAG
>DATMQL010000260.1:0-5160 GCA_035566815.1 Steroidobacteraceae bacterium | reverse complement strand
AGTGCGAAGGCGGTGCCGAGAATCCCTAGCGCCAATGCCGCGACAAGACCCAGCGTCACGGGGTGCGCGAGATCGAATTGCCGGGCGCGACCTTCACGCCTTGAAAAGAAAATAACGTTCATGCCGTGCGCTCCCGCGTGCAGTAGCCCCTATCGGCGGGCAGGCAACGCAACCTGTACGCACGAGTCCCAAACGGGCGTTGTTGTTCGCCCTGTTCTCGTTCCTCGCGGCCCCATGGCCGTGATTTTTCGACAATCAGCTTGCGTCCCGCTGGCAACCCCGCTGTCATAGCTCCTCGCTTTAGACCGGTGGCTTTGCGTCCCCGCCTTTCAGCGGGTTTGCCCAAAATCAGCAAATTCAATATGCCTAATATGGCGCGTCGAAACAAGCGCGATGGGTCTCGAATCCGAAGCACGACTGGTTCCCGTCTGTCAAATCAGACAGATTCTGTCAAAGACCTGCTGGCTAAATTGACACCGAATCTGAAACGTGTCACGGATCAGGTACACCGGCAGGACTTCTGGCGGGATTGGCTCGAAAAACATTTGCCCGCGGAAATCAGCGGCAAATTGACGGGAATTGTCGAGCGGGAAGGGACCCTTGTGATCTTCGCGGAGTCGCCCGCGTGGTCCGCACGACTGCGTTTCGCCGTGCAGGAAATCGAGGCTCAGATCCGCACGGCAAAGCCTGGAATTACCGAGGTCAGCGTGCGTGTATTGCCGCGAGGCGCAAAATCTTAACGGGAGAGTGCGCGCCGCCCACGGGGCCGGTCGCAGAGCGCGGGCCTACGCCCGACCCGACGGGTTCGCGCACCTATGCGCAACCAGACAAATTACTCGCCCGAGAGCGGTAAAACCGGCGCTTCGATGTAGGAGATCGGCGCGTCCGCGTACGACTCGAACACGACCTCTTCCCAGATCGATGCGTCCGCGAGCAGCATGCGCAGCAGCTTGTTGTTCAGCGCGTGGCCGGACTTGAAGCCGCTGAACTCGCCGATGAGGCTGTGTCCCAACAGGTAAAGATCGCCGATCGCATCGAGGATCTTGTGCTTCACGAACTCGTCCTCGTAGCGGAGGCCGTCTTCGTTCAGCACCCGGAATTCATCGAGCACAATGGCGTTGTCGAGGTTTCCCCCGAGCGCGAGATTGCGTGACCGCAGTGTTTCCAGGTCGCGCATGAAGCCGAAGGTACGCGCGCGACTCACTTCCTTCAGAAACGACGTCGTCGAGAAATCCATCGACGCCTTCTGGGCGCGGCGCTTGAAGATCGGGTGATTGAACTCGATCTCGAAATTCACCTTGAAGCCATCGAAAGGGTCGAACTGCGCCCATTTGTCGCCGTCCTCGACCCGCAGGCGCTTCTTCACGCGGATGAAGCGCTTCGGGCGCCGCTGCTCCTCGATTCCCGCCGATTGCAGCAGAAAAACGAAGGGGCCGGCGCTGCCGTCCATGATCGGTACTTCGGGAGCGCTCAGTTCCACCACGGCGTTGTCGATGCCGAGACCCGCGAAGGCGGACAAAAGGTGCTCCACCGTCGAGACGCGCGCTTCTCCCTTGCCGAGGGTGGTCCCCAGCATGGTATCGCCGACATTTTCGGCATTCGCCGGGATGTCCGCCGAGTTCGGCAGGTCGGTCCGACGGAACACAATCCCCTCGTCCGGGCCGGCGGGCCGCAGGGTCATCAGCACCTTTTTCCCTGTGTGCAACCCCACGCCCGTGGCGCGAATCGAGTTTTTTAGCGTCCGTTGTCCGACCATGCTGTTTTGCTGCTTTTCCTCTCTGTCAAACGTCCGCGAGGCGCCGCGGATGACTCGAGACTAACCCTCGACCACCGCAAAAAACGCCATGGCGGCAAGCGCCCTCACCGGAACCCGCGCCCCACGATGGAGGCGCTGCCCAATGGCGCTGGCGAGCGCGCTACCGTATCACAGGCGGCAACACCGCTTCCATGCTTCCCCGAAGCATAACAGCCTGAATTGTGGCGCTTTGTACAAAGTTCAAGAACCTCATACAAAGCCTAACAACTACGCCTGTTGCTTCTGCGCCCCTCAGTCGGCCTGCCGTCGCAGGAACGCCGGGATATCCAGCAGATCCTCGGGATCCGTGTCCGGACGAAGCCCGTCACCCACCGCGCGCTGCCGCTGAACCGTAGGCTTATCGAGAGCTGCATAGTCGCTGCTCGACATCGGGGTCCGACGAACTACTCGCATCGGCGGCTCGCCGCGAGAAGATGTTTCGCGGTGAGAATGAGCATCACGAGAGGGTGTGGACTCGCGCTCCCGAGGCTGGGTCAGCGTCGGACGTGATGTAGCGGCGGGACGGCCGAGGCCGGTCGCCACGACAGTAACGCGCACCACGTTCGTCAGCTCCGGGTCGATGACGGTGCCTACGACCACCGTCGCATCTTCCGACGCGAACTGCTTGACGATGTTGCCGACTTCCTGGAACTCGCCGATCGACAGGTCCATGCCCGCCGTGACATTCACCAGGATGCCATGCGCGCCGGCGAGATTGATATCCTCCAGAAGGGGGGAGGAAACCGCCGCTTCCGCAGCCTCTCTGGCGCGATTTTCGCCACTGGCCGATCCCGATCCCATCATCGCCATGCCGGTCTCGGCCATCACCGTACGCACGTCGGCGAAGTCCACGTTGATGAGACCCGGGCGCGTGATGAGCTCCGCGATACCTTGCACTGCACCCTGCAGCACCTGATTCGCCGACTTGAACGCGTCCAACAGCGTCGTCTGGGGTCCGAGCACCGTCAACAACTTCTGGTTGGGGATGGTGATGAGCGAATCGCAGTACTTGCCCAGCTCGGCAATACCGTGGTCCGCCACGAACGAGCGCTTGTTGCCTTCCATCTCGAACGGCTTGGTCACCACCGCCACGGTCAGAATACCCAGCTCCTTGGCGACCTGTGCCACGACCGGTGCCGCACCGGTGCCGGTGCCGCCGCCCATGCCCGCGGTGATGAAGAGCATGTCGCAGCCTTCGACCAGCTCCACGATGCGGTCGCGATCTTCCATCGCGGCCTGGCGGCCGATTTCAGGGTCGGCGCCCGCGCCGAGTCCCTTGGTGATGTTGCAGCCGATCTGCAGCGCCGTCTTTACCTTGGCGTGCTTCAGGGCCTGCGAGTCGGTGTTGATGCACATGAATTCCACACCGTCGATACCGCTGGTGACCATGTGTGCAACGGCGTTCCCCCCGCCGCCACCCACACCGATCACCTTGATGACGGCGCTCTGGCTATACGCGTCCATCAGTTCAAACATGTTTCGCGCTCCTCTTACTTGTGTCTGTCAGCTTCAAAAGTTCCCCTGGAACCAGGAACGCATCCGGTCGATGACCGACTTGGCATTTCCGCCCAGGGATCGCCCGCGTCGTACGGGCATAGCGTTGTCACGGGCGTAGAGCAGAAGCCCGACACCCGTTGAAAATATGGGATTGCGCACGACGTCCGAGAGACCTTGCACGGACTGCGGCAGGCCGAGACGGACGGGCACGTGAAAGACTTCCTCGGCGAGCTCGATGGCACCTTCCATCTTGGCGCTGCCGCCCGTCAGAACGATGCCGGCCGCGATCACTTCCTCGAAGCCGCTGCGGCGGAGCTCTTCACGCACGAGGCCAAACAACTCCTCGTAACGGGGCTCCACGATCTCGGCGAGTGTCTGGCGGGCGAGCCGGCGCGCGGGCCGATCTCCAACACTGGGTACCTCGATACTCTCATCGGGGTTGGCGAGTTGCGAGAGCGCGCAGGCGTAGCGGATCTTGATGTCTTCCGCATATTGCGTCGGAGTCCGCATCGACACCGCAATATCGTTGGTGACCTGGTCGCCCGCGATCGGTATTACGGCCGTATGGCGGATCGCACCGTTGGCGAATACGGCGAGGTCGGTCGTGCCGCCGCCGATATCGACCAGGCAGACACCGAGCTCTTTCTCGTCTTCCGTCAACACGGCAAAACTCGAAGCCAACTGCTCCAGCACCACATCATCCACTTCGAGGCCGCAGCGCTGGATGCACTTCTCGATGTTCTGCGCGGCGCTGTCGGCGCCCGTCACGATGTGCACCTTCGCCTCGAGGCGCACACCTGACATCCCGATCGGATCACGGATGCCCTCCTGCCCGTCGACGATGAACTCCTGCGGCAACACGTGCAGGATTTTCTGGTCCGCGGGGATGGCCACCGCCTTGGCGGCGTCGATCACGTGCTCGACATCGCTTTGGGTCACCTCCTTGTCGCGGATCGCCACCACGCCGTGCGAGTTGAGGCTGCGCACATGGCTGCCGGCGATTCCGGCGAACACCGAGTGGATCTCGCAGCCGGCCATCAGCTCCGCCTCCTCGACGGCACGCTGTATGGACTGCACCGTGGACTCGATGTTGACCACGACGCCCTTCTTCAGGCCGCGCGAGGGCTGTGAGCCGAGGCCCAACACCTCGATCGAGCCGTCGAGGCCGATCTCGCCGACGAGTGCCACGACCTTGGAGGTCCCGATGTCGAGACCGACGATGAGATTTCTGTCGGAGCGCTTAAGCATTGCGACCACCGTTTCCGCCTGTTGCGGCGTGCGGCGTGCTACTGCGCCAGCCTATTGCAAAACCGTTTGTATAACGCATGTCTATGTATGCAATGTCGTCGCCGCGTTGAGTCACGAGTTTCAGCGCCGCTGTGATGAATTTGTCGAACCGCTCATCGACCTGGCGACGGCCGAGCCGCACGGTCACCCCGTTTGCCAGATCGAGCTCCCAGGCGCCGCGGGCATCGAGCCGCACCGCCGTCAGGCGCAGTCCCGCCTGTTGCAGCCGCCCCTGCGCTGCCAGATAACGTTGCGCCACTTCCGCCTCCTTGCCTTCGGGACCGGAGAGTTGCGCGAGCTCCGGAGGAATGTGCCGCTCATCGGTGGCGAACAATTCGCCCCGGGTATTCAACAAACCGCGCTCACCCCAGCGCGCCGCGGCCGTCTGCTCGATGACGAGCACGTTCAGCCCGCGCGGCCAGGATCGCTGCACACTCACCGCGTCAACCCACGGGATCGTGTGAAGCGCTTGGTGAACCGCGGCGAGATCGACACTCAGCAGTCCGGCGCCCCGTACGCGCTCTTTCACGACGCGCTCGACGTCGGCGGGGGCTACACGTTGGAAGCGGCCTGACACGGAA
>DATMQL010000259.1:0-18886 GCA_035566815.1 Steroidobacteraceae bacterium | reverse complement strand
GCGGATCGCACCCTCGAGTCCATACAACAGGCTGTTGAGATCGACCGGCACGATTTCGGTGGTATCGATGCTGACGCGGTTGTGTCCATCGGCGAACCAGCGTGAGCCGAAGTCCCACCCGCTTTCGGCAGCGGCACGCAGGTTACGGAATACCTCCGTCGCCGGACGGCCGCTCTTGCCGGCAACCTCCACGTCCTCGCGATATGACTCGTCGCGTGGGGTGTCCTTATCGTCCCAATAGCGATTCAGGAGGGATCCGTCGGGCATCCTGACGACGTGGCGATGAGCGTTACCGGGCCGCAAGCCGGTCGCACCCTCCATCCAGAACCCGTACTCCCGCTTCAGTTGCGGCAGATACTGGGCGTAGGCGGCGGCGGGATCCTCCTTGGACAGCAAACCGACCATCGCGAAGAAGAACGGTGGCTGTGAGCGGCTCAGATAGTAGGTCCGGGCGCCGTTGGGAATGTGGCCGTAGGTATCGAGGAGAAACGCGAAGTCGCGGACCATGTCGCTGAGCAGATCCTGGCGGCCGCTCTCGGCCAGGCCCAGCATGGTGAAGTACGAATCCCAGTAATAGATTTCGCGAAATCTGCCGCCGGGCACAACGTAGGGGTGTGGGAGCGGCAGTGCCGAGGAGTAACGCGGGGCTACCGGTGTTTTGCGCGTCAGTTGATCCCACAACTGGTCGATGTGGGTGGTGATGGAGACCTCCTCAGGCGGCGATGGCACGGAGGCTGCCTGGGTGGGAAGATCGAAATGGGCGGCAACGAATTGCCTGAGCGCTTCCGGAGTGCCCGGTCGCGCGTGGTGATACTGACTCAGGATCTCGCCTGGCGCGGCCTTGGGAACTGCGTCGACGAATGTCTTGCCATCCTCGTAGACGGCCTGTGACTGGACCGCCACGAACAGGTCCTTGAAAAGAACCTGGGGTGAAGCGAGGTGGGCCTGGGCCGGCGGCGGTACTCTCGGTTGCGTCGAGGCGGCTGGCAGAAGTGCACATAGCAACAGGCCTGCCCGCACGCCTCGACGAAATCCACTCATATCAGAACTTATACCTCAAGTTCAGGTTCACCTCGCGCCCGAATATGGGTCGCGCCATCTCGAAGTTGTTGGCAATACCGCTGCCCGAGCCGACCTGGATGCGGGCGTTGCCTTCGGTCAAGCCTATCTGGTTGGTGAGATTCGTTCCTTGCAGACGCACTTCGAAATTATGCCCGATCTCGGCCACGCCGCCGGCATCGAGGGTGTAATACGCGGGCAGCACTTCCTGGTTGGCAATATCCGAATAGCGCACGCCGATGTGGGTGTAGGTCGCGAAGAAGCGCAGGCCACCGAAGTCCATCGGGATCGTGTACGCCGGTGTGATGCGGAACTGCAGGCGGGGCTGCCGCTGCAACTCGAGACCAGTATAGTCGCCGCCTCCAGAGGTCGCCGACGTGTAGCTCGTGTACACGGCGTGCTGCCAGTTGCCGCTCACGTCGACACTCACCGGCGGGATCGGGTGCCACTGTCCTTCGAGGTTCAGGCCGTAGGAAGAGGCGCCATACGTCGCGGTAACGTTTTGACCCGTATTCGTGAACTGCTGGAACGGCACACCCGAGAACTTGCGGCGGAAGATATCCACCACGCCGTACATCGTCTCCGTCTGGGCGCGGTAGCCGATCTCGTAGTTATCGATTTTCTGCGTCTGCGGCGTACCGCTGCGCAGGTCATCGAAACCAGGGAAGTGCACGCCCTGGTTGATACGGCCGAATACCGCCATGTGCTGCGTCAGCTCGTAGTTCGCGCCGATGGACCAGGACCCGAGCGTATGGTTGAACTCGGAGCACTCCTTGGCGCCCGAGGTGTCGCAGCTGACTCCCTGATTGAAGGTGCCGTTGGGAACGCTGACCCCTTTGTTGTAGAGGTTGCGCGGGTCGTTGTCGAGATTCATGGCGGTATCGTTCTCGATCGTGCCGTGGTCCTTCTGTTGCTCGATGCGATAGCCGGCATCGAACAGCCATTGCCCCCACTTCCAGGAATCGGAGCCGAAGAAGGCGGTATTCAGGCCGTTCCAGTTCTCATTCAGCGCGAAGAACGTGGCGCCCAGCAAGCCGGCGTTGTTGGTGACGTTGACGCCGTTGTTGAGTGTCAGGTCGATGAGCTGCGCGTTCGGAGTGGCCGTCACGAGTTCGTTGTTACCCAGCCACCAGTGATCGTCGGAGGAGTAAGCCGCGAGGTAACCGCCCAACGTCAGCGTGTTGCCTGGAAAGAGATCGAAGCTGAAGCGCATGTCGTCGGTGAAGGACTGGATGTGCTTCTGCACGATCCAGAAGCCGAGCGAGGCCACGTAGGAGTTCGGATTTACCGCCGCCCCGGTGCTCACCAGTGTGGCCGTGCCGCTGGTGGCCTGGCCGTACGGGCCGGTGATGGCGGTGTTCGCATTGACGGTCGTCATCTGCTGCGAGATGAACGATCCCAGTGTCTGCGGCGCGAGGTTGTTGAACAGGCAATAGCAGTTTACGTCGCCCCCCGTGTACTGCAGCTTATTGCTGAAGGCGATGGTATCGGTGAACTGCAGATCGAGATCGTTGCCGAACGTGTGCAGATTCGCGCCGCGCCCGTCCGCCAGGTCGGCGGTGATCGGCGCCTGGCCCGGGGCTTCCTGCACCGAAATTCCGCGCAGGCCATCGCCGGCAAACGTGCCGTTGTTGGGATTGAAGCCGGGGAAGGCCGACACGCTCTGGCTCTTGCCGGTCCCCGAGACGGTGACCGGAACGTCGGTGATGAACAGGTTCTTGTCGTTCAGGACGCGTGCATAGAAGAGGATTTTGCCGCTATCCCACTTATGCGCCAGCGTACCCGTGAGCTGGCCGCCGTTGTCCGCTGGAAACTGGGAGTCGCGGACTCCCTGGGAATAGCGGTAGAAGCCCCCCAGGCTGACGAACCAGTCCTCTGTCAGGGGGCCGCCATAGAAGCCGTCGATGCGATAGCCATGGTCGGTACCGACGGTCAGTCCGATGTCCCCATGCGGATCCGCAGTGCCTTGCCTCAAGATGAAGTTCGCCGTCGCGCCGAGCTGGCCGTTCGAATAGACGACGCCGGGGCCGCCCTGCAGGACCTCGGCGCGCTCGATGCTCTCGTCGATGCGGAACAACGAGGAGTTGTCCATGAAGGAGATGTTTCCCGAGGAGGGGAAGATGGGTGAACCGTTGATCTGGTAGGTCACGTAGGGCGCATCGCCGCCGCCGGGGAACCCGGCGAGCTCAATGTTGGCGCCGGCTTCGCCGCCGCTCGATTCGGCCCACACGCCGGGCACGATCTTCAACAGATCGGCGGCGCTCGAGGGGGCGGCGTCCCGGATCTCCTCAAGGCTCGCGGTGGTGATCTCGAAACTGGCATCGAGTTTTTTCACGCCGCTGGCGGTCGCCGTGCCCGTCACCACGACTTCCTCCAGGGTATTGGTGTTGGCGGCGCTGGCATCCACCACCGCGGGTTGGGCGCCAGTATCAGTGGCGGCCTCTTGTCCGTAAGCGTGGCTGCCGGCCAGGGTCGCGCCACTGAGCGCGAGCAGGCTGGCAAGTCGGGTGAAAAATCCTCGATGAGTCATGTTGGGGTTCCCCTTGGTGTGTGACTCGTTGTCAGCCGGGCTCGCGGCCGGCTCGGCGGCTGGCGGATCCGGATCGGCGCGGGTCGTGGTCGCGCTGTTTATGGCGATGGTCGTGGCGCTCACCTGTTTGAACGACAGTCCACTGCCGTCCAGCAGCTTCTTGAGGCCCTCGATGACGGTGAAGTCGCCGCGCAGCCCCGCCGTCTGGTGATGCGCGACCACGGTGGATGAGAAAACCAGGCTGATGTCGGCCTGGCGCGCGAATTCTTTCAACGCGAGCGAGGCGACCTGTGATTGGATGTCGAAGTGGCGCAGCGCAGGATCGGCGTAGGCGTGGGTGCAGAGTATTGCCAGGGCCAGGCACACGCCCGTCCGCCGGGCCCAACCTGCCCGTTGCGTTAGACACACAATTCGCATTGTTCCCCTCTACAGGCCCTGTAAAGGGCCTGGTATTGAAAAGACGGTTGGCGGCAAAAAAGGCACTACTCCGGCGCGTGAATTAACACGCGCCGGGCGAAGAGTTGCTGGAGAACGGGGTTGGGAGTGGTTCCGCGCCGCGGAATCAGTGGCGTGGATCGACGTAGACGACGCCATCGGCGGTGCGACGAATCGTCACCGGGAGCGCCGCCTGCAGGCCGTCCAGAAATCCCTGCAGATCGTCGGTCTTGAACCGGCCGCCGACCGGTAAGGTGGTAATGGACGGATCGCTGATGATGATGGGGAAATCGGTATAGCGTTGAATTTCTGCGATCGCTTCCGCCAGCGGCTCGCTATCGAACACCACCGCGCCTTCGCGCCACGCCAACTCGCTGGACAACTGCTCGGGACTCACCGGGATGACGGGATAGTCAGCCGTGGCGGTGGAGAGTGTCTCTCCGGCACTTACCGCACGGACACGCACGACAGGGATTGAGGCTTTACGGGTACCGGTCATTGCGCGTGGTTCCGGATCCGGTGCGTCCGGCTGGACCTCGACGCGCCCTTCCGTCACCAGCACGTCAACGTGCCGGTCCGTGCGGAGGCGGACTTCGAACCCCGTCCCGACAGCGCGGACCACCGCGTCACCGGCGTGCACCAGGAATGGCCGCGAGCGGTCCTGGGCCACCTCGAAGTGGGCCTCCCCCTTGCGCAGGAAGATGTCGCGCGAGCGGCGCCCGATGTTGGTTTCGACGATTGTGTTGGTGTTGAGCGAGACGAGGGTGCCGTCAGCCAGCACTACATTCCGATGCTGCCCGACCGCCGTGGCCACGACTTGAGTTTCACTGCCTTTGCTCAGCCAGAGGGTGGCGCCGACAGCCGCAACGAGCACGGCCGCCGCAGCCGCGAACCACAGCGGCCGACGGCGGAGCGCGGCGGCCTGGGGCTCGGCACCCGTCGATGGAGAAACAGTCCCGGTACCCCGCTGCGCCTCGGTGAGCCCATCCAGGGCCTCCCAGACTTTCGACAATTCATCCACCGCGCGGCGATGGCGCGGATCCTGTCGCAGCCACGCCTCGAATCCTTCCGGGTCCGCGCTCGAGGCGGCTCCGGATTCCATCCGCCAGATCCACGCTGCCGCCTCTTCATCGATTTCGGCGCGCGTGCGTAATTTAACGACGTCGCTCATTCACCGCTCCCGCCGTCTGCGACGCTGCGCAGTGACCGCGAGCGAGCTTTTGTCTCCACAACATCCAACAGGCCCAACTCCCGCATATAATCCCGACAGCGCACCAGGCCCTTGGCCACGTGCTTCTCGATAGTGCTCTGAGAGACGCCGAGCACCTCCGAAATCTCGGCGTGCGAGAGTTTGTGAACCTTACGGAGCACAAATACCCGCCTGCACACGGGCGGTAACCGCTCGACGGCGGCGCAGAACGACTCGAAGCGACGGCGCGCGTCGGTCTGCTCATCCTGAGGCGCCTCAGAAGAATAGACGTTCAGGGACTCGAAATCCGCCATTGTGTCGGTGGCCTGGGTCTTCTGCCGCCGGGCGCGCTCGACCGCCAGGTTGTGGGCGATCCGGAATAGCAAGGCCTTGGGCGACTCGACCTGGAGATAGTCCGGCAGGGCGTAGATGCGGACGTACGTTTCCTGCACCAGATCCTCGATGTCTTCGGCCCCGGAGGTCAGCTTCCCCAGGTAGCGGTGCAACGCCGCCCGGTGGTGAAAGATCTGATTGAGAAACCAGTCATGCCGCTTTTCCGCCATGGGAATTCTCCAACCGGTCCGTTCCCCCTGCCGGCGCTGCGCAGTCTACCTCTTCATTGACGCGCTCGCGACCGGACCGTACCTTCGCATCGAAGCATAGGACGGTACGAACATGGCAAACCTGTCAGGGCTCGAGTTGCGGTCGAAGATCACCCCGGGCGGGAAACTCGAGCTGTCGCTGGAAGAAGTAGCGGTGGCCGCCCCGGCAGCGGATGAGGTCGTGATCCGCGTCGAGGCCGCGCCGATCAATCCTTCGGATCTGGGCATGTTACTGGGGCCGGCCGATGTGGCGACCTTCAAAGCTGGCGGAACGGCGGACCGGCCGGTCGCGGTCGCGGATGTTCCCCAGTCGCGGCTCGCGGCGGTTGCGGGCCGGCTGGATCAGTCGATGCCGGTAGGTAACGAGGGTGCGGGTGTCGTGGTGGCCGCCGGCGCGGACGCGCAGTCGTGGGTCGGACGTCGAGTCGCCACACAGACCTTCGGGATGTACGCGCAATTTCGCATCGCCAGGGTCGCGAACTGTTTGTTGTTGGCCGAAGGGACCACCTCGAAGCAGGGGGCCTCGGCTTTCATCAACCCCCTGACCGCGCTCGGTATGGTCGAGACGCTGCGTCGGGAAGGGCACAGTGCGCTGGTACACACCGCCGCCGCGTCGAGCCTCGGTCACATGCTCAACCGCCTCTGCCACGCCGACGGTATCCCGCTCGTGAATATTGTTCGTAACGCGCAGCAGGTTGCAACCCTGCGTGAGATCGGTGCGAAATACGTACTCGACAGCACTAGCCCCGAGTTTGCCGCGCAACTCACGGAAGCGGTCGCCGAGACCAACGCGACGCTGGCGTTCGATGCCATCGGTGGTGGGAAGTTGGTCGCAACCATTTTGTCGTGCATGGAGCGCGCCGCCGCTCGCAGGATGACGAGTTACAACCGCTATGGTTCCTCGACGCACAAGCAGGTATACATCTACGGTGGCCTCGATACTTCGCCGACCGAACTCGGGCGCAACTTCGGCATGGCCTGGGGCGTGGGCGGCTGGCTGATGACCTGGTTCCTGCAGAAGATCGGCTCACGCGATACACAGCGGCTGCGCGAGCGAGTTGCCGCCGAGTTGACGACAACGTTCGCCACCCATTACACGGCCGAGATTTCGCTGGCGCAGGCGTTGGCGCCCGTCGTCATCGCGGCTTATAACAAGCGCGCCACGGGCGAGAAGTACCTGGTTACTCCGAACCAGGGCGCCGGCTGAGCGGTGCCTGCTGCGCCTCAGGCCCATCGGGCGTTTCAGGCCCCGTCCCCTCCTCCTCTGGAGCTTCCTCCTCGACCAGATCGAAGTGATCGAGCGTCGTGGCGTGGCCCGCCGGCGTGTAGGGATTGAAGAGCGGGGTGTTGTTCATGTGCGGCTGCCAGGGTCGGTGCGTTTTCATGGCGCCTCCGAATCGCAATAGCCTGTCTCGAACACAGCGATTTTACTCCCAAAAATAAAAACGGGGGCTGCCCCCCGGCAGCCCCTCTCGGAGGGAGGCTGGTGGGGAGTCGGGGTAGGGAACGGGAACGGGTGACGGTTTCTGTAGCCGGTTGCCCGGACTGCATCGAGATGGGAGAGTAGGGTTATGACTACCCCCACCCTGTGGCAGCGACGCGTCTTTGCGGCTCTGCCGGTCTTGTACGGCGTGCTTCTCCTGGGATTTCTTCCCTGGGCGCAGCAACCGGTGCCGGTGGTCCCGACCGTAGTGGGCGTTTACGGTATCGGCGTCCTTTTTGCCGATCTATGCACTGCAGCAATGTTGGGTCGCCAATTCGTGACGCACGGGCGTCCGGCCTTGCTCCTGTTGACTTGCGCCTATCTCTTCAGTGCGGGGATGGTGCTTGCCTACACCCTGAGCTTCAACGATGCGATAAGGCCCGGGCGGCTGTTTGGTGCGGAACACACGGCGGCGGCGCTGTTTCTGGCGTTGCGCCTCGGGCCGGCGCTGCTGTTTGTGGCGGCCGTGGCTGCCGAGACACGCGCTGCCTCGAGCCGCTGGAAGGCGAGTTGGCGACAGTTGTATCTCGCATGGCTCGCGACGACGCTCGTGTGCGTTCTCGTTGGCTTCGTGTTGGCGAACGCTCAACTGCCACGGACGCTCCTGGAGCCGTTCAGCGGCACGGCACAGGCGATCAGCTGGGTGACAATCGCTCTGTATGGTGTTGGCGCCTTGGTCATCTGGCGCAAGCAGGCGTTCAACGATCCGCTCTACCTGTGGTTGGCGCTCATGCTGGTCGCGTCGGCGGCCGACCTGGTCTTGAGCACCGTGGCGGGGGCGCGGTATACGCTTGGCTGGTATGTCGCGCGATGCAGTTCCATCGTGTCGTCCTACCTCTTGCTGACCTTCCTTCTGGGCGAGCTCGCTTCCGCCGGACGCCCCAAGGACGCAAGCCTCGTTGCGGTGAGGTACACCGCCGCGTTCGCCATTGCTGCCGCGGCGGTCGTATTGCGTTGGTTCCTGTTGCCCTGGTTGAAATCGGATCTGCCGTACGCGACGCTGTTTGGCGCGATCGCGGTGGCTGTCTGGATGGGCGGTTGGGGTCCCGCGCTGGCGGCGGCGGTCGCCGGACTCGTCGGAACGACCCTCCTGTTCGGGAAAGCGCCGAGCCTCCTTGCGGAGGGAAGCCTCGCCACCGCACTGGGTCTTGGCGTGTATGCGCTGACCTGCGCTTTGATCATTGTTCTCGGCGAGACCATGCGCAAGGCGCGCGATGATTATCGGCGCTCACAGGAGATGTTCAAGGAAGTGGCCCTCGAATTGAAACAATACGCGGCCGAGCTGCAACGGGCGGATGCCGTCAAGAGTCTGTTTCTCGCCACGCTATCCCACGAGTTGCGCAACCCTCTCGCTCCCATCCGTAATGGGATCGCCATTCTCAAGCTGCGCGTGCCGGAGGGACCGGCGGATATCTACTCCATGATGGACCGGCAGCTCGGACTGGTGACCCGATTGATCGACGACCTGCTGGATGTCAGCCGGGTCGACCGGGGCAAGCTGCAGCTGCATCGGGAAAAGGTAGCGGTCGATTCGTTCGTCAATGCGGCGATCGAGACGGCACGACCTAACATCGAGGGAAAGTCGCATGAGCTCGTCGTCCGGTACGCGCCGCGTACCTTCCATGTGGATGGTGATCCGACACGGCTCGCACAGGTTATCGCCAACCTACTGAATAACGCTGCAAAGTTCACGCCCGCCAACGGGCGTATCGAGCTGTCGATGCGTGCCGAAGGGCCGCGGGCGATCATCTCGGTCCGCGACAATGGAATCGGCATTCCGCCGGCGGACCTGACGCGGATTTTCGACATGTTCGTGCAGCTCGACGCGAGCAAGACACAGGCCGCGGCGGGCCTGGGACTCGGCCTGGCGCTGGCACGCTCGTTGATTTCGTTGCACGGCGGGGAGATCAGTGCACTCAGCGCCGGTCCGGGTCGAGGGAGCGAGTTTGCAGTTCATCTGCCGCTGGTCGTCGCGCCGGGTCACAGTGACGTGGATGCCGGCAACGCCCAGCCGGTGCAGGCGAGCCGTCGTATTCTCGTCGTGGATGACAACGTGGACGCCGCGACCAGTCTCGGCGAGCTGTTGATATCCAATGGCCACTCGGTGCGCACCTGCTTTGACGGATCGAGCGCGTTCGAGGCCGCCTCGCAGCTCACTCCGGAGGTTGCGTTCATCGATCTCAACATGCCGCATCCTGACGGCATCGAGCTGGCGACCATGATTCGCAGGCAGCCGTGGGGAAAGGGAGTGAAGCTGGTTGCTCTCACGGGAATGGGGCAGCCCGCGGATCTGGCGCGGACGCGTGAGGCTGGCTTCGATCAACACCTGACGAAGCCGGCGAGTCTGGGGGATTTGTTCAGAGCGGTGGCGACATCCGGGTATGTGGCCACGAATGTTGTCGCGTTTCGGGCGGGGAGCGCGGCGGATTAGGCGCCGGCGGCCGCGACGTGTCGCTGCAAGCCGGCTACCAGGGCTTCAAACGTGACACGGCAGCTCGGACGGTTGCGCAAGTCTTCGTGCATGGTGATCCACGTCTCCAGGTAGAGCACGACCTGCCGGGGAAGCACCCGCCAGTGCGTCGCTGCGCTTCGCTATGGGTGCCTGTTACAAGACCTTGCGCAATCGTTACAGCGGTAGCTCGCTTCTCCAGTCGTGAAATTACCTGGAAATCCGCGTCCCCGATTCTTCGCACCGTCAGCCGGCATATCGCTGGCGGTGCGGAGTAGCTTATGGGACCCACGACACATCTGAGTGCGCTTTGTTACCAGGCAGATACCAATCCGAAAGGCATCCCGCTCCGTCGTGTTGCCCCTATGTGGGTCGCGCTCACGCTGACCCTGGGCGCACTCGCGCCCAACGCCTGGGCCGCCGACTTGTCGGAACCACCTACTATAACGGTCCCCTATGGGGATCTGAACCTGTCGACCAGGCAGGGAGTTGAGATTCTGCACCGGCGTATCAACGTAGCCGCGCACCAGGTCTGCGGAAACGGTTATGAGCCGGGCGACCTGTCGCGAGCCTCGGCCTATCGCCGCTGTGTGAATGCCGCCGCTGATAAAGCGCTGGAGAAGGTGCAGGTGGCGTTGTCACAGGTCCAGTGGGTGGTCAAATGAGTAGGGAACGAAGGGAACGAGTCGAATTACCGTACAACTCATGGGTGATCCACCGACGATGACCGGGCAGGCGGGCATCCGTCGGGTATCGGGGATGCGGCTCAGCTGGAGCAATCAGGACGCGCGCAAAGTGTAAAGCGCGTTCCCGTCGGCGCCAGCAGACATCCCCATCAGTCTGGAGCTGTTTATACTCAGTCTAAAGTTCTTTCCCGACGGACGCCCGCCCGCTCCGTGGGCACGAGGCATGACACCGGATATTCACCCAGGCGTTTCAGGGTTCGCTTTCGGTCCCTTCCGCCTGTTTCCAGCACAGAGAATCCTGATGCGCGGCAACGAGCCGGTGGCGCTGGGGAGCCGCGCGCGGGAAGTTCTCGTGGCCTTGGTGGAGAGTGCGGGCAAAGTCGTCAGAAAGAGCGAGTTGCGGGAGCGAGTCTGGCCTGACACCGTTGTTGAGGAGGGAACGCTCAGGGTTCACATCGCGGCGTTGCGCCGAGCGCTCGGAGATCAGCGCACTGCCAGCCGGTACGTCGAGAATGTGACCGGACACGGATACCGTTTTGTCGCACCTGTGACGTCCCTGGCGCGCGATCCGTCCGCGGCTGTCGAGCAGGCGCGCATCGGTGAAACTCCACATAGCCTGCCTGCTTCGCTATCCCGGATGTTCGGCCGCGAGCTCGTGGTGGCGACGTTGACCGAGCGGTTGCGAGAGCGTCGTTTCATGACTCTCGTAGGCCCCGGTGGCGTCGGCAAGACTACGGTGGCTGTGAGTGTGACCCATGTGTTGTATCCGACGTATCCACATGGTGTGTGTTTCGTCGATCTCGCTTCTGTGCGCGATCCCCAGCTGATCTCGGCGACGGTCGCGGCGGCGCTCGGGCTCTCGATGGTCGCCAGGGATGCCACATCCAGTATTGTGGCGTCTCTTAAGGACAAACAGATCCTGATCGTGCTGGATAATTGCGAACACCTCATCGACGGGGCCGCGGTGTTGGCAGAACGGCTGCTCGGGGGCGCCAGCGGCGTCCACATCCTCGCCACCAGTCGGGAGCCCCTACGTGCCAAGGGCGAGTGGGTGTTTCGTCTCGGGCCATTGGAGCTTCCTCCGCCTTCTGCCACGGTGAGCGCGGCCGCCGCTTTTCCGGCCATTCAATTGTTCGCCGAGCGCGTCGCCGCGAGTTGCGAGTCGTTCGAGCTCACGGATGCCGACGTACCGATTGTGGCGGACATTTGCCGCAGAGTGGATGGGCTTCCGCTCGCCATCGAGTTGGCGGCGGCGCGGGTGGATCTCCTCGGAATTCGCGGGTTGGCCGCGCGTCTGGACGATCGCCTGCGCTTGCTGACGCGTGGCCGTCGCACAGCGCTGATGCGTCACAGGACCTTGCGGGCGACGTTGGATTGGAGTTACGAGCTGCTGTCTCCTTTCGAGCGGGCCGTGCTGCGCCGACTGGCCGTCTTCGCCGGATCGTTCGATGTTGCGTCTGCATCTTTCGTGGCGGCCGCGACGGATGGCGACGTGGCGGCCGGAGGCCCGACAGACGTGTTCGAAGCGCTCAGCAGCCTGGGCGCGAAATCCCTTCTTGGGGTACACGCGTTCGCTGATCACAGCGTATATCAGTTGCTCGAGACTTCGCGCGCGTACGCCCTGGAGAAGCTCGCGAATAGCGCGGAGGATGTGGAAATCCGCCGCCGGCACGCCATGTTGTGTTGCACGTGGGGAGCATCCGCGCCACCCCAAGAGCTGCAACACGCCGAAGATTGGCTAGCGGCAAACGGCCAGAAGATAGACGATGTGCGCGCCGCGTTGGATTGGTGCTTTAGCGCCGACGGTGACGCTGCGCTCGGTGCGGCACTTACGGCCCAGTCTGCTCCCTTCTGGTTCCACCTCTGCCTGCTCAACGAGTACCGCGAGCGGCTCGTCCGGGCTCTCGACACCCTGACAAACACTCTGCCTGCTGACCCGAGCCTGGAGTTGCAACTGAACCTCGCACTCGGCAACGCACTCGTCTACACACGAGGATCATGCGCGGAGGCGACGAAGGCGTTTGCCACTGCCCTCGAATTGGCGGAGCGGCTCGATCAGACGTTGTACCGCAAACGGGTGCTATGGGGCCTATGGGTGGATCGCATCATGGCCGCGGACTACCGCTCGGCTGTGGACCTGGGCGAGCGTTACCGACGGCTCACGACCAACGGCCGCAGGGCAGGTGTCGTAGGCGATCGGATGATGGCCCTGGCTCACCATCTCCATGGCGGCCAGGGCATTGCGCGCCACCATGCCGAGCGGGTGCTCAGAGGGTTGGCAGAGAGTCCGGAGGCCTCAACCTGGGATCCGTCGGTGCAGTTTGTTCGCGGCACGGTCGATCATCGGGTCGCAGCGCATGCCGTGCTGGCCCCTATTCTGTGGATACAGGGTTTTCCCGACCAGGCTTTGCAGGCCAGTCGTGACAGTGTCAGGTCCGCGTTGACGTTGGGTCACGCGCTCTCTCTCTGCTATGGACTGACCTGCGTCAGCGGCGTGGCGCTCTGGCGAGGCGACCTGGACGAGGCGCGACGCCAGGTCGCGATGCTCCTCGAGCATGCGAGCCGACACGCCCTGAGCTACTGGCAGTTTTGGGGCCGCTGCCTGGAACTCGTACTGACATGGCGGGAGAGCGGCGTCGACAGTGACTCGCGTCTGGATCTGTTTCGCGATCCGCGCTGCACACCACTGCATATCGAGGCCCTGGGGACGCTGGTCGAGGATTCGGTGACAAGTGAGGTGCTCGAACGCGCGAAGAGCAATCTGGCCGGTTGGTGTGCCGCCGAGTTGTTGCGCGCAGAGGGCGAGGCTCTCCTCAAGCGCTCCTATACGAATGCTGCAAAGGCCGAAACGCTTTTCGAGGAGTCCCTGGAAGTTGCGCGCCGGCAGGGTGCGATGTCGTGGGAGCTGCGGGCCGCCATGAGCCTCGCGCGTCTGCGGCAGAGCCGTGGGGCGGCTCCGGCGGCCTTCCGCCTTTTATCATCGGCATACGGCCGCTTCACGGAAGGATTCGAGACAGCAGATCTTACGGCAGCCCGGAGTCTGCTCTTGGACCTCGCGGTGGTGAGGCGCATGGTCCGCCGTGCCTGAAGTCTCGAATCACACTAACGTCCTGGACAGGTCTCGCGCCCACTCACGGTAGCGTGCGCCATCGTCGCCGCGTGCAATTGGATGCGCATCGACGTCACCACGCCGCCGAAATTCCCTCCTCCTCCGCCGCGCAACGCCCAGAACAGGTCGGCGTTGTTGTCGCGATCGGCGGTGACCAGGCTGCTGTCCTGGAGCACGACATCGGCGGCAAGCAGATCGTCGACAGCGAGTCCGAGGTCGGCGACCGCGACAAGGTCATACGGACGGGCCGCGGCAATAACGTCGGCGGCCGTCGCACCACCGGCCACCGTCGCCACGCGCGACTTTCCATCCACCGTAACCTGCCGCATTCCAGATATGTCGAGCACCATGCCATCGTGTCGCTGCGAGGGGCCTGCCCAATCGTGACCGGCCCCCCGTACCGAGAGGGGAAAGTTTCGGACCCGGGCCGCTCGCACTGCCAGCCGGACCTCGTCGACCGTCCGACACCTCACGATCGCGGCGGGCCGATGCTCCACGGCCGCATTCCGGATGTTACCCGGGCCGATGCAGTCCGCCTCGCCGGGAAGAAAGACGGCGCCGCCGATCGCCTCGATGCAATCGCGAAGATGCAAGACCCGGCCGTCTGCGACCCTAGTACTCATGTTTCTGGTCCTGATTTGTAAGTTCCGAGGCACCAGACTGAGGGAGATCGGTTACGCCGCTGTTTCACGCCGGCGAGACTGGTTACGGTTGTAGCAAACACCCGCGAGAGCGTCCGCGAGCTCACCCGAGGTCAAGGGCTTGCGGACGATCGCCGCAATGCCCGCGCCGGCAAGCGAGGGTGCGCCGAATTCGACGGCGGAAGCTGTCGCCAGGACCAACGGCAGCTCGGGCGAGTCGGCATGCAGCTCGGTCGCGAGATCGAGTACGACGTCGACTCCGTGCAGGTGGCAGCACAACAGCGCCGCGTCGAACCGGGTCGGCGCCCGGCGTACGGCCTCAAGTGCTTCCGCCGGCTGCGCGAATCCCACCGGCTCGTAGCCAAGGGCCGCAAGAATTTCCTCGTGACGTAACAGTCGCTCGCGATCGGCTTCGAGCACCAGCACCGTCTCTCCCGCGCCACGGCCCAACACGCTGGCGCTCCCATTGCGTGATGAGGCGGGCTCATCTGACACGCAGGGCAGCCAGATCTCGAAGCGTGTGCCGGCTCCCGGAGCGCTTTCAACTTTAACCGCGCCGCCATGTTGCAAGACGATCTCGCGGACCGTCGCGAGGCCGAGACCATTACCTTCCAGCCGTGACGTAAAGAACGGTTCGAACATGCGCTCCTGCGTCTGCTCATCCATTCCGCGCCCGGGGTCCGTCACCGCCACCACTGCGTAACGGCCGGTCTGAATCTCTCCGGTGTTGGTCAGCATGGTGTGCGCGAGATCCTGTACATCGACTTCGATTTCGATCGTACCCGGGGCGTCCATCGCCTGTGCTGCATTTGTGCAGACGTTCAAAACGACTTGTTGCAAGTGGGCGGCCGCACCGCGGACGATCGCTTGCGGTGAGGTCGTGCGTATGACGGTGGTCACGTAAGCACCGAGTGAGGCGTCGAGTAGCGATTTCGCCTCCGCGACCAGGCTGTTGAGACACACTTTGGTGAAGCGCAGCGCGCGGCCCCGCCCGAATGTCATGATCTGACCTATCAGGTCCCGAGCGCGCTCCGCTGCGCGCCTGATCTCGTTCAGGCTGTCGATCTGGCGGTCTCCGGAACGGATATGCGCCAGCGCGGTTTCGGCGTAACCGAGAATCGCGCCGATGATGTTGTTGAAATTGTGCGCGATGCCGCTCGTGAGCGCACCGACAGTCTCCATGCGTCGCGCCTGCTGCAGATTCACTTCGAGCCGCTCGCGTTCGCGCTCGAGCGATTCCCGCGCCACCGCGTTGGCGATGGCATCGCACGCCATACGCAGCAGCGCGAGCTCGGATGGACTGACTGTCGAAGCGGTGCGGAGTATGTCGAAGCCGAGTATGGCGTTCAGGCGCTGTTCGCGGCGGCTCGGGATGACGAGCCATCCGTGCAGTCCCGCCGCGAGAAGAGCGTCGCGGCCGTCTCCGGCCTCGAGCTCGCCAACATCCCGGACCTGGAGCACTTCCGCGCCCTTGCGGCCCAAGCGCTGCGCGAGCTTCCATGCCGAGTGGGGCCAGCCCTCGGGAAAAGGCAGTCCCTGACGCGACCATTTATGAAGCCGCGTCGGTTCACCGCCCACCACGAAATAGGTGCGGGCGGCGCCCATGCACATCGCCAGCTGCGCCAGCGCGACCTCGACGTGGCCGGCGATATCGCGTGGACGCGAATTGATGAACCGTGTCGAGATGGTGGCGATGACATGTTCCATGGCCGCCCTGCGCCGCAACGACCGGGCTCGCGACTGGAGGCGGATGGCCAGATACGCGAGTGATCCGAGCAACAGGACGGATGTGACGTAGAGTACCTGGCGAAACCACTTTGCCTTGTCCTCCGCGACATTTTTCCGGGCCAGGATCAGGTCGCGAATCGCCTCGGATTCCCCGTTGGCCGGCACGGCGAACACGGCCCGCAGTGCCCGGTCCGTCTCCGGCAGGAGGTCTCGCAACAGACGAGCGTGCGCCAACAGCGGGTCCAGCAAGGCCGCATCTTCCGACTGCGAATTGCCGGATGAGGCCCGTCCCAGCCGGCGGTCGACCTCGGCCGCCGCAGCGGGCGAGGGGTCGAAGGTCAATTGCAGGAACGCCGTAGCCAGGGCGCTGACCCTGCGAACTAACAGGCCGCCCTCGTCCGCGGCGCTGAGCTGGGCGCTCAGCAGGCCGAAGTGCGATAGCGAGTTCTGTAGCAGCGCGTTTTCAGTCTTGAACCGCTCCGTCCATTGCTCCTGTTGGTCGATCTGAGCGGCCAGGCCCGCGGCGGCGGCGGCGATTTCGGATTCATGTTGAGCTGCCGCGCGTAGCCGCCCGGTGGCCTCACGCAGCATGTTGATTTCGCGGACCAGGGGATCGTAGTTCCGCAGCATCCCAATGCGGGCGCTCAACACGTCCCGGTGCAGCGCGCGCTCGGCCATGGAGAAGTCATCGAGCGCGTGCATGGCTTCGTCCGCCATACCTGCCTCGTCGTCCGTGCCGCGCAACCACAACCAGGTCAACAACATCAGCAGTACGGCCATCCCCGAGATGATCTGTGCGACTCTCATGGATTCTCCCCGACGGGCCGGCCTCGATAATTTCCCGTCAGGGTACCCAGGAACGCCACGATCGCCTCGACTTGCGGGTCGGCGAGACTCATATTCAGCTGTGCGCGGCCCATCTTGCGGACGGCTTCGGGCAAGCTCGCGGCGCTGCCGTCGTGGAAGTAGGGCGCCGTGGTGGCCACGTTGCGCAGACTCGGTACTCGCAGCAGCTCAGGCTCGCCGCGCTCCGGCGGCCGGAAGATTCCATGCCGCTCGAAGAGGTTGCCGCCTACGTTCACCCCTTGATGGCAGGCAATGCAGCCGAGCGACTTGAACAAGTGATAGCCGGCCAGCTCCTGTTCCGAGAGCGCGGCTTTGTCGCCGGACAGCCAACCGTCGAAGCGGCTTCCCGGTGTCAGCAACGAGCGCTCGAAAGTCGCGATGGCGTCCAGCAGACTGCTCGCGTCCGGACCGTGTCCGAAGGCGTTCTCGAATTGGCTGACGGTGCCGGGATCCAGGCGTAGTTTGCCGATGATCTCGTCCATGTTGGTACCCATGAGGCGCGGATTGACCAGTGACGCGATGATCTGGGATTCCAGCGTGCGATAGCGTCCTTGCCAGGAGAGGCGGAAGCTCAGGGCGGCATTGAAAACGGTGAGTGTTTCGTTCGGTAGGGGCGTTCCATCCAGTGAGATGGGGGGCGCCTTGCCGCTCTTTCCGTTGTTGCGGATGTCGTGACACGTCAGGCAACTGCGCACATTGCCCCTGGACAGACGCGGGTCCTCGAACAAACGCTCGCCGAGCAGGAGTTTCAGCGGATCCGCCGGCGGTGGGGCCGGGATCGGCGCGATGGGCTCCTCGCTCGGCGCCGTGTCGAAGTCAGGCGGTGGCGCGGGAGCTTGCGCCAAACCAACCCCGCAAGCGGCGAGCGCGAACGTCAATATCAGCACGGGCCGCAGGGCCCGTGTACGCTGCGCCGCCCCGCTCAAAACAGTTCCACCGTGAGCGTAAAGACATAGCCAACACCGCGCTCCGTTTGGATGACACGCGGCGCGCTTGCGTCGGTTTCCAGCTTGCGACGTAAGCGCAGCACTTGCACATCGATGCTGCGATCGAAGATGTCCTCGTGTATCCGCGTACTCTGCAGCAACTGCTCGCGTGTGAGGGTACGCTGTGGCGCCTCGAGAAACGCTACGAGCAGCGAGTATTCGCCTTTTGTCAACGTGATTTCCGTGCCATCCGCCATGAGGAGGCGGCGAGTCTGGCGCTCCAGGATCCAGCTGCCGAATTTGTAGCCGCCGCGCTGTGGCTCGCGGGCTCGCGCCAGCCGGCCCAACTCGTGCCGGCGGAGGACGGCGCGCACTCGTGCCAGCAGCTCTCGTAAGCCAAAAGGTTTGGTCACGTAGTCATCGGCGCCCAACTCGAGGCCGACCACCCGGTCGATCTCATCGAGCCGGTGGCCTGTGGTGATAATCACGGGAACGTCGGAGCTCGAGCGGATCTCGCGGAGCAGGTCCAGCCCGTCATCCTGTCCCAGCCGCAGGTCCAGGATGATGAGAATCGGCTCGTCGGCGTGCAGCTGACGGTTCAGGTCCTGGCGCCCGGCGGCGGCGCTGGCGGGCATGGCGTGTTCTTGAAAATAGCTCGCCAGCATACGGCGCGTGGCCGGATCGTCATCGACGACGAGGATCGGGCCGGTCTTACCGGCCCCGCTTTTTGGAGGCGCATCCATGGGCTTGTTCCGTGTCCGGCACCGATTGGCCGAAAGCCCACGAGCATGACGCGGTTACCGCAGTGCTGTCCGTTAAGAGTTGTTGCGCTTATTACGGCTCAGGATCCACAGCGCCCCTGGCAAAGCGGTGAAATCGGCGAGCAGCGCCAGAACGAACGCCGAGGAGGAGACGATACCGAACTGGCGCATCGGCGGCAGGTCCGAGAGCGCCAGCGCCAGAAAGCCACTGGCGTTGATGAGGGTGGCGAACAGGATGGGACGTCCGGCAATCAACATCGCGTGTCGCAGGGCCGTGGCGGTCGAGCCGTTCACCAGCCCTTCGTGATAGTGATAGAAGAAATGAATCTGGTCGTTCTCGGTGGCACCCAGCACGGTCGAGCCGATGAGAATGGTGGCGATGTTGAGTGGGATACCGGTGAGACGCATGACCAGGAACACCGACAGAATGGCGAACAACGAG
>DATMQL010000258.1:0-4555 GCA_035566815.1 Steroidobacteraceae bacterium | reverse complement strand
ATCGCCGGCTTCGGCGTGTTTTCGGAGAGCGCGCCCTAACGCGCGTCGCACCCGTGACGCGCTACCCCGCGATCATTTCCGTTACATAGTCCCACTATGCGCCGGAAACTATCGCGGAAAGCTACTCACAGCGAGTCGTCGTCGGCCAAGCAAACCCCCGGCGCCTTCGGCCCGGCGTGGCTCAATGCCCAACTCACAACACTCGCACCGGCGTTTCCCAACGTCGCGCTATGTGTTGCCCTCAGCGGTGGAGTTGACTCAACCGCACTTCTAGCAGCCCTCGCAGTCCTCGCCGCGAAGCGCCCCCGCTCGTTCCAACTCCGTGCTCTACACGTCGATCACGGCCTGCGCCCCGCATCCAAACAGTGGGCTGCTCACTGCCGCACGCTCGCTCGCAAGTTGCAGGTCCCACTGAAGATTCTAACCACGAAGGTCGAGCGCTCTCGCGGCACCTCGCTCGAAGCAGCCGCTCGCGACGCCCGCTACGGCTTACTCGCCGCCGCCCTCCACCCCGGCGAAATCCTCCTGACCGCCCACCACTCCGACGATCAGCTCGAGACCGTCCTTCTGCAACTACTGCGCGGCAGTGGCCTGCCAGGCATCTCCGCGATGCCTGCTCTCGCTCCGTTCGCGCATGGTTTTCTCGCGCGACCTCTCCTGTCACGCTCACGCGGCGAACTTGAGACGTGGGTGCGAGCACAGGGCCTGACGTGGGTCGAGGACGACACCAACGTCGATGAGAGCCTCGATCGAAACTATCTACGCCTGCGCATCTTGCCGCTGATTCGCGATCGATGGCCCGCCGCCGCAACGGCAGTAGCGCGTTCCGCCCGCCACGCCGCAGAAGCCCAGTCGCTTCTTGACACGCTCGCCCTCGCCGACGTCGATCGGGCGAGTTATGGTGAATCGCTCTGGGCGAAATCGCTTCGGGCCCTCTCGCCGGCTCGCCGTCGCAACGCGCTTCGCTTCTGGATCACTCGCGCCGGCTTCCTGGCTCCCGACACGCGACGTCTCGAAGAACTCGCAGGCCCATTGCTCGACGCTCGCCCTGACGCCAATCCATTCGTTACGTGGGGTGAGGGGGAGGGCAGCGTTTGTGCGCAGCGTCACGGCGATCTCCTGTCGCTACGACCGCAGTCGTCGGCCGCAGCCCCGCCCGCCGATCTCGTCTGGTCGTGGCACGACTCCCTCACGTACGATCTCCCCCGCGATCTCGGGAAGCTGGAGCTAGAGCCAGATCCTCGCGGCCCTCTTGACCTCGATTCCCTCCCGCCAACGCTGACAATCCGTTGGCGCGTCGGCGGCGAACGCCTCTCCCCCCGCCCAGGCGGTCCTCGCCGCGCACTCAAGAGCTTACTGCAGGAATCTCACGTCCCTGTCCCTGAGCGCGCCCATCTCCCGTTGCTGTTCTCCACCGCTTCCTCTGGCGCCACGTCTTCCGAAGAAGGGCTCCTCGCCGTCGCCGACCTGCTGCTCGACGAAACGGTGCAGGCCACGCCCACCACACGCCGCCGCGCGCGCTTGCTCTGGAAGAAGTCATCACACTGATCCGGCTAATCTGGTAACCTACTGTTCCGTCGTGTTTGCCTTCACGGCAGCAGTATTTCTTAAGCGACGGGAAAACCCTGGCTAATATTTTATGACGCGCTTTGTATTCGTCACCGGTGGTGTCGTGTCCTCATTGGGCAAAGGCATCGCCGCAGCATCCTTGGGCGCGATTCTTGAGGCCCGCGGCCTCAAGGTCTCGATGGTCAAACTTGACCCCTACATCAACGTCGATCCGGGCACCATGAGCCCGTTTCAGCACGGTGAAGTGTTCGTCACGCAGGACGGCACCGACGCTGACCTCGACCTCGGCCACTACGAGCGCTTCCTGCGCACGGTCACCGGACGTCACAGCAACTTCACGACCGGACGCATCTACGAACGCGTCATTGCGAAGGAGCGTCGCGGCGATTATCTCGGCGCCACCGTGCAGGTCATTCCGCACATCACCGACGAGATCAAACGCAGCATCCAGCTCGGCGCTAATGGCGCCGACGTCTGCATGATCGAGATCGGTGGGACGGTCGGCGACATCGAGTCTCTGCCGTTTCTGGAAGCCATCCGGCAGCTCGGCGTCGAGCTCGGCCGCAGCAACTGCGTCTATCTGCACCTGACGCTCGTGCCTGTGGTCGGTGGCTCCGGCGAGATCAAGACCAAACCGACACAGCATTCCGTCAAGGAACTCCGCGGCATTGGGATCCAACCCGATGTCCTGTTGTGTCGCTGCAAGCATCCGCTGCCGGAAGAACAGCGACGCAAGATCGCTCTGTTCACGAACGTGGAAGAGCGCGCGGTCATTTCCGGTGTCGACGCGGACGACATCTACAAGATCCCGATCCTTCTCCACGAGCAGGGTCTGGACGCCATCATTGTGGATAAGCTGCGGCTCGAAGTGCCCCCCACCGATCTGACCGAATGGCGTCAGGTCGTGAGCGCGAAAGCCAACCCCGATGGCCAGGTGGACATCGCGATGGTCGGCAAGTATGTGCAGATCCGTGACTCGTATCTGTCACTCCACGAGGCGCTGATGCACGGCGGCCTGAAGAGCCGCACACGCGTCAACATCCACTACATCGAATCCACGGACATTGAGCAGCACGGCACGCACATGCTGCAAGGGATGGATGCGATCCTCGTCCCCGGCGGCTTCGGCGAGCGCGGCATCGAAGGGAAGATCCAGGCCGCACGCTACGCACGCGAGCACGGCGTCCCCTATCTCGGTATCTGCCTCGGTATGCAGGTGGCGATCGTAGAGTACGGTCGTCACGTGCTGGGCTTCACCGATGCCAACAGCACCGAATTCAACCGTGCGACCCAGAACCCCGTCATCGCGCTCATTTCCGAGTGGCAGGATCAGTCGCATGGCGTACAGGTGCGCGACGAAGCATCCAACAAAGGCGCCACCATGCGTCTGGGTGCGCAGGAAGTGTTGCTCGGCGCTGGTACGCGCGCCCGCGACATCTTCGCCAAAGACGTCATCATGGAACGGCACCGCCACCGCTACGAATTCAACAACACTTACCTCGATCGCTTCACGCACGCCGGGCTGCGTTTCTCGGGCTTCTCTCGCGACGGCCTCGTGGAGGTGATCGAGCTGCAGAACCACCCCTGGTTCGTAGCCACGCAGTTCCACCCGGAGTTCACCTCGACTCCGCGCGATGGCCATCCGCTGTTCACCGGCTTCATCCGCGCGGCCCGTGCGCACCGCGCAGCGCTGTTGCCGCAGGCGGCAGGCGCTTGAAACTCGCTGGTCACGAGGTCGGCATCACCCGACCTTTCTTCCTCATCGCCGGGCCCTGCGTCATCGAGAGCCCCACACTCACGCAGGAGATCGCCGGCCGCCTCAAGGAGCTCACGACACGTCTCGGGATTCCCTACGTGTTCAAAGCTTCCTATGACAAGGCGAACCGCTCCTCCCGCTCGAGCTACCGCGGTCCGGGCATCGACGAAGGCCTGAAGGTTCTCGAAGACGTCCGTCGCGCGGTAGGCGTGCCCGTCCTAACCGACGTGCACGAAGACACGCCCCTCGCGGAAGTCGCCTCGGTTGTCGACGTTTTACAGACGCCCGCCTTTCTGTGCCGACAGACGAACTTCATCGTGAACACTGCCTCGCAAGGCAAGCCGGTCAACATCAAGAAGGGACAGTTTCTCTCCCCCTGGGAGATGAAGAACGTCGTCGACAAGGCTCGCTCCACCGGCAACGACGCCATCATGGTTTGCGAGCGCGGATTCTCGTTCGGCTACAACAACCTCGTCTCCGACATGCGCTCCCTCTCGATCATGCGCGACACGAAGTGCCCCGTCGTCTTCGACGCCACCCACTCCGTGCAGCTCCCGGGCGGGCAGGGCACTGCTTCCGGCGGCCAGCGCGAGTTCATCCCAGTGCTGGCCCGCGCCGCCGTGGCTTCCGGCATAGCGGGTCTGTTCATGGAAACCCACCCAGATCCCTCGAAGGCCCTCTCCGACGGCCCCAACGCGTGGCCCCTCGCACGCATGGAGCCGCTCCTGGAAACCCTCAAAGCCCTCGACCTCGCCGTCAAAGCCAAGCCTTTCGAAGAATCCCTGCTCTGACAGGGGCGATCTCGCGCTGAGCCAGCCTTCGCTCTGGCACCCGCCCGCGAGTAACGTGATTCTTGCAGGCGGGTGCCCCGAGCCCCCGGGGGCGGGTTCCGGTGGCCCCCCCGGCGCCCTTCAAGTATCTTTCTTAGCTCTTCTTCGCAAGCAGCAGGACCCACGCCCCATGAGCCGAATTGCCGCCATCCGCGGCCGCGAGATTATCGATTCCCGCGGCAATCCCACCGTCGAAGCCGACGTGATTCTCGACTCCGGTGCCATGGGTCGGGCGGCCGTGCCCTCGGGCGCGTCCACCGGTACTCGCGAGGCCGTCGAGCTGCGCGACGGCGACAAGAAGCGCTACGGCGGTAAAGGGGTCCTCAAAGCTGTCGAGAACATCAACTCTGTTCTTCAGCAGGCCCTCGTGGGTCACGACGTGACCGACCAGGAAGGCATC
>DATMQL010000257.1:0-4645 GCA_035566815.1 Steroidobacteraceae bacterium | reverse complement strand
GATCCGTAAACGCCTGCGCCTGGTAGCCCACTGCGACATCGTCGATTACTACGAGGACGCTCGGCTCCGCGGCGATGCTGTATGCGAAGGTGCCGACGCCGCGGACGACGAGCGCGCTGTTGGCGGGTTGGTCGCCCGCGGTCGTCGTGAGCGAGGGCGAGAATTTCGCGAGGTCGGAAAAGCCGGAGACGTTGGCTTTGGTGAAAGCGTCGCCGCTGATCACGGTCACGGCGATGGGTACGGTCTGCAGATTCTCCGCGCGCTTCTGGGCTGTTACGACGATTTCTTCCAGTTGTGGCTCTGGAGCGTCATCGGCGAGCGCCGGGGCCGCGAGCCCGAGGCAAGCGGTGAGTGCGCCGGTCCCACCAATAAATGCGCGATGCATGGATGTCATTTGCCGTTACCCCCTGTCGAAACGGTACTGATTCTTTTTACGGGGCCAAACTTATACTGGTCAGGCCACTTTATCAATACTCCGGTACCTCACTGACCAGTTGGTGGTGGCGTCGTGGCAGTTGCAGTGGGCCCCGGCAGGCGGCGATGGCGCGTGCTGGCGCCGGCTAGGAGAGGATTTGACGTCCTGGGGCCTTGACGCGGGCACCGTGGATGCGTTGAAGTGGCCTTACCACACACCGAGGCGCTGCCGGCCCAATGTCAAATTCGAGGATCCTCCCCATCACGGCCGCGCGCGTGATCGTCACGTGCCCGGGCCGCAATTTCGTGACGCTGAAGATAGAGACCGCCGATGGAAGCTACGGTCTCGGGGATGCCACCCTTAACGGGCGGGAGCTCGCGGTCGCGAGCTATCTCGCCGATCACGTCGTCCCCACCCTGATCGGGCGCGACGCCCACCAGATCGAGGACACCTGGCAGTTCCTGTATCGAGGCGCCTACTGGCGGCGCGGGCCGGTCACGATGAGTGCCATTGCTGCCGTCGATACGGCGCTTTGGGATTTGAAGGCCAAGGCCGCCGGCATGCCGCTCTACCAGCTGTTGGGGGGAGCCTGCCGAACCGGTGTACGGGTTTATGGCCACGCAAATGGCCAGACGGTGGAGGAGACCATCGCCGAAGCCCGACGTTATCGTGACATGGGCTACACCGCGATCCGCCTGCAGTCCGGTGTGCCCGGCCTTGCCTCGACCTATGGCGTGTCGCGCGACAAAATGTTTTACGAGCCGGCTGACGGTGCGTTGCCTTCCGAGAATGTCTGGTCGACCCCAAAGTACCTGGCATCCGCGCCCAATCTGTTCGCGGCGGCGCGTGCGGCGCTCGGGTGGGATATCGACCTGTTGCACGATACGCATCACCGGCTGACGCCGATCGAGGCGGCGCGCCTCGGCAAGGATCTGGAGCCGTACCGGCTGTTCTGGCTGGAGGATACGGTCGCCGCGGACAACCAGGCGTCGTTTCGGCTCATCCGCCAGCACACGACCACACCGCTTGCGGTCGGCGAAGTGTTCAACAGCATCTGGGATTGCAAGCAGCTCATCGAGGAGCAGCTGATCGACTACATCAGGTCGACGGTGGTGCACGCCGGCGGCATCAGTCACTTGCGCCGGATCGCGACGCTGGCCGACCTCTACAACGTCAAAACCGGTTGTCACGGCGCGACGGATCTGTCGCCGGTCTGCATGGCGGCGGCGCTGCATTTCAACCTGTCGATACCGAATTTCGGGTTGCAGGAATACATGCGCCACACGGCGGAGACCGACGCGGTGTTTCCGCATTCCTACACATTCGATGCGGGCTTCCTGCATCCGGGCAATGAGCCGGGCCTGGGCGTGGATATCGACGAGACGCTGGCCGCACGCTATCCGTACCAGCGTGCGTATCTGCCGGTGAATCGGCTGGAAGACGGCACGATGGCGAATTGGTAGAGACGGGCTCGAGGCCGCGGTGAGGGGAGATGAGGGGGGTGGAATGAGTTTGCGGCCTTCACTGGGGTCATGGCACGGGGCCTTGCGCGCTTGGGGTTGGCTGGTGCGGTCCGGGGCTATGCCGTGCAAGGCTGCAGTTGCGTTGCTCGCCGTATCTTGGCTTGGCGCGTCGCTCGCCGTTGCGGACGAGCCGCGGGTACTGGTAAGCCTCGATCACGGCTGGCGATTCCAACAGTCCGCCTCCGTCACCGGTGCCGAAGGTCGCACATTCGACGACTCGGCATGGAGCGCTGTCGAAGTACCCCACACGTGGAATCGCATCGGCAATGAGGGAATCGAGCGCTCGCCGCTGTCAAACAACGTGCAGGGCATGGGGTGGTATCGCCTGCGGTTCGCCACACCGCCGGGAGCTGCGCCTGCCGCTGCTGCCGGGCAAAAGAAGGCGAGCCGCTTTTTTCTGCAGTTCGACGGCGTCGGTGCGATTGCCGATGTCTGGTTGAACGGCCACTATCTCGGCAAGCATGCCGGCGCCTTTTCCAGATTCCGTTTCGATGCGACGGCTGCCATCGATCCTTCGGGTGACAACGTCCTGGTGGTGAAGGCGGACAACAGCCGGCCGCAACCGGGATCGACCACGGCGGCGGTTATTCCGCTGTCGGGTGATTTCTTCGTGTTTGGGGGGATCTATCGCAGCGTGGCTCTGGTGGTCACTCGGTCCGCGCATGTCGATATGTTGGATTACGGTGGGCCCGGGGTTTATGCGCACGCGGTGTCGATTGATCCTGCCGCGGCCGTAGTGCAGGTCGCGAGCAGGGTGGTCAACGACGGGCCGAAACCCGCGAAGGTATCGGTCGAGACAGTGATAGAAGACGCTGACGGGAAGGTCGTCGCGTCCACCGAACCCGCGGCGCCGCTCACACTCACCGCCAAGGTGGTCGTGACATCCGCCACCTTGCGCATCCCACAGCCCCGACTCTGGCAGGGCGTGAAAGATCCGTATCTTTATCGAACGGTGGTGACCTTGCGATCGCCTCGCGGAGAGATCCTCGACCGTGTCACCCAACCGCTCGGATTGCGGACTCTCGCCTTCGACCCTGACAAGGGCTTCTTTCTCAACGGCGAGCACCTTTCCCTCCACGGCGCCAGCATGCACCAGGATCGTCCCGTGAAAGGCTGGGCCATTTCACGCGCCGACCAGGAGCAGGACTTCGACATCCTGTCGGACATGGGCGGCAACGCCGTACGGTTGGCTCATTACCAACATGACCAACGCTCCTACGATCTCGCCGATGAGCGCGGCATCATTGCGTGGGCGGAAATTCCCCTCGTGAACCAGGTGTCGTTTGACGGCGCACCTGCCAGCGAAGCATTTGCGGCCAACGCCACTCGGCAGCTCCTCGAGCTCATCCGGCAGAACTACAACCATCCCTCGATCGCCGTGTGGTCGATCGCGAACGAAATCGATTTGCGGGCGACGCAGTCGGGCGGCGTGAGCAAGCCTCTTTCCCTGTTGGAATCCCTCAACCGTCTTGCCAAGAGCGAGGATCCGGGCCGGTTCACCACCCTGGCTGATTGCTGCGAAGTGGGGTTGCCGCCTCACACCGGCAGCGACATTGCCAACATCGCGCCCCGCGACTCCATCGTCGGAGTTACGGATGTCGTGGCCTACAACCGCTACTTCGGCTGGTATACCGGCAAGTTCAGCGACTTCGGCGTGATGCTCGACGCCGCGCATGCGCGTCACGCGCGGTTGCCACTGGCCATCTCTGAATATGGCGCGGGGGCGGCGCTCACCCAACACAGTGACGATCCCGCCGGCGGTCCCCTCAATCCCCATGGCCGGCCCCACCCTGAAGAGATGCAAAACCTCTATCACGAGGCGTCGTGGAGTGCTCTGCGGGCGCGCCCCTATCTCTGGGGTGTGTTCATCTGGAACCTGTTCGATTTCTCCAGCGACTCGCGCAACGAGGGCGATCTCACGGACATCAACGAAAAAGGCCTCGTGAGCTATGACCGTACCGTCGCCAAGGACGCGTTCTACTTTTATCGCGCGAACTGGAGCACGCAGCCAACGCTCCACCTCGTCGGGCGGCGCTACACGGATCGGGCGTATGCTGTGCTCGACGTCAAGGCATACAGCAATGCCACGCAAGCGCATCTGTCGCTCAATGGCCAGGAGCAGGGTGTGACCTCCTGCGCCGAGGGAGTTTGCCTGTGGCGGGGCATTCATCTCGCACAGGGAGCGAACGAGTTGCGAGCGACCGCTGACATTGGTGGGGTGGAAACGAGCGACACCTTGCGGTGGACGTTCGCGGGTTCACCGGCAGTCGTACGCATTAAGGCGGGCGATATTTCCGGCTATGTGGCGCGGGACAACGAGCGCTACGGCTCCGATATGTACTTCGTGGGCGGCGAGGGCAAGGGCATTGATCCGCCCGACACTCCCGTTGGTGAGCGCTCGGCGGTGACCGGCGCCGTAGACGCACGTCTCTGCGACAGTTATCGCGAGGGCGAATTCGCGTATCACATCCCGGTTCCAGACGGACGGCGGTACCGGATTACAGCCCGATTCGTGGAGCCGACAGCGACCACAACTGGAGAACGCCTCTTCGACGTCGACGTCAACGGAAAACGGGCGTTGAATGAGTTCGACGTCTTCGCGGCGGCCGGCGGGAAGTTGAAGAGTGTCGAGCGCACTTTCGACGGTACCGCGAAGGACGGCTACCTGGTCATCACATTCCGGCCATCGCGGGGACGGGCCCTCGTG
>DATMQL010000256.1:0-30578 GCA_035566815.1 Steroidobacteraceae bacterium | reverse complement strand
CGTATACGGCGATGTAGTCCTGAAATTGAGTGTTGTCTTCGTCTTCGATCGCCGCGTAGAGCTTGCCATTGGCGATGTCGATATCGCCAATGTGACCATAGTCCGGCTTGTTGCCGAATGTTGCGAAAATCGCCTGGATGTCGGCAGGGAAGTCCAGCGGATACGCCAAGGTCGGTTTATACGTGACGGGGTCGGTACGCTGCAGCCCGTAGCGCCAGGAGAACACCGGTGTGTTGCCGTCGAATGACATGCCCTGGCTCTTCAGCGTCGCCGGAATGCTGTTGACCTCGGAGGGCGCCAGGTAAGAGAACCCTTCCAACGTGCTGTTCGAGTCGAACGCGAAGGCGCCCAACACCCGATCGAGGTAGCTCTGCAACACGGACATGTCGTTGACGAACGGGGTCCGGGTCGCGAGCGACTCGCTCCAGGTTTCCTGGTCGAGCGCGGCATTCGCCGCCAGTAGCGCGGTATTGAGCGGCACGCTGCGGCCACTCAACTGCAGTTCCAGCGACAGCAGACTGGTTTCCGAGAGGCCCGCGAGTTGCACGGGCCGCTGCGTCGACGTCATGGCCGGGATCGAAATGCCGTTGCCCGGGTTCGCGTCGGAGTCGAGGCTGAGCAGCAGGCTGAGCAGCTTGGCGAGCTCCGTGGAGCTGCCGCAACTACGATGTTCGTGCTCTTCGTGCTGTTCGGGCAGGAGGTCGAACAAGGTAATGCTCGGTTTCGCCTCCAGTGTTGCGATCTCGACGCTCGCCGCAAGGATGGTCAGGCGGCTATGTGTTGCGACGGTGTACACGCCATTCGAGGGAGTGACGGCGATGCCGTCCGCCAGAACTGTCAGCCCGGTGATATTCGGCCAGCCGGTGATGGACACGGCCATCTTTCCCGAATGCGAGCTGGCTTCAGTCGCCGCCGCGGTGGTGGCGTCGGCGACGGCAACGGAGGATGCGCTGAGCGCTGTGAGGCCGAGCGTCGTCATGCCGAGGCTGGCGGCGAGTATGGCGGAAGGCGAGGAGCGACTGGGCCGTACCAGGCCAGGCCGCGTTCGGCCGGGTCGCGCCGTACGGAAGATATTTGGAGTCATTGAATTGCTATCGACCTGAATTGACTGAATATTGTTGGAATGCGGCCGCGTGGGAACGCGCGCATCGCTCGCGCAGAGTAGGGGGGTTATGCGACACATTGATTACATTGAGATGTCAAGTATTCGCCGGCGCCAGACAGGCGCGGTGAAACCAACATCGAGTGGCAAGCGGTGGGCGGCGACGGCGCGCGGTGAGGCGAGCGCGGGAAAGCAAGAGTGCGCGAACTGGCGCTGAGATTAACTGCGCGGCGTCTGGTCCGGGGCGTAGTCGAAGGAGTCGAAGTAGAGGCGCTCGGGATTGAGGCCGTGGCGGGGAAAAGTCGTACGGATGGCTTCGATCATCGCGGGCGGACCGGCGGCGTACACTTCGAAGCCCGCCAGGTCGGGGTGGTCCGCGAGCACTGCCTCGTGCACCCAGCCGAGGCGGCGATGCTCACCGGCGTCGGTTGGATTCGACTCCGACAAGACAGCGGTGAAGTGGAATCTCGGATAGCGGCGCATCCAGGCCAGCGCGAGAGACTCCTCGTAGATGTCGTTCGGGCCCCGGGCACCCCAGTACAGGTGGATGTCTCGTCCGGCGCTTTCGGAGCTGTCCTCCAGGATGTGCCGGAGCATCGACTTGAGCGGGGCGAAGCCGGTGCCGCCGGCAATCATGAGGAGGGGGCTGGTGCCGCGGCGGTAGATGAATTGGCCGACCGGGCCTTCGATCCGAAGCAGGGCGCCGTCGGTGAGGGGATCGCCGGCCACCGGTACGCCGGCCGCCGGTAGGCCGGCCCCTCCAAACAAACGCTCCGTGAATCCTCCGCCTGGCACGCGACGCACGTGCAACTCGATGAGGTCACTGTCGTGCGGCGGGCTGGCAATCGAGAAGCTGCGGCGGCGGCCACCGTCCAGCAGCACGTCCAGATACTGCCCCGGCTGAAAGCGCAGTGTTTCGACTGCGGGCAATCGCAGCCACACCTGCATGACGTCCGGCGCGAGCGGTGTCATTCGTGCGATTCGGCACGGCAGCGTCTTGATCTCCACGTCGGCGACCGTGGCGATGAGCCGCGCTTCGAGTACCAGATCCGTCAGCGGCCGCGCCTGGCAGAGCAGTATGTTGCCGGCCTCTTCCTCCGCTGCCGTCAGCCCAGCGGGTCGTACGGTCGGGTAGCGAATCTCGCCGCTTCGCAGCCGCGCGCGGCAGGAACTGCAGTGACCCGACTTGCAGCTATGGGGGAGGTTGAGGCCGGCGGCTAGAGCCGCTTCCAGCACCGGCTGCCCCGCGCGCACGCGGATGATGCGGCCGTGAGGCTCTATGCGGACGGTGTAGTCGTCGGATGTCAAGGCAATGGCACCTGCGTGAGAGTTAAGATAGTGCCAACAAGGGACCACGCCAAGGCGAACTTCCGTGTTTACCAACCCGTCCAGTGAGCAGATTGACCAGCTCCTGCGTTCGGCCCGCATCGTAGCGGTCGTCGGATTGTCCGCGGATCCGACCCGTCCGAGCCACGGTGTGGCACGCTCTTTACAGCGGTTTGGCTATCGAATCATCCCGGTCACGCCCACCGTGGAGACCGTGCTCGGCGAGGTGGCTGTGCCGGACCTCGCGCATTTGTCGGAGGTGCTGGGGCCCGACGAGCATGTGGACATCGTGGACGTGTTTCGAAGGCCGGAGCACGTCGCGGAGATTGTGGATGAATGCATCCGGCTGAAGCTTCCCGCATTGTGGCTACAGGACGGCGTGATCGATGAGGCCGCTGCGGGGCGTGCGCGCGCCGCGGGGATCTTCACGGTGATGGATCGCTGCATTTTTCGAGACCGGGCCGCCCTGCGTTGATGCGGGCGGCGGGCGGGTGTTTCGGTTATTCTTTGGTCATGCGCCTCGATTTCACGAAGATGCATGGCGTGGGCAACGACTTTGTCGTGTTCGATGCGCCCGCCGGGCAACCCGTGCTGACCGCCGACCAGTTGCGACACCTCGCGGATCGGCATACGGGCATTGGATTCGACCAGGCGCTGGTGCTCGAGCCGCCCCGGCGACCCGACACTGTCGTGTTCTACCGAATATTCAACTCCGATGGTGCCGAGGTCGAGCAGTGCGGAAACGGTGCGCGCTGCATCGCCGCCCTGCTCCATCGCCGCGGCCTTGCGCCAGCTGGCGCTGTCACAATGGATAGCCCGGCGGGACTCATCCACGCGCGAATTCTCCGCGGCAACGTAGTGTCGGTCGACATGGGCGTGCCGAGCTTCGACCCGCGCACGCTGCCTTTCGATGCACCGGCCGAGGTCGATCCCTATTCCCTCGAAGTCGCCGGTCAGCCCATCACGATTGGCGCGGTATCCATGGGCAATCCGCATGCGGTGCTCGAGGTTGAGTCCGTCGAGCGGGCTCCCGTCGAGACGCTGGGTCCCGCCATCGAGGCGCACCGTCGTTTCCCGCGGCGCGTGAACGCGGGGTTCATGGAAATCATTGACGCAGGCCACATCCGCCTGCGGGTGTACGAGCGCGGGGCGGGGGAAACATTAGCGTGTGGGACAGGCGCGTGCGCTGCCGTGGCGGTGGGGCGTCAGCGAGGCCGCCTGGATTCCGAAGTGAGCGTGCGCGTGCGCGGCGGCGAGTTACGCGTAAACTGGGGCGGCCCTGGAGAACATATCTGGTTGACGGGTCCTGCCGAGACATCTTTCGAAGGTCACGTCGAGGTCTGAAGCATATGACAACACGAGAAGCCCGTGGCCTGTCGGCCACTGAAACCGAAGAGGAATCAATCGCGGCCTACCTGCAGCACAATCCTGAGTTTTTCGAGCGTCACCAGGCGCTGCTGGCGCGCTTGCGTCTCCCACACGTCCGGGGCGGCTCTACGATCTCTCTCGTCGAGAGGCAGATCGAAGTGCTGCGCGAGAAGCACGCTTCTCTGGAGGGCAAGCTCGCAGAGCTCGTGCAGGTTGCCCGCGGCAACGATGTAATCGCTGAGAAACTGCACCGTTTCACGCGGCGGCTGCTCGGCGCACCTTCGCGTGCGGAAGCCATTACTCGCATCGAATCCAGTCTCCGTGAGGATTTCGACGCGTTTCACGCCGTGCTGGTGTTGATTGGTGACACGGCGGACTCGACGGCGCAGCGATTTGTGCGCTCCATCCGCGCGGACGATCCAAACCTGAAGTCTTTTGAGACTCTGTTCGCGAGCGGCAGGCCCCGATGTGGACAAGCGCGTGACTCGCAGCGCG
The DNA here is from genome assembly GCA_035566815.1 of Steroidobacteraceae bacterium. GTDB lineage: Bacteria > Pseudomonadota > Gammaproteobacteria > Steroidobacterales > Steroidobacteraceae > 13-2-20CM-66-19. The sequence goes on along the minus strand of DATMQL010000256.1, from coordinate 26,287 downwards.
AGTTCCTTTTCGGCTCGGACGCGAACGATATCGGCTCGATCGCGTTGGTACCGCTGGGCGAAAAAGGCTCTGTAGGCCTTCTCGCCATCGGCAGCACGGACCGCGATCGCTTTCATCCCGGCATGAGCACGGAGTTCCTGGCTCGCATGGGGGATCTGATTGCCGACGCATTGAATCCCGCGCGGGACTTCTGACAGCCCGCGCGACCACTCGATGACGCCGGCGGCGCTCGAATGGGTGGCCCGGTTCCGGCGCTACATGAACTCGGAGCGCCGGCTTTCGGCGCATACCGACTCCAACTATGCCCGCGATCTTGCCGCGCTCGTGAAGTACTGCGATCGGAGCGGGCTCGAGGACTGGACCGCCCTCGACAATCAGCACATCCGGGTGTTTGCGGCGCACTCGCATGCGGGCGGTTTGTCACCCCGGAGTGTGCAGCGTCGGCTGTCCGCCGTACGAAGCTTCTATGAGTTTTTGGTCCGGGAGAATCAGCCACGTCGAGGTGATGAGACCGTCCCCCTCAGTGGCGTCCGCCGAAACCCCGCCCACGACGTGCGTGCTCCGAAGGCGGCCAAGCGTCTGCCCGAGACGCTCGACCCCGACCAGATGGCGCGTCTCCTCGACATCAAGGCCGACGACCGGGCGGGGTCGTTCGTCCTGCGCGACCGCGCCATCATGGAGCTGCTCTACTCTTCGGGCCTGCGACTCGCCGAGCTGGTGGGTCTCGACATGGGTGATCTCGATTTGGCCGAGGGCATGGTCCGGGTGCTCGGCAAGGGCCAGAAGACCCGCCTGGTGCCGGTCGGCAGTGTCGCTGCCGGTGTGCTGAAGCAGTGGCTGCTGGACCGTTCCGCCTTGGCCAAGCCAGAGGAGAAGGCCCTGTTCGTGGGGCGCGGCGGGAGGCGGCTCGGCCCCCGCGCCATCCAGACGAGGGTGGCCCAGTGGGCGCGGCGGCAGGGACTGAGCATGCACGTCTACCCCCACCTCTTCCGCCACTCATTCGCAACGCACCTGCTCGAATCGAGCCGGGAACTGCGCGGGGTGCAGGAACTGCTCGGCCATGCCGACATCTCCACCACCCAGGTCTACACTCACCTTGACTTCCAGCACCTCGCCCGTATCTACGAAGCTTCTCACCCGCGGGCGCGGAAGAAGGGCTGACCCAGCAGCGGAAAGTCGGTGCTTCGTTTTGCCTGCCCGGCAGCAGGAGTCTCATGAGCGACAAGTTCGAGTTCAATCCGCATGGCACCACGATTCTCGCGGTGCGCCGCGACGATGGCGTCGCCATGGGCGGCGACGGACAGGTGACGCTGGGCAATACCGTCATGAAGGGCAACGCGCGCAAGGTGCGCCGCCTTTACGATAACAAGGTGCTCGCCGGTTTCGCCGGCGGAACCGCCGATGCATTCACGCTGTTCGAGCGTTTCGAGGGCAAGCTCGAGAAGTACGGAAATCTGACTCGAGCGGCGATCGAGCTCGCGAAGGACTGGCGGTCGGATCGCTACCTGCGACGGCTCGAGGCCCTGCTGTTGGTAGCCGATCCGGACAAGATCTTCGTCGTTTCCGGCAACGGCGACGTGATCGAGCCGGACCACGACGTCGCGGCCATCGGCTCCGGCGGACAGTTCGCGCTCTCCGCGGCCCGTGCGCTCGTGGAGGGCTCGACCCTCGGTGCGCGCGATATCGTGGAGCGCTCGCTCAATATCGCCGCCGACATCTGCATCTACACCAACCGCAACCTCGTCATCGAGGAATTGCCGCGGGCCAAGGCCTGACAGGGCGTCTCACCAACATGTCATCATCTCTAACACCCCGCGAGATCGTCCAGGAGCTCGACAAGCACATTGTCGGCCAGAATGCCGCCAAGCGCGCCGTGGCGATCGCCTTGCGCAACCGCTGGCGTCGGATGCAGGTCGACGAGCCCCTGCGGCAGGAAATCACGCCGAAAAACATTCTCATGATCGGGCCGACCGGAGTCGGCAAGACGGAGATCGCGCGCCGGCTGGCGAAATTGGCGAATGCGCCGTTCGTGAAGGTCGAGGCCACGAAATTCACCGAAGTCGGCTACGTCGGACGTGACGTCGACTCGATCGTGAAGGAGCTGGCGGACGTCGCTGTGAAGATGATGCGCGAGCAGGAAGTGGAGAAGGTGCGGCAGCGCGCGCTGGATGCCGCCGAAGAGCGCGTGCTCGATGCGCTTCTGCCGAAGCCGCGCATGATGGGTTTCTCGACGGACGAGCCGGCGCAACCACGCGATGCCGAGACCCGGCAGAAATTCCGCAAGATGCTCCGTGAGAAGGAGCTCGATGATCGTGAGATCGAGATCGAGCTGCGCTCACTCCCCATGGGTGTCGAGATCATGGCGCCTCCCGGCATGGAGGAAATGCAACAGCAGTTGCAGTCCATGTTTGCGAACCTGGGCGGAAATCGCACCCGCACGCGCAAGGTGCGTGTGAAAGAAGCTTTGACACTGTTGACCGACGAAGAGGCCGGAAAGCTCATCAACGAGGATGAGTTGAAAATCCGCGCCCTGTCGAATGCCGAGCAGAACGGTATCGTCTTCATCGACGAAATCGACAAGGTCACTCGCCGGCAGGAGACGATGGGAGCCGACGTTTCACGCGAGGGCGTGCAGCGCGATCTTCTGCCGCTCATCGAAGGGTCGACCGTCGCGACGAAGTACGGCACCATCAAGACCGATCACGTGCTGTTCATCGCCTCGGGCGCGTTCAGTCTCTCCAAGCCTTCCGACCTGATTCCCGAGTTGCAGGGCCGCCTGCCCATCCGCGTGGAGTTGGATTCGCTGAAGGTCGAGGACTTCGTGCGGATTCTGACCGAGCCTGACGCGTCCCTGACCTCACAGTACAAGGCGCTCATGGCCACTGAAGGTGTGTCGGTCGAATTCAAGGCGGACGGCGTCCGGCGCATCGCAGAGATCGCTGCTCACGTGAACGAGAGGACCGAGAACATCGGTGCCCGTCGTCTGCACACCGTGATGGAGCGGCTGTTGGAAACGGTTTCGTATGGGGCGTCGGATCAGCAAGGAGAGACGCTGACGGTCGATGCGAAGTATGTCGACAGTAATCTCGGTAACCTGGTCAAGGATGAGGACCTGAGCCGCTACATTCTGTAGGTGGCTACAGCCTGAATCTCTCGCGCAGTTCGCCGGCCATGCGCCGGCTGACCTGCAGCGGCGCCTCGCAGCCACGTAGTCTCACAAAATACTGTCCGTCGTCGCCGCGCTCGATGCCTTCCAGGTAGCGCACGTTCACGAGAGCGTTGCGGTGGATACGCACGAAGTCGGCATCGAACTCCTCTTCGAGCGACCGCAGCGAATCCTCTATGAGATCCTCTCCGTTGACGTGTCGTACCGTGGTGTATTTCTGCTCCGCGAAGAAGAACTGCACTTCGTCGATCGGAATGAGCCGTAGACCTTCGCGACGGCGGGCGGCGATGTGGGTACGCCGTTTCTCGCTGCTGGCAGCCGCGATCTTCTGCAGTTGCGGCCGAGTCAGACGACCGGCGCGCTCGAGCGCTGCAGCGAGCTTCTCCTTGCGGATCGGTTTCAGCAGATAGCCGACCGCGTGCGTCTCGAACGCATTCACCGCGTACTCATCGAATGCGGTTGTAAAGATCACTGCCGGAGGTTCTGCGAGCGTGTTCAGATGTCGCGCCACCTCGATGCCGTCCATCCCCGGCATCCGCACATCGAGGAGAACGACGTCGGGTGTCAGCTCATAGGCTCGCGTGAGCGATTGTTGACCGTTGCTGGCCTCGCCCACGACTTCAGTGTCGGGGATTTCGACCAGGAGACTCTTCAGCCGCTCGCGTGCCGGTAACTCGTCATCGACAATGAGTACTTTCAGCCGCGTCACGTGACCAACAGCTCGCGCTTCTCGACGTATGGAAATCTCAAGGTCACGATGTATTCGAGATCGAAGCGTCCCGATTTCACCAGGGCCTGTTCGCCATACATCAGGGCGAGGCGCTCGCGGATGTTGGCCAGCGCCAGTTGATTGCCGCCGCCGCGCCTGGTTTTGATTTCGCCGACGGGATTGCGCACGACGATGGTGATGAGGCGCCCGGCAATGTCACCGGTCACGGTCACCGTGCCCCCATCCGGGCGCGGCTCGATGCCGTGATAGATTGCGTTTTCGAGTAATGGTTGCAACAGGAGACCCGGCACGAGCGCGTCACGGGGGAGTGCCTCGACTTTCCAGTCGACACGCAGACGCTCTCCCAGGCGCAGCTCCTCGATGCGCTGGTAGATGTGGGCGACTTCGATCTCCTCCTCGAGCAACAGGATGTTACGTTGCTCGTTCAGGTTGGCACGAAACAGGTCGGCTAGATCCTGCACGGCCTGCTCCGCGAGCGCGGGATTGGAGCGCGTGAGCGCGGCGATCGTGTTCATGCTGTTGAAGAGGAAATGGGGCCGGATACGCGCCTGCAGGGCATGTACGCGGGCCGCCGCCTGCATCTCGATGTTGCGGCGCCACTCGTGGGTGACGAAGAAGTAGCGCAACGCGAGGGCGGTGATCACCAGGCCAATGGAGATGTTACCCAGGAGAAATTTCCCGGCATCGCGCGGAAACAGCTCGGACAGGCCCAGCCCGTAAATCACCTCGGTGCGGCCAATGTAGAACGCGCAACCCGAGACCAGCGCGATGACGGCGACGATCAGCAGGAATACCATGGCGGATCCCTGCGCGACACCGAGTCGGGCGAGCTGTTTCTTGGCCAGGCACAGCAGCGTGGTACCGGTGAGCCCGATCCAGAGCAGGAACAGGGATGTCCGTGTCAGGTCCGTCCAGAAGTCCACCGCCAGGTTCTGGCGCGCGAGTGTCAGCACGAAGGCCGTCAGCTCGACGATGAGGATGAGGATGAGCGCCGCGCGCGAGGTGCAGAAATCCGGAAGGTACAGGGATTTCCCGGATGCCGGGCGCGGGGCCGGCAGCTCTGCCATGGTGTTATTTGCTGCCGTTGTTGGTTTTCTTCGGTTGCGCGAATAACTCGGTCTTCAGCCGGAAGGTCGACGAGATGTCCTCATCGCCATAGCCGCGCGCGACCAGCTCCGCGTACTCGCCGAGCATGCGCTCGACTACCGGTAGAGCGACACCGAAGCGCGCCGCCATGTCGCGGCAGATCGTCAGATCCTTCTCATGGAGACGCACCCGGAAGCCCGCAGGGAAACTGCCGCGCACCATGTTGGGCGCGCGATGTACGAAGTACCAGCTCGAGCCGGCGCCCTTGCCCAGGGTGTCCACGATCTTCTCGAGCGGTAGACCTTGCGCGCGTGCGAAGGCCATCGCCTCCGAGACGGCTTCAATGATGCCGGCGCACATGATCTGGTTGGTTGCCTTGGCGGCCTGGCCGCTGCCGGTCGGACCGAAGTAGGTGACCGCCTTTCCCATGGCCGCAAGTATGGGCTTTGCCCGCTCGAAGGCTTCCTCGGTGCCACCCGCCATGATGGCCAGCGTGCCATCCCGAGCGCCTTCGGTGCCGCCGCTCACGGGGCAGTCGAGGAACTCAACACCGCGTGGGTGCAGGAGCTCGGCCGCTTTCCGCGCGGTCTCCGCGCCGACGGTGGAGCAATCGAGGACCAGCCCGCGGGATTTCAGGGTTTTGGCCAACGCCTGAACGACTTCCAGGACGTCCGCGTCGGCCGAAACACAGGTGACGACCGCGTCGACGCTCGATCCGAGTGCCTCGACCGTCGGTGGCGCCTGCACGTTCAGCTCGGCTGCCAAGGTGCTCGCTTTCTCGGCCGTGCGATTCCAAACCGCGGCCAGTAGCCCGGCGCGATGGAGATTGCGCGCCATGTGCATGCCCATTGCTCCCAGCCCGACAAAGCCCACGCGCATGATTCGGGTGTCCACGTTCGATCGGCCGGGTCGGCCGCAACGCGACTATAGTGAGGCGCTGGCGGGGTGCAAGGAGTTCGTTATTGGGGTTGTACCGCGGGAGGCGGGCTGCCGCACGCCAGCGTGACGTCACTGCGTGCTTGCGCCCGGTACTCATCGGTCTCGGCGTCCGACATGAATGCCCGGTCGGTGTCGCCTTCCTTAGCGGGCTTGTAGATGCGGCGGGCTTCGATCGCCTTCTGGTAGCGCTCTTTGGCCTGCTTGCACTGGACGTCCTTGGTCTTGGCCACGTCCTGCTTAACAGCCTCCGCGTTGGCGCGTTCGGCCTGCTGGGCTGCGGCATGCTGGGCGCCGGCGGGCGTCTGGTACTGAGGCTGAGAGGCGCGGTTCGCGTTCGAATCCGGGTTCTGCGGGTGAGGCTTGTCCGACTTGATGAGCTCGGATCCTGGCACCCACCGATCGGAGTAGTGCGGCTCGCCTTTTTCGTCCACCCATCGATAGACGTCAGCATGGGCCACGCTGCAGATACTGGCGGCGATCAACGCGGAGACGATTGTGGTTCGCAACATAGCTGCGGGTCGCAACATAAGTAGCTCCAGTATGGCGCTTTGCCCTCCCGCGACCTTTGAAGTCCGTCACACCCGCAGGCGAGCGTCGCTGTTTCCAGGTCACAGCCCACAAATGACAAGCCCCGGTCCGCCAAAGGCAGGCCGGGGCTTGGGGTCCCGCAGCCTCTCTTACATATCGTACGCGCGTTCCCCGTGCGAAGTGATGTCCAGACCCTCGCGTTCCTCTTCCTCGGTCACGCGAATGCCGACGACCAGTTTGACGATGTAAAACCCGATGAACGCGACGACAGCCGTCCACACGACCACGATCGTCACGGCCTCCGCCTGAATTCCGAGCTGTTGCCAGATACCCGGATAGCCGGTGGTACCCTTTACCCAGTCCGTCGTTGAGCCGGGGCCGCCCAGGGAGGGCGCGTTGAAGATGCCCGTCATCAGCGCGCCGAAGATGCCGCCGAGCGCGTGCACGCCGAAGACGTCCAGGGAGTCGTCGGCTTTGATTATCTTCTTCAGGCCGGTCACGCCCCAGAGGCAGACGACGCCGACCGCAAGTCCGATGACGAACGCGCCGGGAATTCCGACGTTGCCCGCCGCAGGGGTGATCGCCACGAGGCCGGCTACCGCGCCAGATGCCGCCCCCAGCATCGACGGCTTACCCTTGATGAGCCACTCGCAGGCGATCCACGACAGCACTGCGCATGCGGTCGCGAGATAAGTGTTTATGAAAGCCAGCGCAGCGGAGCCGTTCGCCTCGAGCGCCGAGCCGGCGTTGAAGCCGAACCAGCCGAACCACAGCAGGGAGGCTCCGATCATGGTCATCGTAAGGCTGTGCGGTGGCATAGGCTCTTTGCCGAAGCCGACACGTTTGCCGACCACGATCGCGCCGACGAGACCCGCGATACCCGCATTGATGTGCACCACGGTGCCGCCGGCGAAGTCGAGCGCGCCCATTTGCCAAAGGTAGCCTGCCGTGGCGTTCGCAGCCGCCACCTTGTCAGGCGAGGAATAGGCATCCGGTCCCGCCCAGAACCAGACCATGTGCGCGACCGGGATATAGCTGAAGGTGAACCAGATCACCAGGAACAGCAGGACGCCCGAGAACTTGATGCGCTCGACAATGGAGCCGAGGATCAGGCAGCAGGTGATGGCCGCGAAGGTTGCCTGGAAAGCGACGTAGACCAGCTCATACAGGGGAGTGTTCTTGCTGAACGTCGAAGCCAGGGAAAAGGCGCCGGTGGCCGGGTCGAACGTTCCGGCGAGGAACAGGCGGCTGAAGCCGCCGAAGAAGGCGTTGCCCGGAGTGAACGCCAGGGAATATCCGTAGACACACCACAGGACGGTGATCAGGGAAAAGCCAACAAACACCTGCATGAGCACGGACAGCATGTTCTTGGTGCGGACGAGTCCGCCGTAGAACAAGCCCAGTGCGGGCACGGACATCAGGAGCACGAGGGCGGTGGACGTCATCATCCACGCGGTGTCGCCCTTGTTAGGAACGGGAGCGTCGGCCGCCCACGCCAGCGCGGGTCCCAGCGCCCCCAGCGCGAGGCCCGTCAAACGACGGATTTTATGAGAGTTCTTCGGAGCGGTGCGCATTTGGTCTCCCGGATGTTCTGAATCTCTTGGCTCGGGCATTTTGAGCAGTTCGCCCCACAAACAGCCGCTGCACGCGCGGCCCTGACACGCGTAAGCTTGGTGAAGCGCGCACCGGAGGTGCAGTTTCCGTGCCACAGCAAATTTCGGTGCGGTTTCCGAAGCTTGCGTGCGTGTCGGGCAGGCCCATGCCCCATTTTGGAGCTTGAGCTTTGGGGGTCGCTCCAAAATGGCGCAGTTACATCCCTAGGAACCTTGATGGAAACATTACGTATCGAAGAGATCGCCCGCCGGCTGATGGATAACCTCCCGCCAGCGCTTCGCGCCACGCAACGCGACCTCGAGAACAACTTCCGCGCTGTGCTGCGCGCAAGCCTCGGGAACCTGGACCTGGTTACGCGTGACGAATTCGATGTCCAGACCCGGGTGCTGGAGCGTACTCGTGCGCGACTCGAGGCGTTGGAGGCGCGCGTGAGGGCGATGGAGGGGTCGGCGGATGGGTCGGCGCCCTTGGGAACTGATCAACAGGCTTAAGCAATGGAGGCCAAGGATGGCTTTTACACTCGCTCGAATCGCATGCCGTGGGCAGGTTGGGTTGCATGCTCCGCTCGTCCATGTCGAAGTGAGCGTTGGCAGTGGGTTGCCGATGTTCTGCATCGTGGGGCTGCCCGCTACCGTCGTGAAAGAGAGCAAGGAGCGCGTGCGCGCTGCGATGCTCAACTCGGGTTTCGAGTTTCCCTCCGGTCGAATCACCGTGAATCTGGCTCCCGCCGACCTTCCAAAGGAGGGTGGCCAGTTTGATTTGCCTATCGCTCTGGGAATTCTGATCGCGTCTGGGCAACTCCGACCGGAGTCCATGGACGATTCCGGCCTCATAACGGGTGAGTTCTATGGCGAGTTGGGTTTGAGTGGCGAGCTCAGGCCGACGCGCGGGCTGTTACTCGCGGTGGCGCACGCGAGTCGCCACGGCCATGAAGTGATTGTCCCGCGCGCTGGCGCGCACGAGGCGCTGCTGGTCGCCCGGACTCCCGTGCGGGCGGCGAGTCATCTTCTCGAGGTTTACGCTCACGTGGAAGGGAAGGTGGTGTTGGAGGCGCTGACGCCTATGGGCCGTGCCACGCTGGCGGAGGGCGCCAGCGCAAAGTGTTTGGGCAGCGCACTGTTGGGCGCTGCGGGGCTCGATCTCAGTGACGTCCGCGGACAGGCTAATGCGAAAAATGCGTTGGTGATCGCGGCTGCGGGCTTGCATAGCCTGCTGTTTATCGGACCGCCAGGCTCCGGGAAGAGCATGCTGGCGCTGCGCTTGCCTGGCCTTCTTCCTCCGTTGACAGATGCCGAGGCGCTCGAAGTAGCTTCGATTGCTTCAATCAGCAGCGCCGGCTTCAATGTCGCGCATTTTGGGCGGCGCCCCTTCCGAAGCCCACACCACACTGCCTCGAGTGCCGCTCTCGTCGGTGGTGGCTCCCGAGCGAGGCCCGGCGAAATCAGCCTCGCTCATCATGGCGTTCTCTTTCTCGACGAGTTGCCGGAGTTTGAAAGGCGCGTGCTGGAGGCGTTGCGCGAGCCGTTGGAGGCGGGGGTCGTGTCGGTTTCGCGCGCGGCGCTGCAGACTCAATACCCTGCGGCATTCCAACTCATCGCGGCCATGAATCCCTGCCCTTGCGGGCGCCAGGGGGACCCTTCAGGCAATTGCAACTGTACGGCCGCCGAAATCCAGCGCTACCGCTCCAAGATCTCGGGTCCGCTGCTCGACCGCATCGATATGCACGTTGAGGTGCCGCGCGTTGAGTTGAGCGATTTCGAAGAGGCGGCGCATTACAGCGAAGACAGTGCGTCTGCTGCGTTACGCGTCGCGCGTGCGAGGCACGTTCAGATTACCCGCCAAGGCGTATGTAACGCCCGGCTGGCCGACTCGCAGGTGGATCGATGGTGCCGCCCTGACAGAGCGGGGCGTGACGTTCTTGAACTCGCGATAAAGCGTTTGGGCTTCTCCGCTCGGGCTCGCGGACGGATCCTCAAACTCGGCAGGACCGTCGCCGATCTGGATGGCGACGAGACCGTGACCGCCTCACATGTGAGTCAGGCGATCATGCTCCGCTGCCTCGATCGGACGCTTTCCGACGATGCGGACACTCCCGCGGATCGGGAGGTCCCGCCCAAGGCCGCGATCGTTACTTCGCCAGCCCCACCATGTAATCGACCGCCTGCTTGACCAGGTCATCGGGCGCGTCGGTGCGGCCGCCTTTGGCCGGCATCACGCCCGCCGTACCCTGGAAGCCGTGGATGGCGTGGTCGTAGAGAGCCGAAGAGCCCTTCGCAATGCGGGGTCCCCAGGCCGCCTTGTCGCCCGCTTTCGGTGCGCCGGCGATACCGGCACCGTGGCAAGCGCTGCAGGTCTGCTGAAACAGCGCTTCTCCGGTCTTCGGCAATTCCGCGGTACCCGCGCCGGCCTGGGCGGTACTGCCGGCATCCGCCTTGATCGCCATCGCGCTATTGTCTTGCCCCGCCACAGCCTCCTGCGCGAACGGCTGGATCCGCTGTTCCACCTTCTTGATGTAGCTGGCGTCTTCCACGACCTGCCTGTCCTGGGTCTCGCTCGCCACGATGCGGGCAAGCGCGAACAGGCAAATGGCGATCGCTACCAGCAGGCCGATAACCATGCTGAATACGTTGAAGAAGTGGGTGTCCTGCTTGCTCACGATGTCATCCGCGTGGGGGGTGCAATTTAATGGCCGCGCAGTATAGCTGGGCGATGCGCCGGAGTGATACCCACGGCCGGTCGGGCACCGGAGGTCGTGCTATATCTGTCCATGGTGGAAATAGTCTGCGCCGGAAAGGCACGGAGGACGCGATCTCATGGAGCACAACCCGTACGCACCCACGAAAGCCGCTCTGAACGAGAGGCCCGTCATTGACGATGATGCGGGCAGCGTCGACGGGAGGAGACTGGCTTCACGCGGGCGGCGCATCACCAACCTGACGATCGATGACATTGTTTATTACCTGATCATTGCGGCGATCCTGGTACCGATCGGGGCCGCGGTGGGCGCCGAAACTCTGACACAGTCATTCCTCGACATGTCATTTGTCACGCGGTGGCTGCTTTTCGGGGTCGTGCGGGTGGGGTACTACTTTTTGTGCGAGGCGACGACCGGTCGGACCGTCGGCAAACTGGTTTCCGGCACACGGGTTGTCACGGAATCCGGTGGCAAGCCGACGACCTTGCAGATCCTGCAGCGGACGCTCATCCGGATGGTGCCCTTCGAGCCCTTCTCTTTCTTTGGGCCGTCGACCGGCTGGCATGACCGCTGGTCGAAGACGCGTGTGATTTTGGCCCGCTAGGCGAGGATTATTCAGCTCGCGTCGGGCTGCAGCTCAGGCGCAGCCTTCGAGAAAGCCGGCAGAGATTCGAGATGCGCGCAGATGCCGCGCAGTGTTGGGTACGGCTCGAGGTCGCATTTGAAGCGGCGAGCGTTGTACATCTGCGGCACGATATAGATGTCGGCGAGTGTTACGGACTTGCCGAACATATGGCGACCATCGCCGGTGGCACGCTTTGCATCCTCCTCCAAGCCGCGAAATCCCGCACCGATCCAATGGTGGTACCAGGCGTTCACCGCGTCCTCGTCCAACGCGAGCGGCGAGCGCAGATAGCTCAGGACGCGCAGATTGTTGAGTGGATGCATGTCGCAGGCAACCGCGAGCGCCATCGCTCGCACGCGGGCCCGATCCGCCGGCGACCGTGGTAATAGTGGCGGCTCGGGATGCGTCTCGTCCAGGTATTCAATGATCGCCAGCGATTGGGCGATCGTCGTGCCGTCGTGTACGAGCGCTGGGACGAGGCCTTGCGGATTGACGGCGAGGAACTCCGGAGAGCGATGTGCCGGAGTCGGAGGCCGCAAGTCGATGCAGGCGGACTCATAGGCGATGCCCTTCAGGTTGAGGGCGATGCGCGCTCTAAAGGCCGCGGAGCTGCGGAAGTAAGTGTAGAGTTTCATACGCGATGTCAGGTGTTGGATAGCGTGTGCCGGGGTGTCGCCTCAGAACGAGTCTCAGGTTGCGGCTGCGATGGTGTTGCGTAGAACCTCCAGCCCCTCGATGCCGCCCTCGATCCGGTCGCCGGGTTTGAGCGCGCCGACGCCGGAAGGGGTGCCGGTGAAGATGAGGTCGCCGGGCTGGAGCTCGAACAGGGTCGACAGCTCTGCGATCACCTCCGGTACGGTCCAGATCAATTCAGCGATGTCCGAGTCCTGGCGCAGTTGCCCGTTCACGGCCAGCCAGATTCTGCCTTTCGACACATGCCCACGCGACGCCGGTCGGATGGCCGCCAAAGGCGCCGAGCTGTCGAACGCCTTCGCGGTGTCCCAGGGCATGCCCTGCTTCTTCGATTCGGCTTGCAGGTCGCGCCGGGTGAGATCGTTGCCGACGGCGTAGCCGAATACATGCTCGAGCGCCCGATCTTTCTGAATGTCACGACCCCCGCGGCCGATTGCGATCACCAGTTCGATCTCGTGATGCAGATTGGACGTACGGGTCGGATAAGGTAAGGCGGCGCCGTTCGCCGTCACGGCGTCGGGTGGCTTGGTGAAAAACACCGGCGCCTCACGTTCGGTGTCGCCCCCCATCTCGCGCACGTGCTCGGCGTAATTCCGTCCGACGCAGTAAATGCGGTGGATTGGGAAACGCTGCGCGCTGCCGGAAATTGCAGCGCTCGGCGTGGCGGGCGGCGGAAAGGCAAAGTCGGTCATCGGAGTGCTCCGTGTGGCTGGAGCCTGTCTGACCAATGATCGCCGTAGCGAGGGTGACCCAGGTCGAGATGCCGAGCTGGGGCGGCCGCAGTAGGCGAGCATTGGTCAGACAGGCTCCTTGGATTCCGCAGATTGCCATCGAAGGCAGGTCGTCCGAAAGCGGCATCGGCTAAACTAGGGTCATGACAACCGGCACTAAGTCCATCTGGCGCGTACAGGCCACGCCCGAGCAATTGGTGGAACGGGCGCGCAATACGCTGGCCGAGCATCTCGGCATTCGCGTGACGGAGATCGGACCCGATTACCTGCGGGCGACGATGCCGGTCAATTCGTACACGCATCAACCGATGGGCATTCTGCACGGTGGTGCGTCCGTGGCGTTGGCGGAGACCGTCGGCAGTCTCGCTGCGAACCTGTGTGTGGATATTGAGAAGTACGTGTGCGTTGGGCAGGAAATCAATGCCAACCACGTGCGCTCCGCAGCGTCTGGACTGGTCACCGGGACCGCCCGCCCATTTCACATCGGGGGCAGAAGTCAGGTTTGGGGCATCGAGATTCGTGATGAGAATGACAAGCTCGTTTGCGTGTCGCGCCTCACGATGGCCGTGGTGGAGCGCAAGTAGAGACGGTCGCGTTTCGTCGTGAAGCATGGTTTGTTTGCGGAGGTACGGGTCATGGCAGACAATCTGAGCTCGGGCACGGCTGGAATGGCGTCGGTCGTGGATGAGACGCTAATCAGTTACACGCATGTGATTTACGGTCTGCATGCATTCTCCGTGCTGGTGGGAATTACCACGGGCGCGACCATCGTCGGCTATTTCATTTGCGGAATTCCGTCGATCGTTGCCGTGATCATGAACTACGCGCGTCGCGGCGCGACACGGGGCACCTTTCTCGAGTCGCACTTCAGGTGGCAGATTCGGACCTTCTGGTTCGCGGTGTTATGGACTCTGGTCATCTGGGCGGTGACGGGGCCGCTGTGGCTCGTCTTTTTGATTGGTGTTCCGCTGACCTTGGGTGGGTTCGCAATCCTGGGGCTCTGGATCATCTACCGGGTGTTGCGGGGCTGGCTGGCTTTGCGCGATCGTAGGCCGATGTACGTATGAAACACTCAGGTTGGATTTTCATCGTTTGCGCGAGCGTTGCCCTGTCCGGCTGCGGCATGAAAGGGCCGTTGTATCTGCCCGATAAGAATGCGTCGGTTGTCACGCGGCCGGGTGCCTCCGGCACGACTACGCCACCGGCTCAGACGGCACCAGCCCCAGCTCCCGGCGATACGACACCGCCGACACCGCCGACGCCCAAGCCGCCGCAAGACAAGGATAAGGACGACTCGCAGTCGACGAGTTCGACGCCGAAGAGCTGAGAGTCAGGTTCGAACGAGTCCGCTTAGCGCTTTGGCTGCGCCGCTGTCCGGAAACACCGTTGTGTTGAACGCGCGCGCCGGGATCGACAGGTGTTCTTCCAGCACGCCTTTCAGCACCGACCGCAGATCCTGCGTCGGCATGAGGTCACGGCCCTGGTAGAGCGCGCGGCTGGAGAGACCGGGCCAGTCTGCGATTACTCGCCCACCACGCACGGCCCCGCCGAGGAGAAACGCCGCGGTGGCTGTGCCGTGATCCGTGCCGCGCGTGCCGTTAATCGCGGCCGTTCGGCCGAATTCGGTCGCCAGCAGTACTGCGGTGTCATTCCATACGGGACCGAGTTGCTGTTTGAGCGCGCGGAGCCCGGAGTCGAGAGCGGCGAGTCGGCCCGCCAACTGGCCCTGCGCGGCGCCTTCGTTCGCGTGAGTGTCCCAACCGGTGGTGTCGAACACCGCAACCTTGGGGCCGTCGTCGCGGCGGAGGAATTCCGCTGCCGCGTGGATGACCTCGGCGTAGCGGGCACCCCCACCGCGGGCTGCTTCCAGCTTGTTGCGGGGGGCGGGGGCCAAAGTGCTGGGGCGGTCGTCGACGGCACCAACAGTGCTCACAGCGCCGCCCGGATTGATCGTGTCGCCGGCGCTCATCATTGGCGAATCCGCGATTGCATCCGCCGCAAGCGCGTCGGCGAGACGGGCCGCGAGCACGGGATCGCCGGAGTACAAATCGGTGATTCGCTCGAGCGTGTCCTCGTCGAGCGCCGCCAGCTTCGACGGCGACCAGGACGTTACCGCTGCCGGGCCGCGCATGACCAAGGGAGTATTCTGGCCCAGCGCAACACCTAACTCCGTTTCGGAAACGCGCCCTTTTGGAATCGCAGCCAGCGCGCGGTTGAGCCAACCGCTCTGCGCGGCGTGCGCCCGCACGTAACCGCTTTCCAACACATCCTGCCCGTCGAAGTGTGAGCGCTCCCGATACGGGCTCGCGATTGCGTGAAACACGATGAGCTCGCGAGCGCCGAACGACTCCCTGAGAAAGGTCAGCGAAGGATGCAGCCCAAACAGATCGTTCAGGGGCAGTACGCTGTTGGCTGGCATCGCGAGGTCGTGCCGCAGGCTGGCGTAGTCGCGGTCGCCGTACGGCGGCACCGCGGCGAGGCCGTCGAGCGCCCCGCGAAGGATGACGAAGACGAAGCGCGATTTGCCGGTTGTCGCGGTGTTGGCGAAGGAGAGCCGTGAGGTCAGCAGGGCGCCACTGGCGGCAAGCGTACCGGCTGTCAGAAAATCGCGTCGTTTCATCGGAAAGCCCTCGTGCGCGTCAGCGCCGCATGAACTCAGGTGCAGCCATCAGAAGCGTCATGGCTTGCGAGCCGCTCGCCGCTCGGGCGATCGCGGTACGAGTCGTGTCAGTCAACGTACCGCCTAGAAGCTGCGGAGCGAGTTGCGCGGCGTCGCGCCGGTTGCCCAGCCTTTGTCCTACGGCGTCCGCCCACTCGATGCGTTTCATGAGTGCTGAAGAGCCGTCCCAGTCGGCGCTCCGGTCGGGCCACCCAGCCGGCGAGCCGGGACTATAGTTGCGCTGTCCCAGAAGATCGAAAGGCGCGAGCGGCGTGCGGACATTCTCCAGTGGAATCTGCAGGCCACGGAAACTGGAGATGATGTAATCGGACGGCGTTTTGTATTTCGCGAGCGGCTGCGTCCATGCGTCCGGGGCGTCGATGATGGCGCGATACACGCTCGGCAGGTGACCGCCACTGCTCGTGTAGGCTTGTGCGATTCGATCGACAGCTTTGCCGGGTGGGTCGTCGGCAATGAAGTGGCGCGCGAGCTTGGTAGCGATGAAGCGCGCGGTGGAGTGATTGCTGGCCAGGTCGCGCAGCACCGCGACACCCTGGTCGTAACCGGTATCCGGGTAGCGTTTACCCAGGACGACTTTCGGGCCAGGCTCGTGCAGTTCGGCGCGGAAGGTGAACTTCCCGGGCTCGCCCTGTGGCCGGCGGCCCTGCTCCCCGCCAATCGACCAACCTGTGATCACCTCTGCATAACTCGTAACATCGGCCTGCGTGTAACCGCCCCCGACACCTAACGTGTGCAGCTCCAGGGTTTCGCGCGCGAGATTCTCGTTGATGCCGATCTTGCGCCCGGTGTGCCTGCGTCCCACGTTCCGCGCCGCCTTGGAATCCGGTCCGACGGACAGATGGTTATCGAGGTAGAGCAGCATGGCCGGATGTCTTTCGACCGCCAGCAACAGGTCGCCGAAGTTGCCGAGGACGTTGGGACGAATGGCTTCACGCTCGAGGCTTCCGGCAAGTCCGAGCAGCAGATTCTTGTCCACGGAGACGGCGAAGTGGTTCGTCCAGAACTGCGTGATCCGCTCGATGAAGGGTCGATCGGTGCCCACCGCCTGCTTGAATCGGGCCGTCGCCTCCTCGATATAGATGGGGCGCAGCAATTGTGGCACTTTCATGAGCGCCGCGACTGCCTGGGCGCCCTCCGCGCTTTCGCCGGACGCAGTTGCCTGTCGCGAGGCGCGAATTTCCCTGCGCACATCCAACGCTTCCACGAGGATGTCGGAGGAGGTTCGTAGCTGCGAATCGCTCAGCTGCGGGGGTGCGTCCTTGAGTTGCGCGCCGAGCCAGTCGCGACCGTTGCCGCCGATGGTAACGAGCTCGCCGGGCCGGGCCCCGAGCCCGAACCGATTGGCCGCAATGGCGGACGTGAGCCGCTCGAGCATTTGTGTAAACCCCTCGGGGCGGATTCCGATGCAGATGCCCGTATAGCGCGGCAGTCCGCAGGGGGTTGACCTGAGTGCCGGTCGGCGGCACCCGGCACGCCGGCGGCCGGACTCACCGGTGCGCTGTCTCGATCGCCGCCCGCCAGAACGCGGGCGCGGCAGCGGCACTGCCAAAAGAGAACTGCTTCACAAGTCCGGTATACTTCCGGCCCGCCCGAGTTTGATTTATTCCATGAGCACCTCCCCCGATCTCGTTCTAGTCGACGGCTCGTCTTACGTATACAGGGCCTTCCACGCGCTTCCGCCCCTGTCCAACTCGCGTGGCGAGCCCACCGGGGCCGTTCACGGCGTGCTGAACATGCTCGTGAAGTTTGTAAAGGAGTACCAGCCAAAGCGTATTGCGGTGGTGTTCGACGCTCCCGGAAAGACGTTTCGCGACGAACTGTTCGCCGAATACAAAGCGCACCGGCCGCCGATGCCGAACGATCTGCGCTCGCAGATCGAGCCGTTGCTGACGATCCTGCGGGCACAGGGGCTGCCGATTCTCCGCGAGGACGGCGTCGAGGCCGATGATGTCATCGGCACGCTGGCCTGCCGCGCCGCGCGGGAAGGGCACAGCGTCCTGATCTCCACCGGCGACAAGGATATGGCGCAACTCGTCGACGGCTCGGTCACACTGATCAACACCATGAGCAACAGTGTGCTCGATCGCGCCGGGGTCAAGGCCAAGTTCGATGTCTATCCCGAACAGATCATTGACTATCTCGCGCTGGTCGGCGACAGCTCGGACAATATTCCCGGCATCGAGAAGGTGGGTCCTAAAACGGCGGCCAAATGGCTCGGCCAGTACGGCACGCTCGACAATCTCGTCGCCCACGCGCAGGAGATCAGCGGCAAAGTCGGCGAGAATCTGCGCGCCGGGCTCGCAACCCTCGAGCTGTCACGGAAACTCGCGACGATTCATACCAACCTCGAGATGCCGCTTTCATCGGAGCAGCTCATTCCGGCCGCCCCGGATACCGAGCAGTTGCGCGAGTTGTACACGCGCTATGAGTTGCGTACGTTGTTGCGACAGCTGGATGGTGGCGAGAGTCCTGCCCCCGCGGCGCCAGCAGCGGGTGGGTCGAGCGGCGGCGGAACGGTCGCTAGCGGTTCGGCCCGTGACTCGACTGGCGGTGAAACACCGGCCGCGAATGCTGCGGCGGGCGGCGGATCGGGCGCGGCAACCGCGGGCGCCGCAACCCCTCATCCCCTGGCGACTATCGAGCGCCGCTACGAGACCATCACGACATGGCCGGATCTCGAGCGCTGGATCACCGCTCTGAGCAACACGGATCTGTTCGCTTTCGACACCGAGACGACCAGCATCGATTACATGAAGGCCGAGATCGTCGGGGTGTCATTCTGTATCGAAGCCGGTGTCGCCGCTTACGTGCCATTACATCACGACTATGCTGGAGCACCGGAGCAGCTCGATCGTGAGCGCGTGCTCGCCGCGCTCAAGCCCATTCTCGAGAATCCCGAGCGCGGCAAAGTCGGGCACCATCTCAAATACGACGCGCATGTATTGTCGAACCATGGCGTGAATCTCCTCGGCATGCGCTTCGACACGATGCTCGAATCGTATATCTGGAATAGTGTCGGCACACGGCACGACATGGACGCGGTCGCCTTGTGTTACCTGGGGATGCGCACCATCACGTTCGAGGAAGTTGCCGGCAAGGGCGCCAAGCAACTGACCTTCAACCAGGTGCCCGTCGACAAGGCTTCCGCCTATGCGGCCGAGGACGCGGACGTCACGCTTTGTATGCACAAGGAGCTTTGGTCGAAGCTCGCGACGATTCCGGCCTTGCAGCGGCTCTATTCGGAGCTCGAGCAACCGCTGGTCCCCGTGTTGCAGCGAATGGAGCATCGCGGAGTGCTCGTCGATCGCAACCTGTTGCGCCGCCAGAGCCAGGAGATCGCCACACAACTGCAGGTGTTGCTGGGGCAGGCCCACAAGGAAGCCGGTGTTGAGTTCAACATCGAGTCGCCGAAACAGCTGCAACAGATTCTCTTCGAGAAACTGCAGATTCCGGTGACGCGCAAGACGCCTACCGGGCAGCCCTCGACCGCGGAGGATGTCCTGGAGGAGCTGGCGAGCTCCTACGCCCTGCCGCGGATCGTGCTCGACTACCGCGCGCTGGCGAAGCTCAAATCCACCTACACGGACAAGCTTCCAGAGCAGATCAACGAGCGGACGGGGCGCATTCACACCTCGTATCACCAGGCCGTGGCGGCGACCGGACGCCTGTCTTCCGCCGATCCGAACCTGCAGAACATTCCGATCCGTCGTGCCGAAGGCCGCCGCATCCGGCAGGCGTTCATCGCTCCGCCGGGCCACGTGTTGATGGCCGCTGACTATTCGCAGATCGAGCTGCGGATCATGGCGCACCTGTCGGCCGACGCGGGACTGCTTGCGGCATTCGCGGAAGACCGCGACGTGCACCAGGCGACGGCCGCGGAAGTTTTCGAGGTGCCGTTGCTGGAGGTTACCTCCGACCAGCGCCGTCTCGCGAAGACGATCAATTTCGGGCTCATCTATGGCATGTCGCCGTTCGGGCTCGCGCGCCAGCTCGGCATCGATCGTGGCTCGGCGCAGAGGTATGTGGAGCGTTACTTCCAACGCTATCCCGGAGTCAAGCGTTTCATGGACGAGACGCGTCTGCGCGCACGCGAAACCGGTTATGTCGAGACCGTCTACGGGCGGCGGCTGTATCTCCCGGATATCCGCTCCGGGAACAAGCAAACACAACAGTACGCCGAGCGCAGCGCTATCAACGCGCCGATGCAAGGAACCGCCGCCGATATCATCAAGCGAGCCATGATCGCCGTGGATGCCTGGTGCACGCGCGAGGATGTTCCGGCGCGGCTGATCATGCAGGTGCACGACGAACTCGTGCTCGAAGTTCGCGCGGACGCGACGGAAGCCGTTGCGGCAGGTGTGCGTGAGCACATGGTCAGGGCCGCGGAACTGAAGGTGCCATTGCGAGTTGACCTCGGAACCGGCGCCAACTGGGATGAGGCCCACTAACCGGGTCGGGGCTCTGCCGGGCGCCCGCCGCGCGTAAACTCGCGAACTTTCCGTGACGTCGCCAGTCAGTCATGATCGACGATTGCCGTGCGATGGAGTTGTTGGTCGCGCGGGACGAGTCCAACAATTCGTTACACGATCACTGCAGTCATTGAGGTTCAGACATGCGAAAACTTCTGTTCGCCAGCACCCTGGCGCTCTTTGCGGGCGCCGCCCAGGCGGACGATCTCCTGGGTTTGTACGCCGGTGCGGGCATCACGAGAGCGAAGGTGGAGGACATCTTCCACACCGACTTCAACCTCAGTAACACGTCCTGGAAGGTCTACGCGGGATTTCGCCCGCTGGGGTTCCCGTTCGGGATCGATGTGGACTACATGGATTTGGGGAGCGCGGCGGCCGGAACGTTTCAGGGTGTCGGACATGCGGACGTCAAGGCTTTCGCGGCCTACGCCGTGGGCTACCTGCCGATTCCGGTGCCCAATATCGACGTGTACGGCAAAGCCGGCCTGGCTCGCTGGCAGTTCAATGGGAACCTGGCTCAGCAGCAGGGGCTGTTCTCCGTTTCGGACAATGGGACGGACTTTGCCTGGGGCGTGGGTGGGCAGGTGCACTTTCTCGAGCGTTTCGCGGTGCGGATCGAGTACGAGCACTTCAACATCCACGACGCCGACGACGTGCAGCTCTACACCTTTGGCGTGTCCTATACGATTCTGTAGCGTCGGCGATACAGTTTGAAATATAACTGGTTGAATTTATTGAGAATTCAATTTTTGGATTTTCCGGAACTTCTCCCCCGGCCCGTCGTCTGAATACCTGAGTGCTCGGCACTCCCCGCTTCCCTCCCTGAGCGGGTACGACCCGGTTCACGAGACCTGTACCGGGTTAGTCTGGCCCCGGTGACGTTACAGTCGCCGGGGTTTTTTTATGGGCGACTCACTTGAGCCACGTCTCGAGGGTTCGCTGAGCCTCTTCTACCCCGGTCTTGGCCGTAGCCGAGAACAGTTGGACGGTGCCCCGCTCGCCCAAGGCCGCAGCGGATTCTCTTAAGACCTTCGCTCCCTCGCTCCGATTTAGCTTGTCCGCCTTGGAGAGGAGCACATGAATCTGCTGCCCCGCGGACGCCCATTCCAGTAAAGCCTCATCGCCGGTGGCCATTCCGCGCCGGGAGTCCACGATCAGAAACCACCCGCGCAGCGACGCGCGGGTCGCCAGCGCGTTGATGAGGGGCATCCAGGTGCGCCGCTCTTCCGCGGGGCCGCTGGCGTAGCCATAGCCGGGCAGGTCGACCAGCCGCCGTGTCGGGGCCAGCTCGAAGAAATTCAGCAGCCGGGTGCGCCCCGGGGTTTTGCTGGTGCGGGCGAGTCCCTGACGCTGGACGATGACGTTGATCGCCGTCGATTTTCCGGCATTGGAGCGGCCCACGAAGGCGACCTCCGCACCATGGTCGGCCGGAAACTGCCCGGGCGCAGCGGCACTGATCAGAAATTCGGCCCGGGGGAAACGACTCATAATTTAGGCTCCGCCAACTTTCCTGCGGGTCGATGCGACCCACCTGGGGGCCTTTCGGCCACCTCTGCTGCTTGTGAGCGCGTAGCACGCGCGCCGCAAGCCTGAACACACGAGGGCCTTTCGGCCACCTCTGCCGCTTGTGAGCGCGTAACACGCGCGCCGCAAGCCTGAACACACCCAGCGGCTGCGCGCCGAGGGAAGAGAGCCTCTTGCCCTCTTCACCTCGTTAAGCGGCTGCCGCGCCTCTCTAGTGTACAATTCGGCGCCCTCGCACCTTGGGACGAAGCGGAAAGAAAACAATGGCGAAGACGATGAGTTGGCCCAGCCGCGCCGCGCTGGCCGCAACGGTTGCATTAGCTCTGGTACAGGTCCCAGCGCTTGCACAGACGAACTCCGGAAGTACGGTCCTTCCTCCCGCGACGGCACCGGCCGCCGCTGCGCCGGCCCCGTCCGACGCGCCGAAGACGGCCGATCCGGCGTCCACGGGTCCCGTCGATCCATTCGCGCACGGCACGGCTGCTGCCGGCGCCACGAAGTCCGCGGTGTGCTCTTCCTGCCACGGCCCGAACGGCAACAGTGCTAATCCCGATTGGCCGCGCCTCGCGGGTCAGAGCGCGGTGTACATCGCCGAGCAGCTGCGGATGTTCCGCGAGGGTACGCGTAACAACCCGATCATGAAGCCACTCGCCGGCACCCTCAGCGATCAGGACATCAGCGATCTCGCCGTGTATTACCAGGCGCAGACCGTAACGGGTCTCGAGGCGGATCCGTCGTTCTGGAAGGCCGGTTCCGACTTGTACCGCCGCGGCGATAAGGCGCGGAATATTCCTGCCTGCATCGCTTGCCATGGTCCTGTGGGCCGCGGAAATCTTGCTGCTGGCTATCCGTCGCTGCGGGCGCAGGAGTCGGTCTACGTAGTGAAGCAGCTCAACGATTACGCCAGCGGTGCCCGCTACGCGGGAACCAACGTTGCAACTGTCGATCCTAACAGTGCGATGATGCTAACCATTGCGAAGCGTCTGACACCAGAAGACATTCGCAACGTAGCGTCGTACGTCCAGGGGATGCGCTGAGCCAGGCCACCGGTGGGCTGAAGAAGGCCCACCCAACAATTGAGGCTTCCGATGATCCGACCGCTCATTTTGACTCCGCTGCTCACCCTACTCGTTTGCGCTTGTGGACACGCGTCCACCTCGCACCAACATAACGCGACCCAGGTGGCACAACAGACACCTCCGGCCGCGACACAACAGGGCGCTGCGCCCGCGCAGTCCGCGGCTGCAACGGTTCAGAGCGAGACGGAGCAGGCCGCCGCTGCGCAGGAGACTGCCGGCGACAACGCGGAGGAAGACCGCACACCGCCGGATCGAGGTGATGTCAGCCTCGAGCATCTCGCCGCGCTTCCCGCGGACGCGGTACTCCCCGGTGGGAAGTGGAAGCCCGGCACCAACTACGACGTGCTGACGCCCGCCCAACCCACGAACGTCTCGCCTGGAAAGATCGAGGTCGTCGAGGTGTTCTGGCTCGGTTGCCCGCACTGCTATGCGCTCGAGCCTTTCGTAGAGGCCTGGTTGAAGAACAAGCCTGCCTACATCGAGTTCGTCCGCGTCCCCGTGATGTGGGGCCCGGCGCACCGCGCGCACGCCCGCCTGTTCTACACCTTGCAGGCGCTGAACCGCCCCGACCTGTTCGAGAAGGCGTTCGACACGATTCAGCAGAAGCACGAGCCGCTCATCGGCCAGAGCGAGGATGAAACGCTCAAGCTGCAGGAGGCATTCGCGAAGGACAACGGGATCACCCCCGACGACTACGCGAAGGCCTATAACTCCTTCACTGTGAATTCGAATCTGCAACGCGCCGAACAGCTCACGCAGCGCTACCAGGTGCAGGGCGTGCCGCTCGTCGTGGTGGACGGCAAGTATTCCACTGACGTTGCGAAGGCTGGCGGCCCGCAACAGCTCATTCAGATCATTGACGACCTGGCGGCGTCGGAGCACCACCACTAGCACTAGCCCGCGCTGGTGCGGCGGGCGAGCCTTGGCTCGCTCGCAGGCTGTTGTTTTTGCTGGCTTTCTGGGCCTGCGGGGAATGGCGCGCTCGACTGGATTCGAACCAGCGACCTGCAGCTTCGGAGGCTGCCACTCTATCCAACTGAGCTACGAGCGCGTCGCTGCGGATTTTACTGCAGTTTCCGCGCCGTCACCAAAAGATTGGGATTCTCGTGGTGGAGAGAGATTCGAGGAGAAGGCACGGGCGAGCTGAAACCCACCCGTGCGGGTCTGGCCTATCGCGCCTTGGCGAGCTTTGGGGAGTCACCAAACAGAAACCTTCCGCGCATCAGCGAGGAGTGCCCCGGGGAGGTGCAGAAGAAGACGTAGTGGATTCCTTCCTGCAGGATGCTTGTGCTGAAGGTCACCGTCGCGGTTTCACCTCCGCCGACCACCTTGGTGGCAGCGATAATGCGCTTGTCGTTTTCCGGCAGATAGCCGTGTTTGAAGCCGGCGCTGAGCCCGGCGTTCACAATGCCCGACATATCCGACTCGCGGGCGAGAACCCAGTCGTGACCCATCACTTTCGCCGCCAGTTGCCCGGAATGCCGCAGGCTGACTTCGACCTCCGTGCAACTCGTGGGAACGACCATCTCGCGCACGCTGTACTGCATCACGTCATTGCTCTCGATGCTCATTTTGCAGGGATCTGCGTGAGCGACCACAGTCAACAACAGCAAGGTAGCGGCAACACCGCTTGATTTTCGCAATGTCATGTTCTTGTCTCCCGTCAGAGCGCCATCCAATAGTAGAGAAACACCGAATTGTTCTGGCTCGCGGAGCGGCCGGAGCCGTCGTAGTTGGAGGTTCCACCGTTGAACTTGAGATAGCCCGTGTATTGCACCCCCAGCCGCAAATTGACCCAAGGCGCTCCCCACGACATCGTCTTTCCGAATGGCACGTACTCGAGTTGTAGTGTGTACCCACGGCTTTCGGGTGAGCCATTAGCGCTACCGGCGACGTCTCCGGGAGCATAGAGCGTGGCGTCCGTACTGCCGTTGATGTTGAAGATCCCTCCAGTAAGGCCCCACGTCTGGAGATAGATAAAGGATGCGTCCATTTTGAACGTGTTCAGACGATCGCTCGTGTGGTCAGACCCCCCGGCATTGAACGTCGCTGTCAAATTCTGATTTTCGTGAATGTAGGACGCCTGCAGTGTGAGGGACGAGCGGTCCTGGATGGTGTACTGGTACGTGGCGTCGACGCCGATATCGGTAAGGCGATTATGATCGGGAACGGTCGGATCGGGCTGAAAACGCGCCGTCATTCCAAACACGCCGACCGAGAAGTAACGCGGATCCTGGTCGACCTGATAGGCCAGACGCCAATAGGGTGCGACTCCGCTCATGTGCGGGCTGTCGTCTGCGGTCAGTCCCACATTGCGCAGCCAGTGATCCGACAGCCCTCGATATACGCCCCCTTCGAGATAGAGGTGTTTGTGGATCATCGCGTAGGCGGTCGCCCCGAGGACGGTTTGCGCCAAGCCGCCCTCGATCAACGTCGCAGCCGTGGGGCTGGGCAGCAGCGGCGAGGAAATGTACGGAAACCCCCACGCTGGCGTCGAATTCCATAGATCCTGCACCGTGGGATTATTGTTGACGGACAATCCGACTACGGCGTCCATACCCGCGACCGTGACTGCTCGAGCGTAACGCACGTCCATGTTGTCCCAAGTCGCTTTCCGATCCGCTCCGGTGTACGTGCCTTGGACAAATGCCCCAAGGTGCTCTGTCAGACGTCCCCCGTAGAAGAGAGACACCTGGTCCACCGACAGATTGTCGTTCGTGCTGTAGTGAGGCGCGGCTGGCTCAGGTAGCGCGGCGTTCGAGTGGCTGAAGCCACCTTGGACCATGAGGGCCAGCGGCATCGGGTGGTCGCCATCGCCCCATGTATAGCCGTTGAGCTTGAACTCTCTTCCATATTCGGTGAGAGCGGGACCAAACGCGAGCGTGTGACACTGGGAGCAGGGCATGCCTGTTTGTCGGGCAAAGCTTGGAATGGCATGTGCATCGCGACACAACAGGAAACCTGCAACCGCGAGAACGACCAGGGCTGCACGGGTGATGTTCTTCGGAGGACTATTGAGAATCTGTCTCGAGACCGTGTTCATGAGCACCCCCAACTTGTTGTTTTGTTGTGATTTGCGCAGGGTCCGTGCGTCCCGGCTGCCGATCGCCCGTCAGGCGGCCGTGCTCGTGTGCCGGAACTTACCTGCCTGTTTCCAGGAACACCAAGTGGGTAAGTCAGTAGGGGAACGCGAATTTCAGGGTATTCCCGGGTACGCACCCCGACGGTAAGTTAATTGGCTATCCCGTCCCTCTCCGGATCGCGCTCGCAGAAAACAGAGCAGCCAGCCGCTATCGATCGGAGCGACGGTCGTCAGTTGGTTGTGTCGGGAGCCAACAGTGTGGGGCGCGTGGCCGCGGCTATCACTAATCAAAGCTTTTCGCCGCGCAGATCACCGCTTTTGCCCCTAAAATCGCGGGTCAGGCCCAATGGCGGGTACAGTGAGACAGAAATAGGGGAGGTACCAGATTGTTCGCTGCCAGACTGGCTGGATCGCGGCGGAATAGCCTTCGTAGCCATCTGTTAGCCCTGGCGTTGGCGTGCCTTTTACCCGTGATCGCGATATCCGGGATTGCCGTGTGGAAGGCTGCGGTGGCATTTAGGGATACGGCCACCACGCGTCTTGGCGATACGGCGCTCACCCTCGCCAATGCGGTCGAAAACGAGCTGGAAAGTCGGCTGGCGACATTGGAAGCTGCTGCCGTCTCGTCACGTACTCGCGATACGAC
>DATMQL010000255.1:0-3918 GCA_035566815.1 Steroidobacteraceae bacterium | reverse complement strand
GAGGAATATTGATGATGCAAACTGCATATGATTTTCCGCTGGCGGCTCTTGTCGGGCAGGAGCAGTTGAAGAGCGCGCTCCTGCTCTGTGCTGTCAATCCCGGTATTGGCGGTGTGCTGATCCGCGGCGATAAGGGGAGCGCGAAAAGCACCGCTGCCCGCGGCCTCGCGGGGGTGATGGCGCCGATCGAGCGTGTTGTGGGTTGCGCATACAACTGTGCGCCGGGCGAGCCGGCGGCCAGTTGCGAAGTGTGCAGCGGGGTTGCGTCGTCGGTGGAAACCACCGCGGTTCCGTTCGTGAATCTGCCGCTGGGCGCGAGCGAGGACCGGGTACTCGGGAGTCTCGACTTCGAGCGGGCTCTGAAGGACGGGCGCAAGGCATTTCAGCCGGGACTGCTGGCTTCCGCTCACCGGGGCATTCTCTACATCGACGAAGTCAACCTGTTGCCGGACCACCTGGTTGATGTTTTGTTGGACGCTGCGGCAATGGGAATCAACCGAGTACAGCGTGAGGGACTCTCGGTACAACACCCGGCGCGGATTGCCTTGGTAGGGACCATGAATCAGGAGGAGGGCGAGTTGCGGCCGCAGCTACTCGACCGCTTCGGCATGATGGTGGAGGTGCGCGCGCCGCAGGAACCGCGCCTGCGAACTGAGATTGTCAGACGGCGCCTGGCGTGGGAGGCGGATCCTGAGGGATTCAGCCGTCGCTGGGAGTCGCAGCAAGCGGCCCTTCTCGAGCAGGTATTGCGTGCGCAGGCGTTGCTGCCGAAAGTGACTATCGCCGAGGGTCTGTTGCTGTTGATCAGCGAGCTTTGCTGCTCGCAGGGTGTTACCAGCTTGCGCGCCGACCTGGTCATGAATAAGGCCGCGCGGGCGCTGGCGGCGCTCGAGGGTCGGACCA
The DNA here is from genome assembly GCA_035566815.1 of Steroidobacteraceae bacterium. Taxonomy (GTDB): domain Bacteria; phylum Pseudomonadota; class Gammaproteobacteria; order Steroidobacterales; family Steroidobacteraceae; genus 13-2-20CM-66-19. The sequence continues at coordinate 3,015 of DATMQL010000255.1, read as the reverse complement.
GCGTGGAGCCGGATGATCTGTCGCAGGCGGCAATGCTCGTGCTCCCGCATCGTCGACGGGCGAAGCCGTTTGAGCAGCCGGGGTTGGATGAGGACGCGCTGCAGCGGTTGATGCGGCAGGCGAATGTGCCGGAAGGGGATGGTGATGGCGGTGGTGATGCCGGCGAGGGGCGTGACCGCGACGCTGGTGGCCAGGCCGGTGGCGGCAAGCGCGATGCTACTGGCGAGTCCGGTGACGGTGGCGCTGACCACGCTGCCGATGGCCAGTCCGCTGGCGGGAATCGCACTTCTGGCGGCCAGGCCGGGCCCGGTGATGCTGACGATGGGGAGTCGGTTGAGCACGTGTTCGCGGCGGGGACAGCCGCGCCACCGCCGAGGATCGAATTGAGGACCGGGTTTGTCGCCGGGGGCGTAGTGGGCCGGCGCAGTGTTGCGGCGGAGTCGCGGCGGGGGCGGGAGGTGCGTGCTGTTCCTAACGCGCGGCCCACCGACCTGGCTGTGACGGCCACCTTGCATCACAGTCTCATGCGGACTGGCGGTCTTTCACCCGCCGGGCGGTTGGAGGTTACGGCGGAGGATCTCCACCAGAAGGTCAAAGCCGGGCGGCAGGGAAATCTGATGCTCTTTGTCGTGGATGCCTCCGGGTCGATGGCGGCGCTACAGCGGATGGAGATGGTCAAGGCCACCGTCCTTTCTCTGTTGCGGGATGCCTACGAGCGCCGCGACGAGGTTGGTGTGATCGGATTTCGTGGCACCAAGGCGGAATTGCTGCTCTCTCCAACACGCAGCGTCGACACGGCAGAGAAGCAACTACGGGACTTGCCCACCGGTGGGCGTACACCGCTCGCTCATGCATTGCAGGTCGCGACTGACGTGTTGAATCGAAATTCCGGTGCGTCACGCCCCGAGCCGCTGTTGATTGTCGTCAGCGACGGGAAGGCGAACGTCGCGCTGGACGGAACGGGCGATGCCTGGCAGCAATCGCTCGAATATGCGCAGGCGTTCGGGAGAAAGGGGGTCGCTGCCCTCGTGCTGGATACAGAGGTGGGTTTTGTGCGCATGGGCCGTGCTGGAGAGTTGGCTGCTGCGCTGGGCGCGCAGTGTCTGTCGCTCGAGGAGTTCAGTGCTGAGACCCTGACGCTGACGATCCGCGGCCAGTTGCAGGCGACCAGCCGCCGGCGGACGGGTGGAATATGAGTCGAAGGAGCACGCCATGATCGTTTGCATTGGTGCCGGACCTGGCAGTCTCGATTACATGACGCAACGGGGTGCCGAACTCATCCGCGCGGCGGAGGTCGTTGCAGGCTTCGATGCGGTTGTGGATCTCGTGAGGCCGCTGATTGCGCCTGGCGCCCGCATCGTAACCATGGGCTATCGTGACCAGACAGCAAAGCTGCAGGAGGTCGCCGGTGCGCACCATGGCAACAAGCGCTGTGTCGTGGTTTTCATGGGCGATATTCATTTCAGCGGCTTCCAATATCTCGAGCGGGTTGAGCGGGCCTGTGGTCATCGGGTCGAAACCCTACCGGGTATCTCATCCGCCCAGATCATGGCTTCGCGCGGCAAGGTGTGTTTCGACGAAACGACGTTTGTTACGTTTCATCGCCGGGGCGATCTCGAGCCGTTCAAACGCCACCTGGTGCACGTGCTGGCGGACGACCGGAATGCCATAGTTATCCCACGGCCCTGGGACTTCATGCCCAAGGACGTCGCTGCGTTCTTGCTTGCGCAGGGGGCGTCGGCGGAACACCCGGTCGAGGTGTGGGAAAATCTGACGAGTCGTGAGGCCCAGTGGTCCGGGACCCTGCGTGAATGCGTGCGGGATTTCACTGACATGAGCATCATGCTGATCCGCAGCTTGCGGCCGATGCCGAGTCAGATCGAGCCGGCGGTATGAATTACAGCATTGTGGTCGCGGCCCATGGCAGCCGGGATCCGGCTGGGGTGCGTGAGGTGGAGGCGCTGGTTGCTTTGATGAAGAGGCGCGCGCCGGCGCGGAGCATCACCCTCGGGTTTCTGGAGTTTGCGCTTCCGACGATTGACGAGGGTGTGCGGGCAGCAGTAGCCGCTGGCGCAGAGCGGGTTGTCATGCTACCCGCGCTGCTGTTGGCAGCGACGCACGCCAAGAATGATATGCCGGGTGAGTTAGCGGTTCTGAAGCGTGATTTTCCGGGTGTGGAGTTTCATTTCGGCGCGCCGATGGACCTTCATCCCCTGATGCTGAGATTGGCACAGCAGCGAATTGTCGAAGCCGAGGTGTCGTCGCAGCGTGCGGTCAAGCGGTCTGAAAGCTGTCTTGTCGTAGTTGGCCGGGGTACTACCGATCCGGATGCCAATTCCGAGGTCTCCAAGCTCGCGCGTATGTTGGAAGAGGGGCTGGGATTTGGAGCCTCTTTTGTGTGCTACTCGGGTACCGCCGAGCCGGGGCTGGCCGAGGGCCTGCACAGGGCGGCACGCTTGGGCTTCGAGCGCATGGTGGTGTTTCCGTATTTTCTTTTTGACGGCGTGTTGGTCAAAAGGATCTACGCGGCCGCGGATGAGTTGCAAGCCCGGTACCCGGAGTTGGAAGTGCTCAAGGCCGGATATCTCGGCGCGCACGACGACGTGGCGGCGGTCTTTCTGGAGCGAGCACAAGAGGGAATGGAAGGGCGGGCTAACATGAACTGCTCGCTCTGCAAGTACCGTGTACAGATTGTGGGTTTTGAGGAGCAGGTCGGGGCGCCTCAGCAACCGCACCATATGCAGGTGCGCGGGCTGGCGGGGCGGCAGCCGGCTGGTGCGATAGCGTCCATGGCCACGACCGGGCCGGCTGGCGCGCCGGCCGCAATTGGGGAGTCGGCTGCAACGAAGGGTTCAGGTGCGGTGCAATGGCGTCGTTATGAGCCGCATCCCATCGAGGCGGAAAGCTTCAGAATCATCGAGGCGGGCCGCGATTGGTCCGGTATGCCCGAGGGACTTAAACGCGTGGCACAACGCCTCGTTCATACGAGCGGCGACTTCAACGTGGTTGATGAGC
>DATMQL010000254.1:0-17357 GCA_035566815.1 Steroidobacteraceae bacterium | reverse complement strand
CGGCGTCTAACACCGACACCAGCAGCGCAGCCACGAGCAACAACGCGACCGTCAAGGCGACCACGAGCAAGACCGCCCAACAACCCAGCGTGTCAAAAGCCCACCTGGCTCTGACCGCGAACGCCGCTCGTCCCACCGAAGACAGCGCGCGTGCCAACTAATAAGGGACCCCAGTGAAACTTTCCCACTTCTTCATCGACCGCCCGATTTTTGCGGCGGTCATTTCCGCCTTCATCACTATCGGTGGCGCGATCGCTCTGTTCGCGCTGCCGATTAGTGAGTATCCGGAAGTGGTGCCCCCGTCCGTCGTGGTCAACGCGTCTTACCCCGGCGCGAACCCGAAGGTCGTTGCGGACACGGTTGCCGCTCCGCTGGAGCAGGCGATCGTTGGCGTCGAGGACATGCTCTACATGTCCTCGAGCGCCACCATGGACGGCGGCCTGGCTATCACCATCACCTTCCGCATTGGCGCCGATGTCGATCGGGCGCAGGTGCAGGTACAGAACCGCGTTTCGCAGGCACTTCCCCGGCTTCCTGAAGAAGTCCGCAACCTGGGCGTCACTACCGTAAAGAGCTCTCCCAACCTGACGATGGTCGTCAACCTGACATCGCCGGACGGCCGTTACGATGCGCTCTATCTGCGTAACTACGCCGTGCTGAACGTGCGCGATGTACTCGCACGACTCCCCGGCATGGGTCAGGTGCAGGTGTTCGGCGGCGGTGACTATTCAATGCGGGTCTGGCTCGATCCGCAAAAGCTGGCCGCCCGCAACCTGACCGCGGGTGACGTGGTCGATGCCATTCGCGAGCAGAACGTCCAGGTCGCAGCGGGCCAGATCGGCGCCCCGCCCACGCAGGACAGCCAGTTCCAACTGGCCATCAATGCGATGGGACGACTCACGGAGGAGCAGCAGTTCCGCGACATCATCATCAAGACCGGTGCCGAAGGCGAGATCGTACGCCTCGGGGACGTGGCCCGGCTCGAGGTTGGCGCGCAGGCGTACGCGATCAAGAGTCTCCTGAGCAACAAGAACGCCGTCGCGATCCCGGTGTTCCAGTCTCCCAACGCCAACGCGCTCGAACTTTCCACCGCCGTGCGCAAAACCATGGCGGAGCTGAAGAAAGACTTTCCAGCAGGTCTCGACTACGAGGTCATTTACGACCCCACCGTCTTCGTACGGCAGTCCATCGAGGCTGTCGTGCACACGCTGTTGGAAGCCGTCCTGCTCGTCGTACTCGTCGTCATCCTCTTCCTGCAGACCTGGCGCGCCTCCATCATTCCACTGGTCGCGGTGCCCGTCTCGATCATCGGCACCTTCGCCGTGCTGCTGGCGTTCGGCTTCTCGATTAACACTCTGTCGCTGTTCGGCCTGGTGCTGGCGATCGGAATCGTCGTCGATGATGCCATCGTGGTCGTCGAGAACGTGGAGCGGCACATAGAGAGCGGCCAGTCCCCGTATGAAGCAGCCAAAGCTGCGATGAACGAGGTCAGTCGTCCGATCATCGCGATCACGCTGGTGTTGTGCGCCGTGTTCATACCGGTGGCCTTCGTCAGCGGCCTCACCGGCGAGTTCTTTCGGCAGTTCGCGCTGACGATCGCCATCTCGACCGTGATCTCCGCGTTCAACTCACTGACGCTTTCACCGGCTCTAGCCGCTGTGTTGCTGAAGCCGCACGGAGCGAAGCCTGACCTCCTCACGCGGATCATGGACCGGCTGTTCGGTGGGTTCTTCAAGCGCTTCAACCGCGCCTTTATCGGCGCAGGCAACATCTACTCGCGTACGGTCACACAGACGGTGCGGCGTAGTGGAATTGCGCTCGCGGTTTACGCCGGACTGATCGCTCTCACCTACTTTGGGTTCAACGCGGTTCCCGCCGGCTTCGTCCCGGACCAGGATAAACAGTATGTGATCGCGATCGGCCAGTTGCCGCCCGCAGCGACCGTCGAGCGTTCCGACGAGGTCACCCGCGAAGTCGGTGAGATCGGCCTCAAGACACCCGGCGTCTCCGGCGCCGTGCAATTCACTGGTATGTCGGTGAACGGTCTCGTACCGAGCTCGAGCTCCTCGCTGGTGTTCTTCGCTCTCGACGATTTCGAGAAACGCAAGAGCAAGAATCTCACTGCCAAGGCGATCGCGGCGACCCTGAATCAGAAGCTCTCTGTCATCAAGGACGCCTTCATTATCGTAGTCCCGGCTCCGGCGATCATGGGAATGGGCACTCTCGGCGGCTTCAAGCTCAACGTGGAGGACCGCGGTGATCTTGGCCCCGATGCCCTGTACGCGGCTGTACAGGACGCCCTCAAGAAGGCTTCGCAGAATCCCGCGTTGGCGGCCGCCTTCAGCACCTACCAGATCAACGTCCCACAGCTCAATGTGAACGTGGATCGCGAGAAGGTGAAGCGCCAGGGCGTGAAGCTGTCGGACGTGTTCCAAACACTGCAGGTCTATCTCGGCTCGCTCTACGTAAACGACTTCAACAAGTTCGGCCGAACGTACCAGGTCGTGGCGCAGGCGGATGCCCCGTACCGCTCGCACGTGGAGGACATACTGCCGTTACAGACCCGCAACGGCGCCGGCCAGATGGTGCCGCTCGGCTCGCTACTGACGATCGATCAGACATTCGGTCCCGACATCGTGCAGCGTTATAACGCCTATCGGTCTGCCGACATCAACGGCGCCGCAGCTCCAGGCTATAGCTCCGGCCAGGCACAGGCTGCGATGGTGAAGATCCTTGGCGAGACCCTGCCGCGCGGCATGAACTTCGAGTGGACCGATCTCTCCTACCAGCAGATCGTCTCCGGCAGCACCACGGAATTCATCTTTCCGCTGTGCGTGTTGTTCGTGTTCCTGGTGCTCGCCGCCCAGTATGAGAGCCTGACCTTGCCGCTGGCCATCATCCTGATCGTGCCGTTGTGTCTGCTGGCAGCGATTGCCGGCGTACTCCTCGATCACGGAGACAACAACATCTTCACGCAGGTCGGTCTGATTGTGCTCCTCGGCCTCGCGTGCAAAAACGCGATCCTCATCGTGGAGTTCGCGAAACACCTTCAGGAGGAACAGGGTCACGACGCCGTTTCCGCCGTGTTGGAAGCAGCCCGGATGCGTCTGCGACCGATCCTCATGACTTCCTTCGCGTTCATCATGGGCGTCGTGCCTTTGATGGTGGCGGGTGGCGCCGGCGCGGAGATCCGTCATGCACTGGGTACTACCGTGTTCGCGGGAATGCTCGGTGTGACGTTCTTCGGCTTGCTGTTGACTCCAGTGTTCTACGTGCTCGTCCGCCGCCTGACAGGGCGAAACAAGGCAGAGGCACCTAACCCAGCGCCGGCGCCGGCGCTCGCATCGCCGGAGGCCAACCATGCTTAATCGCACAATGAATCGCGGCGTCGCTCTTGCGATCGCCGCCGTCCTCGCAGGCTGCGCCGTCGGTCCCAACTACAAACGGCCCGACACACCCGTGGCACAACAGTTCGCGGGCGCCGAGACCAGTACCTACTCGACGGGGCAAGACCCGCAAGTGGAATTCTGGAAGCAGTTCGAAGATGAGACGTTGAACCAGCTCGTCAGCGACTCGCTTATCGCGAACCACGATCTGCGCATCGCCCTGGGGCATCTGGTCGAGGCGCGGGCGGCCAAGCGCGAATCGACTTTCGATCTCGCGCCGACCGTCACTGCCGCGGGAGGTCATCAGAATCAACTGGCTCCAGAGGCCGTGTATGGCTTTCCGGTGTCCGCTTCGTATTACGAAGCCGGCTTCGACGCCACATGGGAGCTCGACTTCTTCGGCCGGGTCCGCCGCAACGTCGAAGCGCGCAATGCGCAGTTACAAGGAGCCGAAGCCAGTCTCCACGACGCGCAGATATCGGTCATTGCGGAAGTCGCCCGGACCTACTTCGAGCTTCGCGGTCAACAAACTCAACTCGATGTAGCGCAGCGTAACGTCATCAACCAGACCGATACGTTAAAGCTCACGCAGGCGCGCCTGGAGGCTGGGCGCGGTACTGAGTTGGACACGTCGAGGGCCCAGTCACAGCTGAGTACCACCCTCTCGACCATTGCTCCGCTCCAGGCTGCCGTCGCGCGGTCGATTCACCGTCTCGGCGTGCTGACAGGGCGGGATCCGAACGCCCTGACTACGTTGCTGACTCCCGCGCGCGACCTACCGGAGCTGCCGCAGATCGCCGCGGTTGGCGACCCGGCCAGTCTGTTACGGCGGCGCCCGGATATCCGCGGGGCGGAGCGCCAACTGGCGGCCTCGACTGCCCTGGTCGGCGTGGCCATTGGCGACTATTTTCCGAAAGTCACCTTTACCGGCAACTTTACATATTCCGCAGCGCAGCCTAGTAATCTCGGCACCGCGCCCTCACGTGGGTATGTGATCGGACCCGGTATCTCCTGGGCAGCGTTCGACTTGGGTCGGGTGCATGCGCAGGTTGCCCAGGCCCGCGCCAGAGACGATGTCGCCCTGGCCACTTACGAGAAGACAGTGCTTGGAGCTTTGGAAGAAACCGAAAATGCCCTGGTGACCCACGCCAGAGCGCGAGACAGCCTCACGCATGTGGCTGATGCAGCTGCGGCTAGCGCCACGGCGGCCCGGCTCGCTCGAACCCGCTACCAGGGCGGATATGTGGATTTCCTCGAGGTGCTCGATTCCGAGCGTACGCAGCTCCAGGCAGAAGACACCCTGGCGCAGAGCCGAACCACGACGGCGACCAGCCTGATCGCTGTTTACAAAGCACTGGGCGGGGGTTGGGAGCAGGCGCCCCTGCCGCGCTACACTCGGGCGCAGGATCAGAAGTGATTGAGGCCCGCATGAACGCCACCCTGGCACTCCTTGAACCCGCTGCATTCGGCTCACCCCAGTGCGCGGAGGAATTGACCCAGATCAACGAATCGCTGCACCGACGCGAGAGCCTGCTAGGCGCGTCCGCCAAGGCGAGCCGCCTGCTCCTGGAAGCCCCAGATGTCCGGGCCGTAATCCCCAGGGTGTTGGGACTCATCGGCGAGTCCGCACGCGTCGACCGCGTGAATCTCATGCTCACCAAAGCGGGCCCGAACGGCGAACCGCTGCTCGCAGTAGTCAATGAGTGGGTCGCCGATGGGGTAGTCCCCTATTTAGACGATGCGTCGATGTCGACCTGTGACGAGCGCGACTGGTCCGCTGTCTGTAGCGAACTGCGCGCCGGTCGTAGTGTCTGCCTGAGCAAGAGCGATTCAGCGTCGGAGTACGCGTCGCCCGGATTCGAGGGCATCGGCACGAAGACGAAGGCGATCGTGCCGATCTTCATCGCCGGCGAATTCACGGGCATCGTGTCGTTCGACAACACAAAACAACGCCGTGCGATCGATACCGCCGAGTTGGCGGCGCTCGAGACCGCGGCGGGCGTCATCGGCGCGGCTCTGCATCGCGAGCGACTCGTGGATGACGTGAGGCGTGAGCGCGAGCGTGCGGCCGAAGAGCGCGTCGCAGAGCTTGCCAAGGCAAACCAAGTCATCCGGAGCAATCTCGAGCGACTCGCCAGTGAGCCCGACCTGGCCAGCTTCATGGGCCACATGTTGCTGGAAGCCGCGCGACAGTTCGATGCCGCCTCCGGCGCGGTCATCGTCTCGAAAGACACCCTGCAGGAATGGCGCGTTATCGCTCACGTGCGCGACGGTCAGGTCGAGCCCCCTCCTTATGCGGTAAGTGTCCCATTCGCCGACTCTACGTTCGCCAACGCGTTCGCCACTCAACAGGGACCGGCGTACTTCAATCTCGAGATAGAGTCCCCGGACCTCTGGCCCGGGGCGCTCGCCTTCCACCGTCGTGAAGGTTATGTCGGAGTCGTCGTCTACCCGCTGGTGTTTGGAGCGAGGAACGTAGGTTTCTTCATCCTCAGCTTCCGCCGGAAAGCCGCGGATGTGCAGCGCAGCGAGCTGTTGGTAGCCCTGGCACAGCAAGCGACTCTGGCCGTGCAGCTCACGCGGCTCGCATATTCGGCGAAAGAGGCAGCCGTCCTCGTGGAGCGCACTCGCATCGGGCAGGAGATCCACGACGGTCTCGCACAGTCTTTCACGGGCATCCTCATGCAGCTTGGCGCTGCGGAGGAATTCCCCCCCTGCAAACGCAAGAACTCAGACCTGGCTACCGTTCTCTCGCGCATTCGCGACCTGGCACGCGACGGACTTTCGGAGGCGCGTCGCTCCGTGATGGCCTTGCGACTCGACCAGACGCGCCGCGCAGGATTGGAAATCGCCCTACGCCAACTGGCGGAGCGCTCCACTGTGCCGGGCGGGGTCACTTGTACCTTCCAGGGCGGAGGCATCGCCACCGGCCTGAAGCCGGAGCACGAGCACGAGCTTTTGCGCATTTCACAGGAAGCGGTCAGCAACGCAGTACGCCACGCGCGGCCGCGCACCGTAAGCATCACCATGTCGGACGGCCCGGCTCACTGGGAGTTGGCTGTCGCCGATGACGGCGTCGGAATGGAGCAACATCCCGAGCTCTACGCGAGCGAGGGATTCGGGCTCACGAGCATGCGTCAGCGCGCGGGTGCGATCGGTGGAGAGTGGCAGATTGAAAGCCGTCCGGGTGCAGGCACGCGAGTCAGCGTCCGCATGGCGAAGCGGAGGCCGTGATGGTCGCGGTCATCAAGCACAAGATTCGAGTCATTCTGGCGGACGACCACCCCGTAGTACGGGACGGGCTGGCCGCGATGGTAAATCAACAGGCGGATATGGAAGTGGTCGCCGAAGCCGGCGACGGCGATGAGGCGATCGCGCTTTACGAGCAGCATCACCCCGACGTCATGGTGTTGGATCTTCGCATGCCGAAGCGGGACGGTGTCGCCGTCGTGCAGCGAGTGCTCGAAGTCCACCCCAAGGCCTGCCTCCTCATCATGACGACCTATGACGGCGATGAGGATATTTTCCAGTGCCTCAGCCAGGGTGCGAAGGGCTATCTGCTGAAAGATGCACCGCGGCAGGAGATTCTTTCAGCTATCCGCGCCGTAAGCGAAGACCGTCCGTACACGTCGTCGTCGGTCGCGGCCAAGGCGCTGCAAAGAATGGCGAAGCCCAGCCTCACGCAACGTGAGCTGGACGTGCTGCAGCTCGTGGCCCAGGGCCGGAGCAACAAGGACATCGCCCGACGCCTCGCGATTACGGAAGGCACGGCGAAGACACACGTTAAAGCGATACTGACGAAATTAGACGCCATCAGCCGAACGGAAGCGGTAGCCGTCGCACACAAGCGGGGCATGATCCGCCTCTAGTCCCACGGAAGACAGCGGTGTCAGCAGTCTTCTCAGCCCTGCGCCTCCCAAATACGGTAACACTTCAGGTGGAAGCGTAGCGTTCGCACGCTTCCCTCCGCCAACAGTTCGACCTCGTACTCGATGTCGTGCAGGTTGACGGCGAGGCCGCACACGTTACAAAGCGCGCCGGTTCCGTAGCCCGCCCACGTCCGCACGGGTTCTTCGTACGGTAACGGCTGCCGTTCATCTTGCTTCAGGTCTGCCGTGCAAGCTGGCGCTAAAGTGACCATGTGTCGCCCTCCGTTACGCCGAAGTACGTTGTCGGAACAACGTTGGTTTGGACGCAGGGATGACACGTTAATTCCCGCCGCAGACGTAAAGTTTTGCTACAGAAAGATTACAGCTTTCGAAAGCCTTCAGCTCTTGGGCGGCTGAAATCCTTCTGGTGCCTGGGAGCCACTGCCGAAGAAAAATTTCTCCATTTCGGCTTCGAGAAATTTGCGCGCCTTGGGCTCGATCGGCGAGAGGCGGTACTCGTTGATGAGCATTGTCTGATGCTTCAACCAACGCGCCCACGCCTCCTTGGACACACCCTCGTAAATGCGCTTGCCCAGTTCCCCGGGGTAGGGCTGCCGGTCGAGGCCAGGGGCCTCCTGCTTCAGAAATACACATTGAACCATTCGTGCCATAGAAACCTCTCAACCCGCGACACGCTCATCGAACAGGGTCGGACTTGCGAGATCTTCCAACAAAGTCTTGACGGGTGCGGGTAGCCCGATGCGCGCTGGCGCGCGGGTGTTGTACCAGACGTTCTGAGCCCCATCCATGACCCCGGCGCTACCGACGCACCGTGCCAGAAGGGGTGTGATGACGAGATCGAAGTGAGTGAAGGCGTGCTCGACGAGATTCAACGCGCGCGGCTCATCTTGCGCCTTTTGCAGAGACTGCCTCATGTAGGAGCGTGCGTCAGTAGGCGTATCGAACTCGGGGAGGCACCAGAGGCCGCCCCACACGCCGCTCTCGGGCCGCCGCTCGAGGAGAACGCTACCGTCCTCGCGCACAGCCACCAACATGAACACCGTGCGCACACGCCGTTCCCGTGCCGGACGAGGCGAAGGAAGCTCGTGCTGGCGGTTCGTCAGCCTGGCGACACAGCCTTCCGACAGGGGGCAATAGGCGCATAGAGGCTTGCGTCGGGTACAGACGGTCGCCCCCAGATCCATGATCGCCTGGGTATAGACGTCGACTCCCTCCGCAGGGGTACAGGCGTCGGCGAGCTGCCAGAGCCGATCGGAGACCGCCCGCTCCATGGCGCTCCCCTCTACCCCAAAGTATCGCGAAAGCACCCTTTTGACGTTGCCGTCGAGGATCGGGAAGCGCTGGCCCTGGCTCAGCGCCAGAATCGCCCCCGCTGTCGATCGTCCTATGCCGGGTAGACTCGCTACCGCCTCGAAGCTGTCCGGAAACTCACCGCCAAATTCGTCGCGCACCCTCACGGCGGACCGATGCATGTTGCGCGCACGAGCGTAGTACCCCAGCCCCGTCCACAGGTGCAGCACGTCGTCGATCGGCGCATCCGCCAGCGCCCGCACGTCCGGGAATCGTTGCATGAAGCGGGTGTAGTACGGGATGACCGTAGCGACTTGGGTCTGCTGGAGCATGATCTCCGAGACCCAGACCCGATACGCGGTGCGATCGCTCTGCCAGGGAAGGTCGTGACGACCTTGCTGCGCGTGCCAGGTGATTAACGCGGCCGCAACAAGTGAAGGCTCGCTTTGATGTGCAATTCCCACAAGCGATTGTATCAGCGAGCGCCGATACCCATGCCTGGAGCCTGTCTGACTTAGGATCGCCGTAGCGAGGGGTGCGACGCATGCGTCGCACGGGCAGCTCGCGAGAGTTGCCCCGGACCGCCTGTGAGCGCGCGGAGCGCGCGCAACAGCCGGCCAGATCGAGGCCTAGCCGGCCGCCAGCTTTCAGCGATCGTTTCCCGCGCATAGCCGACGCATATGTAAGGGAAAACGATCGCAGAAAGATGCCGATCTGGGGCGGCCGCAGTAGGCGAGCCTAAGTCAGACAGGCTCCTGGGCAGGGGGACTACGCACAACTTCCGTGCAGCCCATGAAAAAAATTGCACCTTGGTGAGGCAATAGCTCATTGTCCGCTCTGCGCCTTGGGTCCAGCGCGGCCGTAAGCTCTTGAGATCGTTCGCTTAGCAGCATTGGCACGGATCTCGCTTAGGCTCAATATCCTAAAGAGATGCTCAACGCGCAGGGGGTAGCGTGCGTGGTCGGCCGTACGATGAGATGTTCGATGCCGAGGGGAGCCCTCGCGCGCATTGCCACCACTATTGCGGCTGGCTCAATGAGCAACCGTCAGAGCGCCTCGCGCAGAAGCGCGCTGAGGCGGACGCGCTCTTTCACCGCCTCGGTATCACGTTCGCTGTCTACGGCGAGAACGCGGGTACCGAGCGCCTGATCCCATTCGATGTCGTACCCCGCATCCTGCCGGCCCACGAATGGGCGCGACTGGAGGCGGGGATCAAGCAGCGTGTCCGAGCGCTGAACGCCTTCGTCGCGGACATCTACCACGACCAGGAGATTCTGAAAGCAGGGGTGGTCCCGGCCGAACAGATCCTGGGCAACGCACAGTACCGACCGGAGATGCAGGGCATCGACGTGCCCAATGGCATCTACGCGCACATCAGCGGTATCGATGTGGTTCGCGACGGCGACGGCAGCTTCTGCGTGCTGGAGGACAATCTGCGCGTGCCCTCCGGCGTCTCTTACATGCTCGAAGACCGCAAGATGATGATGCGGCTCTTTCCCGAGCTCTTCGCCCGGCATGCTGTCCAGCCTGTCGAGCATTACCCGGACGTGCTGCTGGAGAACCTCAAGAGCGTCGCCCCCGAGGGCGTCACCGATCCGATAGTGGTCCTTCTCACCCCCGGCGCATACAACAGCGCCTACTTCGAGCATGCTTTCCTCGCTCAGCAGATGGGCATCGAATTGGTCGAAGGCCAAGATCTTTTCGTACGCGACGACATCCTCTACATGCGCACGACCAGGGGACCCAAGCGCGTCGACGTGGTTTACCGACGACTCGATGACGACTTTCTGGATCCGCAGGCCTTCCGGCCGGATTCAACACTTGGCGTGCCGGGACTTCTACGTGCGTACAGGGCAGGCCACGTGAACATTGCCAACGCGATCGGCACGGGGGTCGCGGATGACAAGTCCATCTACCCTTACGTCCCGGACATGGTGCGGTTCTACCTGAGCGAAGAGCCGCTGGTGGCAAACGTACGGACCTGGGTTTTGCGGCGACCGGAAGACCGGGCCTACGCTCTGGCCAATCTTCCCGACCTCGTCGTGAAGGAAGTCCACGGCGCCGGCGGCTACGGCATGCTCATCGGACCCGCCTCGACGCGCGCGCAGATCGAGGATTTCCGAGCCCGCATCGAAGCGCATCCAGAGCGTTATATCGCGCAGCCGACGTTGGCGCTATCGACGTCGCCGACTTTCGTGGAGTCGGGACTCGCGCCTCGCCACATCGACCTGCGGCCGTTCGTACTCTCCGGCCGCGAGATCACGGTAGTGCCCGGCGGCCTCACCCGGGTGGCCTTGCGCGAAGGCTCGCTCGTGGTCAACTCATCGCAAGGCGGCGGCACCAAAGACACCTGGGTGCTCGGAGCCTGACATGCTGAGCAGAACCGCCGACCACCTCTACTGGATGTCGCGTTATATCGAGCGGGCCGAAAACATGGCGCGCATGATCGACGCGCATCACCGGCTCGCGCTGTTACCTCGAGCGCCGGAAGCGGTGCTGCAGGGCTGGCAGGCGACGTTGGTTTCCCTCGGCATGGACAGTCAGTACCGCGAACGGAACGACACTCTGACGCCCACTGCTGCCTTCGATTTTCTGGCGTTCGATCGCGAGCATTCCGGGAGCATCCTGCGCTGCCTGCGCGCGGCGCGGGAAAATGCCCGGGCGGTCCGCGGCACCATCACGTCCGACATGTGGGAAACGCTCAACACGACCTATCTCGAATCCCACGCCTTCAACTCCAGCATGCGGGAGTCCGGGCGCGGCGATTTCATCGAGTGGGTGAAGTACCGCACTCACCTGACTCGAGGTGTCACGTCCGGAACGATGTTGCGCGACGAGGCGCTGTACTTCACACACATCGGCACCTTCATCGAGCGCGCCGACAACACCACCCGCCTCCTCGAAGCGCGTTGGCGGGATCCGGGTGGACGCGGCGAGCGGTTGCTGGCCGAAGCCTCGGAGTGGGCCGTGTTACTGCGGTCCATGTCGGCTTTCGAGATCTATCGGCGCGTTTGTCGCGACAGCGTCAATCCCATCCGGGTGACCGAGATGCTGCTGATGCGGGACGATCTCCCCCAGGGCGTGCACCGTTGCCTCGACGAGCTGCAGTTCAACCTGACTGCCGTTGCCAACGACCAGTCCCAGGAGACGCTGCGCCGGGTCGGAGAGCTGCATGCGCAGTTCCACTACGGGCGCTTCGAAGAGCTGTGCGCCGGCGGTATTCCGGCGTTTCTCGACCGGTTCCAGGAAAAACTGCGTGACGTGGGTGCGCGCATCTCCAATGACTTCCTGGCAAGCGGGAGCCTGTCCGATGAGGCGCGGCCTCCGTTGGCGACCCAGAGTCAGAGCCAAAACCAGACCCAGAGAAGCTCGCCGTAGGCCGATGAGTTAGCATTGGCGGCATATCCGTCGCCGAGATGTCCTTCTATGACCTACTGCGTGGGCATGCTGCTCGATACGGGGCTCGTCTTTCTGTCCGATTCGCGGACCAGCGCCGGCGTCGACCACATCAGCACCTTCCGTAAGACGACCGTCCTGCAGAAGCCGGGCGAGCGTGTGTTGGTGGTACAGACCGCGGGCAACCTGGCTATCACCCAGGCCGTGACCAGTATGCTCCGGGAGCAGATCGAATCGCCCGACGCCAAGACGAACTTGTTTTCCTGCCCCAACCTGTTCGAGGCCGCTCAATGCGTCGGCGAAGCGGTGCGCGAGGTGCATCGGCGTGACGCAGGACCCTTGAAGGAATTCGGGGTGGAGTTCAACGCCAGCCTGATTCTTGGCGGCCAGATCCGCGGCGAGGCGCCACGCCTGTTCAGCATCTATTCGGCCGGCAACTTCATCGAAGCCACCGCCGAGACCACCTATTTCCAGATCGGCGAATCGAAATACGGCAAGCCCATCATCGATCGTGTTCTGCGCCGCAGCAGCAGCCTCAACGAGGCCGCCAAGTGCGCACTCATCTCCATGGACTCGACTATCCGTTCCAACCTGTCGGTGGGATTACCGCTCGACCTGGTGATGGTGAAGCGTGACCGCTATGAAACGGCGCGGCACATGAGCATCGATTCGGAAAACGAGTATTTTCGGGGCATCCGTAACCGCTGGAGCGAAGCCCTGCGGGAAGCGTTCGCGGAATTGCCGGATCCGGACTGGCTGCGCAATCCAGCCCCTTAAGGCTTGTCACACAGCTCGATATCGCCGTTCATCGTCTTGATTCGTACACGCGCGTTACCTTTGCCCAGGGTGCCGCTGAGACGCTGGCCGGGACCGTGCCTGGACCGCTCCGCCTCGATGTTAAAGCAGTTGCCAATGTCGCCACTGAAGGTCGTCACTTCGTACTCGTAGCCCGCCTCGGCCCCGGCACGCACCTTGACGTCGCCGCTTACCGTTTGTGCATCGAGGTCAGCGTCTTTGACCAGCGAGCCGCTCAAGTGCACGTCGCCGTTGATGGTCCGCAACCTCACCGAGCGGCCTTGCTCGAGGTGCATGTTGATATCGCCGCTGGTGGTGTTGGCCTCGACGTCGCCGGCCGCGTGATCGAGGCGAATCGACCCGCTGATGGTCGTCAAGTGCAGCTCGCCGGGCTTTCCCTGGCCTCGCAACATGACATCGCCGCTCACGGTCTTGGCTTCCACATCCGCCTGCGCGATGTCCGCCCTGATCGAGCCGCTCACGCTTTTCAGCCGTTGCACTCCGATGAGCTCGGTGGTCGATACATCGGCGCTCACCCCGGTAACATCGACCTCGCTCGCACGAGGCACTCTGACCTTCAGACGCACGCCGTTCGCGTCGAAAGAGAAGTTCGGAAATTGCACGGTAATCGTCGTCCGTCCGCGATCACTGCTGATCTTCACCTTGTCAGCCCCCTGTGGAATGTCGGCATGCACGCTCACTTGCGGCTGATCCCAACCTGACACGTCGACCTTGCCGGAGAAGTTGGAGATTTCCACTATGCCGTGCGCATCAGCGACCGTCTGCTGATCGAACTGACGCTCCTGGGCATGCACCGCCACGCCGCCCGCCGACAGGCTGGCCATCACAGTAGCTGTCAAAACAGGTGAGCGCATCATCAGATCCCCTCGCCAGCGTCGCTGGCCTCATGCACGGTCGTGAGGACGCGCATCTCGTCTTGGTATGTGTTGACCAGCAACTCCTGTAGCAGCGCGTTGCTCGGATCCTTACCGAGCTCCGCCTCGAGGTCCTGCATCGATTTATGAATCGTCGCGAGGCTCGAGATGACTTTCGACCGTGAATCGGGCGGCAGCGAGGCTAGCTGTGCCTCGAGAGATTGCACCAGCGCCTCGCGCTGCTTGCGGTACTTCGGATCGGCGATGTAGGCGGCCTGCAGGGCCGCTGCGCCAGCGTTGTTTATTTTGGGGAGGGTGGCGGTAACGCTCGTGTCCGCACCGGGATTCGTAATCGGTCGGGTCGTGGGTAGAACGCTGCGGCCAACCCACATCCCTACGGCAAGCGCGGCAACCACGGCAGCGGCGGCCATCCAACGCAGACGGGACAGATTCGAGCCCGCCCTCTTACGCGTGCCCGCATCCGCGGTGGCGATGTGGCCCTCCGCGACGATGCGCGCCTCGATGCCAGCCCACAAGTCGCGCGACGGTTGCACCGCGGTTGGCAGATCGCGCAGTGAGTTCACAACCTTACGTTCACCATTGTCGTTCGCATTATTCATGTCAGCGAACCTCCACACCCAACTTGTCTCTCAACAGGCTGCGCGCACGATGCAACTGCGCTTTGCAGGTACCTTCCGCGACACCGAGCATCTCCGCCGTCTCGAGATGCGAATAGCCGTAGATAGCGTGCAGGACGAGTACATCCCGCGCGCCTTCCGGCAACCTCTCGATAGCCGCCTCGATCTCGTTCACTTCCAAGGGCGTTTCCAGCGTCCAGTCACTTTCAATTACCTCACCGTCATCGTCCGAGGTGGATTCCAGTACGACACTCGCCTTGCGCCGCTTCGCCAGCGCAACATTTACCGCAATCCGGTGTAGCCAGGTTGCCAGCGAGCTGCGCGTCTCGAACCGCGCCAGCGCCTTCCAGGCGTTGATGAACGCCTCCTGGGTACAGTCCTCGGCCATGGCCGGATCCCGGGTCATCCGCAGGCAGAGGCCATAGACCCGGCCCACGTGCTCGCGGTAGAGCCTTTCGAATGCCCGAACGTCACCCGCGCCGGCGCGCTGCACGAGCGCCCCTTCCCAATCGACCCGGGTGTCTTCAGGCTCAATCTGCGTCATCTACAGCTTTGGAGAGCGGAACCGCCCGAAGGGTTTAAGAGGCGGCGGCGGGGGGCGTACTTTGGTTCCCGTACCAATTGATGGCGTATTGGAGCAGCTGGGCATTGGTGGCCAGATTGAGCTTGCGTTTCAAGCTTTGGCGATGGGTTTCGACTGTCTTGACGGACAATCCCAGGCCCTCGGCGGCCTCCCGGGAGGACTGGCCACGGCCGATGAGGCTGAGCACCTGTAGTTCCCGGTTGCTGAGCCGCTCGATGGGGTCGCTGCCAATGCCGTTCACCCCGTCCACGCGAGGGTTGCCCAGGGTCCCGGCTAGCGATTCGGAGAGGTACACGCCACCGTTCAGAACGCGGCGCAAGGCGACCAGCAATTGGTCTGACGCCGCCTGCTTCATGATGTATCCGCTCGCCCCCGCGGCGAGGAGGCGTTCGCCGTAAATCAGCTCGTCGTGCATGGAGAGGACGAGCATGGGCAGCTCTGGCTGCTGCGCATGGACATCACGGACGAGCTCGAGACCATCCCCTTGCGTGAGAGAGATGTCCACGATCACCACGTCAGGGACCATAGCCCGAATAGCGGCACGCGCCTCCCGCTCGGTCTGCACTTCTCCGCAAACAACGAGGTCGGCTTCCGTCTCGATCATGCGCCGCAGCCCCTGCCGCACAATCGGATGATCATCGACGATCAAAACGCGTCGCTGGCCCCGAGAGATTTTCATCCGGTGTCGTCACTCCGATCAACCTCCACCGTAAAATCGAGCGGACACGAGCAACGCACCGAGGTGCCGCCATTCCGGGTCGATTCAATGACGAGGTCGCCGCCTAACATCTGCGCGCGGTATCGCATGATCTTCAGGCCGAGCCCGTCAGCCCGATCCGTCGGCGCTTGCGCAAAGCCTTTGCCGTCGTCGTCCACTTGCAGATGCAATTCGCTGTCCGAAGTCTTGAGGCGGATCATGACCTCCCGGGCGTCGCTGTGCCGAACCACATTGGTCAGTGCTTCCTGCACGATTCTATACACGTGCGCGGCCGCAGTTTCGCTCAAACGCAACGGCTCGGCGAAATCCAGTTGGGAAACGACATGCACTCCGAAACGCTCACCGACGCGGGCGCCCAATGTTTGTATCGCGCCTCCCAGGTCACCGCGTCCGCTGCCTACGGGAGACAGGCCACGCGCCAGTGTGCGTGTGCTCTCGATCGCGTTGTTCACCAGGCCGATCACTTCTTCCACGTCGCCACAGGCTGCCGAGCCCTCCTTGCGCAGTTGTGACACCACACCTTTCAACATCAACGCAATGCCTGTCAGCTCCTGTCCAAGACCGTCGTGAAGATCGCTCCCGATACGCTGCTGCTCGCGATTCGCGATCTCGATAATCGCGCGCTCCAGCTGCTTGCGCTCGGTGACGTCGTTCAGCACGGCGAGCCAGTGCTCCGTTCCATTCATCTTCAGAGGAGTTACAACGCAGGCGGCCACGAAACGTGTACCGTCCTTGCGTGCGCACTCGAATTCCACCGGAACGGTTTCGCCCGTCCTGGAGCCGTCGCGCAGAGCACGCGCCAGGCGCCGGCGTTGCACGGTGAGCATGCTGAAAAGCGGCTCGATCGAGCGTCCCAGGAGCTCGGTGGTGGCGTAACCGAACATCCGGTCGAAAGTCGGATTCGTGAGCCGGATGGCGTGGCTGTTGGGATCGACGAGGACGACGCCCTCCCGCATCGTTTCGAGAATGCGGACCTGTGTCCGTAACTCGCTCTCGACACGCTTACGCTCGGTGACGTCGGTGACAGCGACCGTGAGAGAGCGAACCGCGCCGCCCTCGACAACCGGCATGATCCGGTGCTCGAAGTTGCCGGGCGAGCCGTCCGGACCCGGTTTACGCAGCTCGAGCCTGGCGGGCGCGCCGGAGGCCAGCGCTTTCCAATAAACCTCCTCCATGCCGGGACGCAGATCCTGGGGGATGAAGTCGAGGAAGCAGTGACCCAGGACGGTCTCAGGCCGGTTCGGACCGAAGGGTCGGTTCATGAACCGGACGTTCAGGCTCTCGTCGAGGAGAAAGAGCCAGTCGGGTGTGTTCTCGGTGACGGCGCGCAACACCGCCTCTGATTTCCGCAACGCTTCTTCCCAATGCACATCGTCCGGAACCGCCGGCGAGCGCTCAGGGCCACGCGCATATTCAAACGCACTATCCAAATTGCTGTGCTCGTTGTGCCATTCGGCTTTTTCTTTGCGCTGAGCAGGAATCTGCGCCGATCGCGCGCAGACCTCAAGAGACCCGGGACGCGGGAACATCGTCCGACGAGCGGTACCGATCCCCGCCGTTGCTTCGAAGGGACAGCTCCCGCAACCGACATTCCCAACCACTTTCGGGGGTCTCGTCGCTGTAGAGCGACAGTTTTTTCCGGAACTCAGGAGCGCTTCAGGGGCTCATGTAAGGGAGAGTCGCTAATGAAAGCAGGACGGGAAGCGCGATTATGACGACGAGAACGACCTGGCCGCTGTGGCAACCCCCGGATGAGACGATCGAGACCATCGCCGAGGTGGTCGCC
>DATMQL010000253.1:0-6287 GCA_035566815.1 Steroidobacteraceae bacterium | reverse complement strand
GCTCGCCGTGTTTCCGGAAATGGCATTGACCACGTTCTTCCCGCGCTGGGCACTCGAAGACCCCCGGGAGATCGATGCGTTTTACGAGACGCAACTGCCGGGGCCGCTGACACAACCGCTGTTCCACGCTGCCCGCCGGCTGGGTATAGGGTTTGCCCTCGGCTACGCCGAGCTCAGCGAGGAGGGCGGCCGCCGGCGGCGCTTCAACAGCATGGCCCTGGTCGGACCGGATGGCGCGTTGATCGGCCGCTATCGCAAGATGCATATTCCCGGCTCCGCGGACGCGGAGGCGGGTGTCACGACCCACCTGGAGCGCCGTTATTTCGAGCCGGGGGACCTGGGATTCCCGGTGTTTCCCTACCGGGGTGTCCGGATCGGCCTCAGTCTCTGCAACGACCGCCGCTGGCCGGAAACCTATCGGATGCTGTGTCTGAACGGTGCACAGGTCGTCGTGCTGGGATACAACACTCCCGTGGTACTGGACGAGGCGCCGGCGCTGGCACATCTGCGCATGTTTCACAATCATCTGCCCATGCAGGCCGGCGCCTACCAGAACACACTCTGGGTGGCCGCAGCCGCCAAGGCCGGATTGGAAGACGGCCAGGCGCTCATCGGCGGCTCCTGCATCATCGCTCCAACCGGTGAGATGGCCGCGCTCTCCGTGTCGAACGACGACGACGTCATCGTGCATCGTGCCGATCTCGATTTGATTGCCACCTGCCGGCGGGTGAACTTCGATTTCGCCCGTTATCGCAGGCCGGAGGAGTACGGGCTGATCGCGCAACGCGCCGGCCCCCTGGTCTGATCATGAGTACTGAAGGTCCGCACATGTCCAACCTGCTGAGCGGAAAAACGGCCGTCGTCACCGGCGCCAGCTCCGGAATAGGCCGCGCCATCGCCATGAGCTTCGCGGCCGAGGGAGCCAACGTGGTGGTCGCCGATGTCAGAGCGGAGCCTCTCGAAGGCGGCGAGCCCACTGTCGAATGCATCACCCGCGCGGGCGGAAACGCGTGCTTCTCGCCAGCCGACGTCCGGCGTTGGGAAGACGTGGATCAGATGATCAGCACGGCAGTGGAACGGTACGGCCGGCTCGATATCATGATCAACAACGCCGCCATCTTTTCAGGCACCGGCCTGCTCGAGTCCAGCGAGGCGGATTGGGAGCGGGTGATGGCGGTCAACATGACCGGGATGTTCTACGGTTGTAAGCGTGCCGTTCAACAAATGATTACCCAGGAGCCGCTGCACGAGGTCAGGGGCCGCGTAATCAACCTCGGGTCGCAGCAAGGCATCGTGAACTCGCCCCGGGACACGGCGTACGGTGTGAGCAAGGCGGGCGCCATCTACATCACGAAGCAGATCGCCGTCGACTACGCGAAGCAGCTCATCGTCTGCAACTGCATCTCGCCGGGAAAAGTCATCACCGGCAAGCCCGGCCTGCCAATGGATCCGGCGCTGCTGGATAACGCCCGCCGGCGCACTCCCTGGCCGCGATTGGGCCGGCCCGAGGACATTGCCAACGCGGCCGTGTTCCTGGCCAGTGATCGGGCCACGTTCATCACCGGAACCAACCTGGTCGTGGATGGCGGCTGGCTAGCGGCCTGAGAGACCGGCTGGCCCGTGGTGTCGGCCATGGCCGTTTGCGCTAACTACGTAGTTCCAGATAACGGCGCGCCAACTGTCTTAGGCGCGCGCCGTCGAAACTAGGGTCGTGACCGCCGTGAACCACGCGCGCCGGCAGTTGCTCCAGCCGCCGCATGGTGCGCAGATAGGCCGGAATGTCGCTGCCCGGAATCTCATCCAACAGCGGCCCGTCGTAGACCGCGTCGCCAGAAAACAACGTTGCGGTCGCGGCTTCCCACAAGCCGATGCTGCCCGGGGAATGACCCGGCAGGTGGAGCACTTCGAACACTCGATCTCCCAGGTCGAGCACGTCGCCTTCGTCCACGAGTCGCGTGGCGGGGGCGGCCGGGCAGTTGAATTGCGAGAGATTGAAGTTCGCGTGGGGCAGGGCGGTCACGAAGCAGGGCCCGATTTCGTAGCCCGCTCGCTCGAGCGAGGTGATCATTTCCACCGGATGCTCGTCGCGGAGCATGCTGAAGTTGTCCGATGCTCTCGTCAGCGTTTCGGCTTCCTGCCGGTGCGCGATGCGATCGTCGAACTCATGCAACGACCCGACGTGATCGAGATGGGAGTGTGTGGCGACCGCGGTGAGCGCCTTGTCGAACAGGTGTTGAGCCGCGTCGTGCAGGCTTGCGATGCCCATCCCGGTGTCGATGAGCAGGTCGCGATCGCGTCCCTGGACATGCCAGATGTTACATTGCATGACCCGGATAACGTGCGGCTCCCAGATACGCGTGACACCGTCTGGGAGTCGCTCATACTCGAACCAACGCTCCGCGATCCGCAAACTCATCAGGCAGCAGCCTTGGCAGCGGCAAATGCCGTGAGAATTTCACCACTCTGTCGAACGGCGCCGCTCTGCAGATATTCCATCGCGCGTAGCGACGCGTTGTGGGCTTCGATACTGGATCCACCCACGCAGTCCTCGACGACCCGGCAGTGGTAATCGCCCTGGTGGCCGTCCACGAACGTGTAGTGGACGCATACGTCCGTCAGCCCCCCGGTGAGGATGAGCGTCTGGACCTTGAGGCCCTTGAGCAGGATCTCGAGATCCGTGCCGTAGAACGCCGAGTAGCGCCGCTTGGGAACGAAATAGTCACCCGGTCGATAGTCGACTGCTTCCGCGTCGATCTCAGTTGAGTGCAACCCTTCGAGACAATGCACATCTTCGGTGCCATCCAGTTCACGACCAAAGTCCACCAGGTCCGGCCTGTGGACCTCCTGGATGAAAATCACGGGGATGCCGTTTTCCCGTGCTGCGGTCACCAGGCTGCGTGCGATTCGGCGTCGCTCCTGCCATCCGCCGGTGATCGGTATGCCGTTCTCTTTGCCAGGGACGTAATCGCCGCCACGCTGGAAATCCACCATGATCAGGGCCGGCCTGCCCACGATCAGCGGACGTTTCGCGTTCATCTTCTGGGTCATTCGAGTCTCACCCCATGTTTCCTCGGCCGGAGAATTCCAGGCCTCATCCGACGGACGTCGTACCCACTTGCGCCGCCTGACAAGTGAATGTCACGCCGCCATGGCGTGATCCTTGCATCGTTGCTCCAAAGCGAGGCACGGCCCATCCGTGGGTGCAAAGATGGCAGGCCGGACGCCAGGCTGAGAATGACGAGTTGTCCAAGCATGCTTGTCGGGAGGGGAAACTATGAGACTCAACCCGCGCCGCTTCGCCGTTAAGGTGAGTGACGGCGATATCCGGCGTCTGCGCGTGTTCTGCACGGTCACGCGCTGCGGCGGATTTGCCGCCGCGGAGTCCGAGCTGCAAATGGGGCTCCCCTCGATAAGCCGCTATATCAAGGACCTGGAGATCCGGCTGGGGGTGCGCCTGTGTCGTCGTGGCAGGGTCGGTTTCGAGCTCACGGACGAGGGACGTCACGTCTACGGTGCCAGTCTGCAACTGCTCGCCGATCTGAAGCGCTTCGAGAGCAGCATGCGGCACATCCATTCCGGCCTCACGGGCACGCTCAGTGTCGGGGTGATCGACACGCTCATCACGGATCCCAACCTGCCGTTGCCGCGGATCTTGCAGGGCTACAAGCGCAAGCACCCGAACGTCGAATTCAACATCGAGACCAAGACCACCAATACCATCGAGCAGTCGGTCATCGATGGCGCCCTCGATGCCGGCATCGTCATCGGGCCTGTCGCGGCGATAGGCGCCGGCGAGGTCATCGGCCGCCGCCACATCAACCAACTCGATTACAAGCTCCTCTACCGGGAGCAGCTCAACCTGTACTGCTCCGAGGAGCATCCGCTCTTTCACGAGGATCTCAGTTCGATCACGCTCGAGGAAGTCGCCAAACACGACTACGCCGGCTACCAGTTCCTGGAGGAGCCCGATCGCGCCGGGCCCACCCGCGTGCTCACCCGGACCGCCTCGGTGGACAGTGTGGAGGCCATGGCGACCCTGGTGAGCTCGGGCTGTTTTCTGGCGATGCTGCCGGATCACTACGTGCGCTCGGTCTGGCGGTTGCGCAACTGCAAACCCATCCTGCCCGAGCACTTCTCCATCTCGACTCACATCGAGCTCATCACCCGGCATGCCACCTCGGCGCCGCTCGTGCTCGCCCTGCTCGATTTCGTCGACAACCTGGACCGGCTGCCGTCGCCGACAGTGGCCGATACTTGCGTGGAACCGCAAGTATCGTTGTGTGCCTAGCGATCGTTTGCCCTGCGCCCATGGGGAATATTGGGGTCTCGCCCGCCTTGGAGCTCGAATGGAAGACCGCACACTCGCCGGGGCGCCGCCCCTGACACGCCGAAAGGTATTGGGCGGCGCGGCCGCCCTGGCCCTGACCGCGCTACAAAGCCCGTCGATTGTCATAGCAGGGGAGCGACGGCTACGAGTCTCC
Source organism: Steroidobacteraceae bacterium (assembly GCA_035566815.1). Taxonomy (GTDB): domain Bacteria; phylum Pseudomonadota; class Gammaproteobacteria; order Steroidobacterales; family Steroidobacteraceae; genus 13-2-20CM-66-19. The sequence goes on along the minus strand of DATMQL010000253.1, from coordinate 1,806 downwards.
ACATTCGGAGGCTACTTCGAGCGCATGTTCGTCGAGCACATCTATCCAGCTTTCACCAAGTCGACGGGCATTGCCGTACAGTCGATCGAGCAGAGTGAGGGAGCGCAGTTCCTGTTTCAGCTCGCCGCCGCCAACAAGGCGGGCAAGCCGCCCATGGACGTGTGCTGCTCGGCTGCGATTGACGTATTGCGCGGCCGGGCGCAATCCCTCTGGCGGCACCTGGATCCCGCGAGGATCCCCGACGCCACGCGCCTGCGGGCGCAGTTCGTAGGTAACACGCCGACGGGAATCGACAGCATTGGTGCGATGTCGTGGTACATGACGATGGTCGTCAACCCTGCCGAGTTGCAGGCGCTCCCCGACAGCTGGAGCGTGTTGTGGGGAAAGCACCCCGATAGCTGGGGTGTCATGACGGGCAGTCAGTCGCCGATCTTCGAGATTGCCGCCAGGCTGTTTTTCGGTGGCACCGATGCGTTGATGCATAAGGAAGGCATCGATGCCGTGATCCGCAGGATCGCTGAGATCAAGGGCAACGTGAAACTGTGGTGGCAGGACGAGGGAACCATGCAAACCGCCCTCACGAACGAAGAGGTTGCCGGCGGCACTTACATGCATGATACGGCGATGATCATGGCGCGCAATGGCACGCCGGTGCGCTCTATATTTCCGAAAGAGGGCGCGGTGGAGGCGACCAACTTCTGGTGCCAGCCGAGCGCCTCGACGAAGGGGGCGGAAGCTGAGGAGTTCATCAACTTCTGCAGCGCACCCGAGGCACAGGAGATGATTGCCCGTTATGTCGGCTCAGCCCCGGTGCTGGAGCGTTCCAAGCTGCGTTTGACGGACAAGGAGTTCGCCACCGTCTCCCCCTCTATACCGTCGATTCCCGCCGCGACCCAGGCGCGGTTCACGCTCGAGGACTACATGGAGCAGCAGTTCACGCGCATGGTGACGAGCTGAAGGTTTCCCGATGACACCTTCCGGGCTGGAGTTGCAGGGATTGCGGAAGTCCTACGGGACTCATGTTGTGGTCGATGACGTGTCTCTTCAGGTCCCCGCGGGGCAGTTCGTGTGTTTCCTCGGGCCCTCTGGCTGCGGCAAGACGACACTGCTGCGCATGATCGCCGGGTTGGAGACACCGAGCGCCGGCAGGCTGCTGCTCAATGGCATGGACCTCACCGCGATGCCCGCCCACGAACGCAACTTTGCAATGGTATTTCAGGCACTTGCGCTGTTTCCTTTCCTCACAGTCGAGGACAATATCGCCTACAGCCTGCGGCTGCGGAATGTGGCGCGACAGGAACGGCAGCGGCGGGTGCGCGAGCTGCTCGAGCTCATCAAGCTGGCCGACTGTGGCGCCCGCCGGGTCGATCAGCTGTCGGGCGGCCAGCGGCAACGGGTCGCGATCGCACGCGCCCTGGCCCAGGAGCCGATGTTGTTTCTGCTCGATGAGCCCCTGTCGGCGCTGGATGCGAAGCTGCGTGATCACATGCAGATCGAGCTGCGCCTGCTACAGCAGAAACTCAATCTCACGACCATCCTGGTCACCCACGACCAACGTGAGGCCATGACCCTGGCCGATTCGATCGTGGTGATGGCGGACGGCGCCGTACAGCAGATCGGCTCACCGGCTGATATCTACCGACGCCCCGCTAATCGTTTTGTCGCCGGCTTCATCGGCCAGTGCAATCTGTTGCAAGCCGAGGTGCTCGACGCCCACCATCTCGATGTCTGGGGTCGGGTCATCGAGGTAGGGTCCATACCGGGTGGGCTCGTCAAAGGGACGGCGGTCACGTTCTCCATCCGCCC
>DATMQL010000252.1:0-11554 GCA_035566815.1 Steroidobacteraceae bacterium | reverse complement strand
TCGGCGTGCGGCGCCCGGGCCGGGCGAGGGCGATGTGTCCGGGCGCCGGACACCGGACAGTGGCGGACGTCCTCGCGGACGGACTCGGGTGTTCTACCCAAGGCCCCGGTTTAGCCTCGTCTCGCTTTCGTTTTGGCTTGCGCCGACGACCACTGGGAGGGCAAGCTCAGCGCTGGTACTCAAAGGAGGAGCCGATGGCCAGTCGCCGTCCCACCGATTCCCCCCGTCCTTCTACTGCTGCCCCTGTCAGCCCCGTTCCCACCCCCACTGTTCCTGCCAAGACCGAGTCTGCGTCACCCACAAAGACAAAGTCGCCTGACAAGCCTCGAGCCCCAAGGGCCAAAAAGGCTGCCACCACGAAGGTTTCCACCGTCTCCCTGACCATCGAGATTTCCGAGGACGTGCGCCGCGGAATGATCGCTCAGGGCGCCTACCTGCGCGCTGAGCGGCGCGGGTTTACGGGAGGCCACGAAAAGGAGCGCGAGGATTGGATCGCCGCTGAGGCTGAAGTGGATGCCCTGCTGAAGGCAGGGCACGGAAGCTCAGCTCAGTAGCTACTTCGCGTCGGCGGCAGGTGGTGCGCCCTCTGGGCGCGGCGCCGGCGGCCGCAGGCCATTCGAGTAGAACACCTTGCCGTCGGGTGCGACGAATACCGCGTCGTACTCGGGCATGCGATTGATGATCTCGAGCGCCTTTTCCGGCCCGAGCACGAAGGCTGTCTTGGACATCCCGTCCGTCTGGGTGGCGGTTGGGCCGATGATCGTGGCGCTGCGGACCTTGCTCGCCGAATGACCGGTCTTCGGATCGATGATGTGGTGATAGCGCACGCCGTTCTCATCGAAATATCTTTCGTAGTCGCCCGATGTTGACATCGCCGCGTCGGAGAGTGGAATGCGGGTGACCACCTTGTTCGGGTCGTCGGGATGACGAATCGCGACGAGCCACGCGCGACCCATGTGATCGCCGATGATCCGGCTGTCGCCACCGGCGGTCACCACCGCGTGTTGGATTCCCCGTTTCTGCAGAATGTCGATCCCGCGATCGACGGCGTAACCCTTGCCGATGCCGCCGAGGTCGATACGCATGCCCTTGTGCTCGAAGAACACGGAGTGATGCGCGTCATCGAATTTCATGTTGCGCCAGTTCACCGCCGGCAGCGCCGCTTTGATCTGGGCCTCGGTCGGACGGACGTGATCCGGATAGTTGTAGAGATAACCGACGCTTGCGTACGTGATGTCGAAAGCACCTTCGGTGATTTCGGAATAATGGGTCGACAGCTTGATGAGATCGAACAGCTCTTTGTCGACCACCACGGGCGCATCCGCGGCGTGCTGGTTGATACTGGAGAGCTGGCTCTCGGGCTTGTAGTGGCTCATCAGTTCGTCGATGCGCCGCATCTCAGCCATTACCGCGTCGATGCTCGCCTCGCCATGGGTCGCGTCGGTGTCCCAGAGCTCCACGTAAATGCGCGTGCCCATGATGGCGTCGGTGCGCTTGTGCCATTCAGCGTGCGCGGCACGCGGCAGGGCACCTACGAGAGCGAGGCAGGTCAGCAGTACGGCGAAACGAAATCCCATGTAGGGCAAGACCTTGGCGAGTTACTGGGGGGCAAGGGTACTACGGTCGGGCCCGGCGCGGTGCCAGTCCCTCGCGTACCGCTAGCCGTCTGTCGTCTCCACGGTCACGTAGTTGCACAGCTTCGGACATGGTTGCTGTGACAGCTCTCCCAGTCCCGTCAATGCGTGCAGGGTAAGCTCGATCCGGGGGTAGGGCGGATACAGGACAATCTGTGAAGGACGAGGCAGACGAGTTCGAGGCAGAAGAGCTCGAAGCAGGCGAGTTCGAAGCAGAAGAGTTCGTGGCGTTTGATCCGGCGTTCTACCCACGAAGCTACGGTGCATCGCTTGGGTGGAGGTTGGCCATTCTGGCGTGTGGCGCCTTGGTTGCCCTTGGAGCTGTGTTCGGGCTCGCTTTTTTCGACTACGCGCCTCTGCTGAGTTCAAGTCCCCCGGGGGCATTCTTCTTGATGGCGCTGTTTGCGGTGTTTCTGTGCTTGGGGTTGTACGGAGTGTTATACGGCCTGCAATTTCGAGTCTTGCTGATGGCGGACCGCATTGATCTGGTCGAGCCGTTCCGCCGACGCTCCCTGCAACGCGCCGAAATCCGGGGCCGTCGCATGCTTCCCAGCGGCCAGGGTTTCCCCATCCTCGTATTGGTATCGCGAGACGCCGCGCTCGGCAAGCTCAAGATTCCCATGGTGTTGAAGTCTGACGAGGCGTTTGTGCGCTGGTTCCACGACTTGGTCGACCTCGATAAATCGGAAGCGCTCGAATCGAAGAACAAGCTTGAGGCGACATTCCGTTCAGAGCTGCCGCCCGAGGAAAGGAGCCGCCAAGTAGCGCTCCTACGGCGTCTCGGGGTGGGGTTCAACGCAGCGACGATCGTGCTCCTTGGCGCGAGCTTCGTGCTTCCGAATCCCGAGGTTTGGCTACTCGCAATAGTCGCGGCCCTTCCTTGGGTTGCGATCGTCCTCGTGGCACGCTTTCAACCGCTGTATTGCTTCGCCGGCAGCCGCAATGACGAGCGCGTTGACATGATATTGCCGCTAGTGCTGCCGGGTCTCATTCTGACGGCGCATACGGTGTCCACCCTCAACACGTTGGGATGGCAGGGTCCGCTGATGCTCGCGTGCGCCGGCGGGTTGGCGCTGACGGGAGCCGCGGCTCGAATCGATCCCTGGCTACGGCAACAGCGATGGATCGTGCTGGTGGTAGGCCTGTTCGCTTGTGTCTACGGATATGCTGTCGGTCTGGAAATCAACGCGCTCGCGGACCGCTCAGCTCCGGAAGTGTATCGAGTGAAGGTGCTCTCAAAGGAAGTGAGCGAGAGCTCGCACGTGAAATCATGGGATCTGACACTCGAGTCATGGGGGCCCGTGTCGCGTCGCGAAAGTGTCAGTGTTGCAGAAGCCCGATATCAGCACACCAACCCGGGAGATACCGTGTGCATCGAGCTGAAGGCGGGTGCGCTGCAAGTCCCGTGGTACCGGGTTGCACCTTGCGACGACACCACCTGATTCGTTACCCGTCAGCTCGCCGAGACGGGTGAGCCGCGAGATATCCGATCGTACACAGTGCTGGTTGCCGTTTTTCGGTGATCCACGTCACACGTATGCAATACTTTGAGCGAAAGGCGATGGCTTTCACGGTTTAGCCGCATGTGGCGCGGTAAGGATGCACCCATGAGAGTCCGCTTAGGTTTGTTGCTCGCGGCGGTGTTGTGGCCGTCACTATCGTGCGCCGATGATGTGCAGTTACAAGCTGCCGCGTTGCGTGCGTTGCGCTGGGCGTTCTACGCGCCAAACGGATATCGCTGGGAGTATAGCGGCATTCTCGAGGTTCATGAGGGGGAGATCGTCCGATCGCCGGTTCCGCGCACCCTGAAGATGGTCGACGCCGTTGAGATGGACGCAGACAAGCTGCGTACGCCAGGCAACGTTCTCGTCGGCATCTATCACACCCATCCTTGCAAGCCGGATGAATACTTCTCGCAGTACTTCTCGCCCCAGGACCTGGTTTCGGCGTTTTATTACCACGTGCCGTCGTTCATACTCGACGAGTGCACCGGCGAGGTTCATGAGTTCGACCCGGCGCATGATCGAGCGGCCGATACCGGAACTGTGGTCAAGGTCATCCGCAAGGATGGCAAGCGACTCTGGGTTCGTCTGCCCTCAGGCAGGGTGGTAGGAGACATCGGCGACGAGGGCCCGGACCTCTCGGCCATCGAGCGGTTGATGACCCAGACCATCGACTGACCCAACACTGCGTCGCGCAATGTACAGGGCTTCCGGTCCTGCGATAGGGTCTCGGCCGAGCGTCACTACGACACCACATCCAGCGCCTCGACAAACTCCGCTGCCTGATCCCGGAGGTGCCGTAAAACGCTTCGAGCGACCTGTGACGCGCGTTCACTCCGCCAGTTTGATCTTCTTCAGTAGCGCCTTGTAGCGCGGCTCGCCGCGCAATGAAACGAGCAGAGGATTTATCTTCAGGCTCGTGATGACGGCATCCCGTTGCCGGTAGGCGCGCTCGAGCCACTCCAATGCCTTCTCCTTCTCGCCGCGCCAGGCGTAGGTTTCGGCGATCCAGTAGGCGGAGGTCTGAGCTCCCTTGGTGATCACCTCATCCAGGGCCTGCTGGGATTCCTTGGCGTGGTCCAGCGAATGCTCGGCCATTGCGATGCGCGTCAGTTGCCATGAACGCAGGCTATCACTACTGATTCTCTGAAGCTCCGCCAACGCCTCCGCGTATTGGTGGTCGCGGAGCTCAGTCTCCGCGAGCTCGCTGACGTAGAAGTCATTCGTCGGATCGATCGCCAGTGAGCGATGGATCGCTTCTTGTGCCGCGGAGAGGTCTCCGCTCCATTCCAGCGCCTCACAGAGTCTCGACCACGCCGGCGCGGAAAAAGGATCGAGATCGGTCGCCCGTCGTGCGACAGCGATGGCTTCCGGGAGCCGCCCGAGAAACACCAGCAGTAGCGAGTAGCGACGAAGGACGACCGGGTCGCTCGGATCCAGTGCGAGAGCCTTGGCGAAATCGGCCTGCGCGCCGGTCCAATCCCAAGCGATTCTGACGCGCAGGTACCCGCGGGCGGAATACCCCAGCGGCTGATCGGGGGCGAGCTCGATCGCATGCTCCGCGGCGGCTGAGGCCCGCTTGAGTCCTGCGCCACCGCCGACACCCCTGGCCAACTCATACTCTGCGATCGCAAGGCCCGCATAGGCCGCAGCGTACTGAGGATCGAGCGCAATGGCCTGGCGGTATGCGGCAATCGAGCGCGGACCGTCACCGTTATCCAAATGGCTGTAGTACTGCTGCCCGAGCATGTATTGAAAATAGGCGTCGACGTTCGTGGAGCGGCTGGGCGAGGATCCCTGACCAGGGGAGAGCTTGAGCTGCAGCGCCGCGACCACCGCCGCCGCGATCTCATCCTGCATCTTGAATACATCCTTCACCTCACGGTCGTAGGTCTCCGACCAAAGGTGCTCCCCGTCTGCCGCCCGCACGAGCTGAGTCGCAACCCGCAGGCGGTTGCCGGACTTGCGCACGCTGCCCTCGAGGATATGTGCAACTTTGAGCTTTGCGCCGATGGTGGGGATGTCGTCCGGCTTGCCCTTGAAGGAGAAGGAGGAGGTGCGCGCGATCACATGCAGCCCGGGGGTCTTCGCCAGGAGATCCAGCAGCTCCTCGGCGAGACCGTCGGCGAAGTATTCCTGTTCCTTGTCAGAACTCAGGTTGATGAAAGGCAGCACGGCAATTGAATGGGACGGAGGTGTAACAACAGTCGGGACATCGACCGGTCCCCTAGTGGGCGTCGTGACCACCACTGACTCCTGCGGCCGAACAGGGTCGACGCCCCGGGGGCGATGCCATGTCGCAAGAAGCGTCAGCAGGCCGACCACGGTCGCCAATGCGAGAAGAGTTCGCCAGACAAGTCTCCTTCGCCGCAGGCCGTGCGAGAGGAAGTCCGTTTCCCCCGTAGCGGCAGGTATCGCCGCGACGGGCACCTCGGGATGCGCCTCCAGGGTGGCAATGAACCGATAGCCCTTCCGCGGAAGCGTTTCGATGTAACGTGGTGTGTCCGCGGTGTCCCCCAACGCCACGCGAAGCTTTCGGATCACGGTGTTAAGCCCCGTGTCGAAATCCACGACCCCCTTGGGCCACAGCTTCGCCACGAGCTGTTCACGCGTCACCAGGCCACCGCCGGCTGCAATGAGCTCCAGCAGAACCTGTAGCGCCTGCTCCTGAAGCCGGATCCGGGTTCCGGCGTGCTCCAGATCGCCGGAATCGGGTTCCAACACCCAGCCATCAAAGTTGATTTTTGATGCGCGCACGTCCGTTCAGCCGCAGATCAGAAACAAATCAGCCACACATCAGCCCTCGTCCATGGAGTCACGGCGGCTCATGACTAGGCTGGATCACGTGATGAACGAGCCTGGCCGCCGTCCCCAGCGGGGCGCTACCGGCAAAGACAGAACCCATTATCCCACCTGGAGACAGCGATGAACCGCATCACTCCAACGATCCTGACCACTGTGCTGGCCGCTACCACCCAACTGGCCTGTGCCGCCAATGCAATCGATGATTCGCGTCGCAACATCGAAGTCCATTATGCCGACCTGAACCTGAGCACTACTGACGGTGCGGCCGTGTTGTATCAGCGTCTGCAGAGCGCCGCCGAAAATGTCTGCAGCGAGCACGGCACGAAAGATGCAGGCAGCGTCTTCCGCGTCAAAGCCTGTGTACGCGCGGCCATTTCGGCGGCGGTGACCCAAATCGATCGACCGCTACTCACCGCATACCATCGAGCGAAGGTCGGTGGTGCCACTGCGGCAGTGCAACAGGCTGCTCGTTAGGGTTTACCCCGGCCCGGACTACAGGGCCGCCCAACTCCGCAACAAAACAGGTACTTATCATGGTGAAATCAATTGTCTGGGGCGCACCAGCAGCAATTATTTCCGTCGCCGCGTTCACGGCGTTGGCGCTTGATGGCCAGGTCGGCTTTATTTCGCAAGCGCATGCCGAGTATCTGAAGGCGGCCGATTCCGAGGCACTGTGCCCGCGGGGTGATGCGACTTTGCGCGGGACCTACATGTCCATGGGAGGGGGTACCGTGGTGGGCGTCGGCCCCGTTGCATTCGTTGGAACGGTGTACTTCGACGGGAAGGGAGGCATTACCAATCCCTTTACGATAAGCGCTGCCGGCGTTGTCTCCAGGCTGGTGGGACAAGCAACTTACTCTGTAAAGAGCGATTGCAGCGCCACTTTCACGACGCTAGATGGCTCCCAACACTTCGACATGCGGGTCAGTCCGGATGGAAGCAAGGTTGAGTACATCGAGACCGATGCCGGCACGGTCATCAGCGGGAGCGCCTCTCGTGTGAAGGACTGACCGGCGACGCGCGGGCGTCTAGAACACCCGCGTGCGGCGCCCCCGCGCTCCGCCCGCTGCCATCGGCGCGGCGCTGGCTGGTGTCCGTGGGCGGGGTCGCAATTTGACCCTGCGGAATTTCGCGAGCCTCGCCACCTTCAGGGCGATATACTTCGCGACTTTTTCGGCAGGGGCCCCCCTCGATGTGGTTCAAAAATCTCACCCTCTACCGATTGCCGGCGGACTGGAAACTTTCCGCCGCGGAGCTCGAAGAAAAGCTCGCCCAGCGCACGCTGCAGCCCTGCAGCCCGCTGGAGATGGTCAGTCGTGGCTGGGTGGCGCCGTCCGGCACGGGCCGCATGCTGCACACGGTGAATGGGCAGCACCTGATCGCGCTGGGTGTGGATCAGAAGCTCCTGCCGGGGTCGATCATTCGACAAGAGGCCGAGAGGCGTGCGGTAACGCTGGCGGATAGCCAGGGCTTTCCTGTCGGCCGACGGCAGATGCGCGATCTGAAGATGCGCGTCACCGAGGAGCTGCGCGCTCGGGCACTGTCGCGACGCCGGATGACGCGCGCCTGGATCGACCCGATCAACGGTTGGTTTGTGGTCGATGCCGGCAGCGCCAACAAAGCTGAAGAGCTGGTCGAAGCCTTGCGCGATCTGCTCGGCAGTTTCGCCGTGCAATTCGTGGAGACGCAGCGCACTCCTCATACATCGATGGCCGCATGGTTGACGCACGGAGATGCGCCTGGGGCCTTCGGCATCGACCAGGATCTCGAGTTGCAGACCGCCGATCCGAACAAGGCCACCGTGCGCTACGTTCGCCACGCGCTCGACGGTAAGGAAATCAAAAGCCATCTCGCCGGCGGCAAATACCCGACGCGGATGGGGTTGACGTGGAATGGCCGCGTCTCATTCGTATTGACCGAGAAACTCCAGATCAAACGCGTCGAATTCCTTGAAATGACGAAGGATACGGCGGACGGGGGCGAGGTCGACAAGGACGAGCAGTTCGATATTGACTTCACGGTCATGGCGGGTGAGTTGGCGAAGATGCTCGATGACCTTCTCCAGGCCCTGGGCGGAGACAACGCGCGGCAGGAGACGGCTGCGGCGGCGTAGGGGGAGTGTGGTGTGGAGAAGTGTGGCGTGGAACGGCGCGTGCTCGAGCGGTAGGTCCGACGCGGTCCCGGGCGTGGTGAACCGACGTTGGACCGTGGCGGGCTGCCGGACGCGCTGAGCGGACGCTGATTCCAGCGTCGTAACACAACAAATAACTGCGAGTTTTTAGACAAACACAGAGCCTTTTGCTCTGGGTTGTTGCGGCGCGTCCTCTCTACACTGTGCACAGTTCTCCACAGTGTCCTGGGAATGCCGTCATGAATAAATTTGCAGATATTCGCCGTGCGTTGGGCCGACTCACCGAGGCCGAGCGTAAAGAAGTCATTGCGTGGCTCGAGCGGCTCGGTGAACGGGTATTTGGTGCTGACCGCGTTGAAGAGCCTCAGGCCGCCTATGCGGCGCCTCTTCCGGGATACATGACGCGGGAGGAGTTCCTGGATTTTCAGGAGCGCAGCTTTACCATGTACGAGTACATCAACGGCATCATCCGTGACATGAGCGGCCCGAGCATCGCTCATTGTCTGATCACTCAGAATATCCATCGCGCTCTCGACTCTCATCTGCGTGGTGGCCCGTGCCAGCCGTTCTGCACCGGTGGATCGGTGAACCTGACACTGGGTAGTGACGAGATCGTCTATCACCCGGACGTCTACGTATCCTGCGACCGAAGCGCCTGGGATAAGAGGTGGGTGCCGAATCCCATGTTGGTCGTGGAAGTGCTTTCTCCCTCGACCCAGCACCTGGACCGGCGCGAAAAAGCCGCCAATTATCGCCGCGTCGCCTCTCTGGATGAGTACGTGATTGCCTCACAAAAACGTCCCGAGCTCACGATTCACCGCCGTGCCGAACACTGGCTGCCAGACGTCGTCATCGGCCCGCGGGCCACGGCGGAGTTCCGTTCAGTCGGCTTATCGGTCCCTCTTGCCGAAATCTACGAGGGCGTCTTCTCCGGGGCGCCGCCGTCGGACGCCGAAGAAGCCTGAGGGGCACACCTGTGGATACCATAGTGGAAATACAACACGCGCTGCGACGAATTACGTCGGCGGACCGGCAAATCGTCGCGAGCTGGCTCGAAGGCTACCAGGAGCGGGAAGCGGATCTGATCGGTGTAGCGGAGCCCGAGGCGATGTACACCGTGGAATTGCCGTACATGACACTCGAGGAGTATTTCGAGTTCGAGGAAAAAAGTACCACGCGCCACGAGTACGTGAATGGTTACGTTCAGGCGATGAGCGGCGCCAGCGTCGCCCACTGTCGCATCGTGCAGGCGTTGGTGTTTGCCCTCAACGAGCGGTTGCGAGGAAACTCCTGCGAGATATTCTCCACACAAGTGGAACTGAACCTGAAAATCGACACCGACCAACTCGTCTATTATCCCGACGTGATGGTGTCGTGCGATCGCACGGGTTGGGGTGAGGCGTGGATTCAGAATCCACGCCTGGTCATCGAGGTTCTATCGGCGTGTACGCGAGACATCGATCGACGCGAAAAAGCGATGGCTTATCGAAGAGCGTCGACTGTCGAGGAGTATGTGATAGCGGCGCAATGCTCGCGGCAACTCACGATTCATCGACGCGCGCAGGATTGGGTGCCCGAGGTTGTGAGCGGCATCGACGCAGTGGCGGAGTTTCGCTCCCTGGGCGTATTGATACCGCTCGCCGAGATTTATCGCAAAGTGTTTCCGGAGGCGGCGGCGGATGGCAGCGGCTCAGCGCAGTCGTGTCGGGCGGCGTCGGATGGCAGTGGCTCAGCGCAGCCGTGTCGGACGGGGTCGGTTGGCAGTGGCTCGGCGTAGGCGGTGGCGGATAGCAACGGCCCGGCCTCCAGGCGCGCGCTCAAGCGTTGGACAGCGAAGCTTCCAACGCTTCCAACAGCACATCCACCTCACCCGGCGAGATCGTCAAGGGCGGTCGAATCTTGAGGATATTGCTATCCCGGCCGGTGGTGCCTATGAGGACGCCGCGGTGTCTCAGGTCATTCACAATCCTCGCGGCCTCTTGCCGCGCCGGCAGTCGCGTGGTTGGATGAGACGTCAACTCAACGCCAACAAACAGGCCGGCGCCGCGCACCTCCCGTATCCACGGATATCGGGGCGCAAGACGCGAAATCCCCGCGCGCAGGTAGGCGCCGCTGGCATGAGCGTTTACGACGAGTTGCTCTTTCTCGATGACATCGAGCACCGCCAGTGCCACCGCGCAGGACACCGAGTTGCCGCCGAAGGTGTTGAAGTATCGAGTCTGCTTCGCGAAAGTCGCCAGCAACGCCGGGCGCGCCGCGACCGCGGATACCGGATGCCCGTTGCCCATCGGTTTACCCATGGTCACGAGATCCGGAATAACCCCGTGGCGCTGGAACCCCCACATGTGGTTCCCCGTGCGCCCGAAACCTGGTTGCACCTCGTCCGCGATGAAGAGCCCGCCCGCAGCGTGCATCTCATCGACCGCGGCCGCGAGAAACCCCGCCGGATCCGCGACGACGCCATCACTGGAGAAAATCGTATCGACCAACAGCGCGGCCGGTCGGATCCCGTCCGCTCGCATCGCTGCAATACATTCACGAACGGAAGAGCCGAACCTGGCGGCACCCTCAGGCCCGAGCGGCGCCGGCACCGCATAAACCCCCGGCCCTAGACGCGTGCCATCCTCAGGCGACATCCCGGCAATAACGTCCGTCGTGCCGTGATAAGCGAAGTCCGTAACGATGAATCCAGTCCCACCGGTAACCGCCTTGCTGATGCGAACCGCCAGATCGTTCGCCTCGCTACCGGTGCACGTGTAGACAACATTCCCAATTTCACTCGGGAATGTCGCGAGCAGTCTTTCCGCAAGTGCCAACGGCTGCTCGGCCACATATCGCGTGTGAGTGTTCAGCGTGCCTGCCTGCCGCGCCAACGCATCCACCACGTATGGATGGCAGTGTCCGACGACGGGAACGTTATTGTAGGCGTCGAGGTATCGACGTCCCTCGGCGTCGTACATCCAGACACCTTCCGCACGCACGATGTGGAGAGGCTCGTCGTAGAAAAGGGAGTACGTAGGCCCGAGCGTCCGGGCTCGGCGAGCGAGGAGCTCAGTATTGTCGGTTTCGCTGCTCGTCACAGTACCTCCGAGACCACGACTTCCTCGGCAAGTTTCACCCGGGCACGGATGAACTCCGGATCCAGATCACTGTAGTGCGCCCCCGCAGGATTCCGACGTCGGTGCCACGACGCAATCAATACGTCGGTCAGTATCCGTCCTGCAATGAGCGGGTTTAGCATGGCGAGCTCCGAAGGCAGAAGCGGCATGGCTTCATGATAGGCCATCACAACGTCGATGATCGAGTCATGCGGAGGGCGCCCCGTGGCGATCTGGTCGGCGGCAAGGATGGCGACATCCGCCACCAGGGCAGTATGGACAAGGTCCCCGAAATCGATGACGCCGACGACGACATCCTCATTGCCCGGATCGACAAGGACGTTCATGTCATTCATGTCGTTGTGGATCACCTGCTGCCGCAGA
>DATMQL010000251.1:0-6269 GCA_035566815.1 Steroidobacteraceae bacterium | reverse complement strand
TCTCGCCTCCACCGGCCAGGGCAGTCACGTCGTCCTGTTCAGCTACTACGCGATAGTGAACGCCAGCATTCTTGTCATCGCCTGGTACAAAACGTGGCGCCCCCTCAATTTCGCCGGTTTTGCCTTCACATTCATCATCAGCACTACGTGGGGAGTCCTGCACTACAACAGCAGTCTGTTTGCCAGCACCGAGCCTTTTCTAGTGCTGTTCTTCGCGCTGTACGTCGCTATAGCCATCCTTTTCTCTATCCGCCAGCCGCCCCAGCTGCGTGGTTATGTCGACGGGACGCTCGTCTTTGGCACGCCCATGGCGGCGTTTGGCTATCAGTCCGCGATGTTGCACGACCGACCCAAGGCTTTGGCTCTGAGTGCTGTCGTCCTCGGCGCTGTTTACTTCCTGGTGGCGTGGGCGCTTCACCGCCAGAAACGCAGCTCGCAACGTTTGCTGGTCGAAGCCTTCATGGCGCTGGGCGTGGTGTTCTTTACCGTGGCGATACCGCTGGGTCTGGACGGCCAGCAAACCGGGGCCACTTGGGCGCTCGAGGCCGCGGCACTGGTCTGGATCGGTGCTCGTCAGGGTCGTGTGTTGCCGCGACTGCTGGGTGTGATTTTGCAGATTGTCGCGGGAGTCCTGCTGTGGAATGACGTTGACTTGTTTGTGGGTCCTGCCCCGTCTTTTGCTGCGTTTCTCGCACGTGTGATGGCAGCTGTTGCCGCCGTACTCTCCGCTGTCGTGCTGCGCAAGTACGCAGAAAGACTGCGGTCCTATGAGGACCTTGCTTCTCCCTTGCTGTTTTTCTTTGGTGTCGCGGCTTGGGTAGCCAACGGGGTCCTGGAAATCGATCGGTACGTGCCGGATGGTTATGGCAGGTCCGTCGCGTTGGTGTTTGTGGCAGCGACCGCCCTGGCTTGCAGCGAGCTCTCTCGCCGTACCGTCCTGGGCCTTGCCCGCCTGCCGGCGTTGTGGCTGCTGCCGGCCTTGATCCTTTTTGCCGCCGATACTGCTGTTGCCGGGGTTGCTCATCCCGCCGCTCAGTGCGGGTGGTTGGCCTGGCCGCTCGCCTTCGCTGCGTTCTATGTCATATGCCGCCGTCACGAAGGAGAGCCCGACGAAGCGCTCTCCAGCTGGCTGCACGCGATTTCGGCATGGCTGTTGGTTGTATTACTGACCTGGGAGCTGCACTGGTTCATCGATCAAAGGTTAGGCGCCCGCGGGTCATGGTCGGCTGTGGGTCTGGTGTTGGTCGCGGTGAGCGCGCTCATCGCACTCCCGCGCCTCGTGAAACGGGTGTCATGGCCCCTGAAAACCCACCGGACGGCGTATATCGCTTTCGCCGGGAGCGGGATCGCAGCCTATGTTGTATTTTGGAGCATCGGTACAAATCTGACGCTCACGGGCGACCCATACCCTTTCCCTTACATGCCGTTGCTGAACGGGCTCGACCTGGCGGAACTTCTCGCGCTTCTGGTGTTGTGGCAGTTTTGGGGGCACTTGCGCTCTGTACTTTCTTCCAGGGATGAGGCGCTAAGGGTCACAGCTCCCGCGGTGCTGATGTCGGCATTGGCCTTCTTGTGGCTCAACGCCGCACTGTTGCGAACGCTGCACTACTGGGCAGGCGTGCCCTTCGACTTCGACGCCATGACTGAGTCGACCCTGGTCCAGACGGCGTTCTCGATCTTCTGGACGGTTCTGGCCCTGGCGACCATGCTGATTGCCACACGCCGCGCTGCCCGCGGCATGTGGGTTACCGGTGCCGTTCTGCTCGCTGTGACGATCGTCAAGCTGTTCACGGTCGATCTTTCCCGCGTGGGGACGGTCGAGCGGATCGTTTCGTTTATCGCAGTTGGCTTGCTTACACTTGTGATCGGCTACTTCTCGCCGTTGCCCCCGGCTGCCAGGGAGCATCGTAGGACCGCGTCGTAACCATTGGGTCTTTGCTGTCCAGCGGGACGAATACTCCGCGTGAGACGGTGTCGCGCATCTTGCGGTACACCGCCAGGGCACATGCGTACAGTGCCAGGGCAATGACGATTGTGAAGTTGAATCCCAACTCCAGGCCCAGGAACACGCTGCCCAGTCCACCGATCACGGTGAACAGTCCGTTCATGCCCCACGCCCAGGCGATTGCGCCGCGCGGTTGATTCGCGATCGCGAGAATACCCAGCGGGAAGGGCATACCGAGGAAGAAGCCCAGCGGGAAGATCATCACGGCCGCGATAGCGGCTCGGCCGGGAAGCGGCAGTGCCAACGCGAGCTTTGCGAGTGGCGGATAAATAGCGATGAGAGCGAGCCCGATCACAATAATCGCTACGAATGGAAAGGCCCAGCGACGCTGGCTGCCGATGCCCAGCCGTTCCGACGCTGCGCTACCAATGCCCGCGCCCAGCAGCAGGGTGAAGATCACCGTGGAGTAGGTGTAGAGCGGGCTGCCGATGAGATGCATGAATTTCTGGATGAAGACCAGCTCGAGTGTGATGAACCCCGCTCCCAGGCACGAGAAGTAGGCCAACAGGGGCAGGGCGGTCGCCCCTTCCTCACGCCCGACCTTGGAGAATTTCAGCGGCAGAAGAATGAACAGCAGGGCGAACAGAACCGACGCGGCGGCGGTCACCCACAGGTGGATCTGGTCCATCGGGATGCCGTGAATGAGTGATGCATTCAACATGTAGGCCGTGCCGGGGTCCACGAAGTTCTTCTGATCCGCCTGTATCGGTCGAATGTGCTTGCGGAACTCGGAGAAGTACGGGGCATCATCGGTGCGCGGCGTGAAGTCCACGGGCATCCGCTCCGCGAGCTCGGACGGGAAGCTTCCGGAATAGAAATCGTTCGAGAGAAAGCTCTTGCTGGGATTGAGAGGATCCTCCATCAGCACCAGGCGGTCTTTCTCGTCAATCTCCGGTGGCGCGAGATAGGCGCTCAGCTCCGCGATTTCCTGCGCCGTCCAGGGCGACATCTTGATGAGCAGTGTCGGGAGTGTCAGCTCCGACGGAGAGAAAAACACCACGACATGGCTGCGGAAATCCTTGAGCCCCATCTTCTTCCACGCGAGCGCCGCGGTCGTAATCATCCGCGGGAACCCATAGTGGTTGATATGGAGCACGCCGGTCGGTGTCAGGTGCGAGAAGTACTCTTCGTAGGCTTCTGCAGTCTGCAGGTACACGGGCGACAGGGCGCCGCTACCCTGCGCGATGCTTGAGCTCGTGTGGTTGCTGTAGATCTGAATGATGTCGTATTTACGGTCAGTGGAGCGTAGGAAGCTGCGACCCTCGGCCGCGTGGGGATGGACGGCCGGGTTGTGGAAGATGTCGCCGATGTAAGGTGAATAGGAGCCCGTTGCGAGGTCAACCACTGTTGACACGAGCTCGGCGGTGTCGACGTATGTCGCGCCGTAGATGAGCGAGGCCTTTGTTTCCTGCCCACCGGCGCTGCCTATGATGAGCGCGCTGTGGTCGGTGTCGCGTTTGAGGTAGTGCGAGGCAAGGACGCCGATCTGCCAGAAGTTCTCATTCACCTTCGAGCGATCGCGATCCATGAGCTCGCGCAAGGCTTTGAGGTTGCCGTCGAATTTGTAGAAATAACTGGTCTGATTGCCGCCGTCGTACTCGATCGCCTTCCGGTCTCCCGACTTGTGCCACGGTGTGGCAATCGCAGGGGAGAAGGTTTCGTCGAGCACATCGATTTTGGAGATCGGATCCCAACGGACGAGCTCATCCCGGCCGGATTCGACGGCCTTGAGGATGCCGCGCTTGTCCATGTGATAAGTGAAATCGATGTAGTTCTGGCCGCGCACCACCGGGATGGCCGCGATGACAACGGCCGCTACGATGTAGCCGCGCGTGGCGCCCCGCGATTCGCTGAAGAGGGCGGCGGCGAGCAACCCCAGCGCGGCGGCACAGATGATCAGACCTCCCGGGCCAATCTGCAGGATGAAGGGGATGACCAGCACCGTGCCCAGTCCCGCCCCCAGCAGGTCCCAGAAGTACAGTCTTTGAATTTTCGGGGCGTACTTGGAAAAAATGGCGATGAGGACGTAGCCCGCCAGGAAGAACGGAACCAGGAGCGTGAGATACAGCGCGCCGAAGGAGAGAAGGGTCGTGACCGGTGACTTGACGATTCGCAGGTAGTCCAACGGCAGAGCGTTGATGATGGGGCGTAGAAGCAGCACCGCTCCCGCGAATCCCACGCTGCACCCGACGAGCCGGCCGCGAATCTCTTCCTCGACCGGTATGGGGCGCAGGGTGGCGTAAATGCCTGCCAGCCCGAAGGAAAAGACCGCCAGGGAGACCACGAAATAGGACAGGTTGGGGGTGAGGGTGACGTCGAAAACGCGCGTCAGCATCAGCTCGAGCACCAGCGTCGATAGCGCGATCAGCAATACACCGAAAGACAGTCTCCGCATGGCGTTCCCTTGGACGTTAGGCTTGGGGTTCAGGATGTCCGTGTGACATAGCATTTAGCGGACCTGAGCCGGGGCTGAGCCGCCCTGGGCGGGCTTGATACAGCGGTCGACGTGCCGTTCTCACGGCAGGGCGTTCAGGGCCAACCCCCGAAGGGTTGCAAGCGGCTTGCCAGACCGCGCGCTCAGGACAACCGCTGGCGTGGCCCGGCGGGCTTGCCAGCCCGGACGCTGTTATCCTTCGCCGCCGCCCCGGTAGAGCCCCTGCGCCTCACCGGCGAGGACAACAAACGCGGCGTTAAAGGAGGGTTGAGCCGATGCCATCCACGAAGCGCGATCTGACGGCCGCTCTGGCCGCGGTCACGACTCTGTTTTTTGCCTGGGGATTCATCACGGCGATGATCGATCCTCTCATTCCCTCCGTGCGGGCGATCTTTAGCCTGACGTATGCGCAGTCCATGCTGACACAGTTCGCGTTCTTTCTGGCTTACGGTGTCGTCTCGCTACCTGCCGCCGCACTCGTCGCGCGTCTCGGGTACAGCCGCTCGGTCATCTGCGCGCTGTTGGCAATGATCACGGGCTGTTTGATCGTACCGTTGGCTACCCAGGTCGATCACTATGAGCTCGTGCTCGTGGCGCTGTTCGTGATCGCCGGCGGTATCACGGTTCTCCAGGTGGCCGCGAATCCCCTGGCGGCGGCACTCGGTGCGCCCGAGCGCTCGCATCTGCGCCTGACGTTGTCGCAGGCCTTCAATTCCCTCG
Source organism: Steroidobacteraceae bacterium (assembly GCA_035566815.1). Taxonomy (GTDB): domain Bacteria; phylum Pseudomonadota; class Gammaproteobacteria; order Steroidobacterales; family Steroidobacteraceae; genus 13-2-20CM-66-19. The sequence continues at coordinate 1,110 of DATMQL010000251.1, read as the reverse complement.
GAACTGTCATTGGCCCGTACCTGGGGGCGACCCTGATGTTACGGGGAGGATTGTTTGCCTCCTCGAGCGGCGCCATCGCTGGCGCTGTGGACGCCGCGACGCTGCGCTCAGAGTCCCTGCGGAATATCGATACTTCATTTCTGCTGATCGCCGGGCTCATCGCCGCGCTCGCGTTATTCATCTGGAGCTTCCGGCGACGTCTCGCCATCGCGACCCCGCCCGCACAGGCACAGGACTCGGTGACAGGAGCCCTGCGGTCACGCTGGGCCGTGCTCGGCGCGGGCGCCATTTTCCTGTATGTCGGCGCCGAAGTATCGGTTGGCAGCAACCTCATCAACTTCCTGCACCAGTCGGACGTGTTGGCCGTGACACAGGAGCGGGCTGGAAAACTGGTCAGCCTCTACTGGCTGGGCGCCATGGTGGGGCGATTTGCGGGGAGTGCCTTGTTGGCGCGCTTTCGCGCCGTGCGTTTGCTGAGCGTCAACGCATTCGTCGCCGCCGTGTTGTGCCTGGCCGTGAGCCAGGGGGCGGGCGTGGTCTCCGCAGGGTGCGCCCTGGCGATCGGGCTTTTCAACTCCATCATGTTCCCGAATATCTTCACCTTGACCCTGGAGCGCAGCACAGCCTCGCCCGCGGCCACTTCGGGGCTGCTGTGTATGGCGATTGTTGGCGGCGCTGTATTGCCGCCCGCGACGGGGCTGATTGCCGATTCCATAACGGGCTCGGCCGGGTTGCACGCGGCGTTTCTGCTGCCGATGGTCGCTTACGCTTTGATCTGCGGATTCGCCGTGACGGCGGCGCGGGCACGCGTGTCGCCGGTCGGGGAAACCGCTGGAAGCGCTACAGGTTGAGGGAGAGCGCGGTCTTTAGTCTTGTCTGCGGCGCCGAATTTTCTTTTGCGACGCAGAAAGAAGGACACGCACTTTAGAGCGTCGCTGGCCGGAGGGGCTAGCGAGGAAAAGAGGGACCGGAAAGAACCTCGGCGGGGTGACCCCGCCGAGATTCCGGACACTACTTACTTCAACAGATCAGTAACGACGTCCACCGCCGCCACCGCCCGGACCGCGGCCGCCACCACCGCCGCCGCCACCACCCTCACGGGCCTTGGCT
>DATMQL010000250.1:0-12267 GCA_035566815.1 Steroidobacteraceae bacterium | reverse complement strand
CCGCGCGGCTCGCTTTTCGCCCGGTAGACCCACGTGTCGTCCTGGCGCTCCAGGTGGACCGTCGAGACCGCGACGGTCATGTTGTGCCAGGACCAGTCGTAGGAGGCATCGAAGGGCTTCAACTCATCTGCCGAGGCCACCGCGACGCCGAGCGTCGAGCCCAACATCGCCATGATTAACGGAAGTGCGCGCCGGAATAGTCCGCGCGCAAGGTTGTGTCTAGTGACGCGCGTTGGCACTTGGATACTCCTCTACTGAGGGGGCGTCGAGGATTTTGCCGTCCAGTCGCGCTCGACCCTCGTCCCACGCGAGTCGGCCGTCCGCAACCATCCCGATCACCTGCGGGTAAATGATGTGCTCGGTGCCCTGAACTCGGGCTGATAGAGTGGCTTCCGTGTCCCCAGGTAAAATCGGCACTTTCGACTGCAGAACGACCGGTCCGCCATCCAGTTCGGCGGTCACGAAATGCACACTGGCGCCGTGTTCGTGATCCATCGCCTCGAGGGCGCGGCGGTGGGTATGAAGGCCCGTGTATTTCGGGAGAAGCGACGGGTGGATGTTGAGCATCCTCCCGGCGTAGCGAGCGGCAAATCGCGGCGACAGGATGCGCATGAAACCCGCGAGCACAATGAGTTGCGGTCGCCGCGCGTCGAGCGCTTCGCCCAACGTCCGTTCGAAACCCTCTTTATCGCCCGCGCCCGGCCAGGGTACCGTGAGCGCCTCGATGCCGAGGTCCCGGGCGGCAGCGAGGCCGGCGACCTCGGGGCGGTCCGATATGACAACTCGCACTCGGGCGTTGATTTGGCCCGTGAGGCAGGCCCGTGCGATGGCCACCATGTTGGACCCGCGGCCGGAGATCAGGATGGCGAGGTCCAACGGCGCGCGACTGCCGGCGCTCATTCGTTGATGACGACGCCGTGTCCGCCTTTGCGGACTTCACCGATGATCTGAGCTGTTTCGCCGTGCGTGTTGAGGAATGCGACGGCTGCCTGCGCCTGGGCCGAGGGCACGATGGCGATCATGCCGATCCCGCAATTGAAGGTACGGTACATCTCGGCCGGGTCGACGTGACCGGTGCGCTGAAGCCAGTCGAACACCGGGTCACGGTGCCAACTGCGGCGTTCCAGGGCGACCTCCAACCCATCCCGCAACACGCGTGGAATGTTGTCTGTGAGACCTCCACCGGTGATGTGTGCGAGGCCGTGCACGGGCAGCGCGCGTATCAGTGCCAGCAGTGACTTGACGTAGATGCGGGTGGGCGCGAGCAAACGGTCAAAGAGCAAACGGCCATCCAGTTCAGTGGTGGCGTTCGCCTCGCCTAGTGCGACCAGCTTGCGGATGAGCGAATAGCCGTTCGAGTGCGGGCCGGAAGAGGCAAGGCCGATGACGGCATCTCCCACCTGCACTTTCGTGCCATCGATAATGGCAGCCTTCTCGACCACGCCGACGCAGAAACCGGCGAGATCGTAGTCGTCGCCGTAGTAGATTCCCGGCATCTCGGCGGTCTCGCCGCCCACCAGCGCGGCGCCCGCCTGGCTGCAGCCTTCGGCGATGCCACTGATGACCGACTCGGCAACATCGACACGCAATTTGCCGGTCGCGTAGTAGTCCAAAAAAAACAGGGGCTCGGCCCCCTGGACCACCACATCGTTGGCGCACATTGCGACCAGGTCGATGCCAATCGTTCCGTGGCGGCCGGCGTCGATCGCCAGGCGCAGCTTGGTGCCGACGCCATCGGTGCCGGAGACCAGCACTGGTTGTTTGTAACCCTGGGGCAGTTCCACCAGCGCGCCGAAGCCGCCGATGCCGGCCAGCACTTCAGGGCGTTGCGTGCGCTTTACAACGGGTTTGATGCGCTCAACAAGCTCGTCGCCGGCGTCGATGTCGACGCCCGCGTCTCGATAGGTGAGACCGGAGCCTTCTTTCATAGCATTCGCGAGGATCGTCCGCCGTACTGAGGGGGCGCGTGTGGTATTGTACATACCGCTCGGCGCCGTTGCGCGCGCGATTCAAACATCTCGAGATGCCTGTATCTGCGAAACACCGCGCGCGCGGTTCCCTGGCCTGCCTGGCGCTGCTTTTGTGCGGCATTCTGCCGTTTTCGGCCTGGGCGGCAAGGGCCGTGCGCGTCTACGAAGTCGACGTCAGTGGCCAGTCCACAACAGCCTTGCAGGAAGCGATGCGCCAGGCGCTCGTGCGCGCTACCGGTCGTCGCGAATCGGCGAATGATCCCGCACTGGCGAGCCTGATCGAGGACGCCCCCAAGTATGTAAAGTCGTACGCGCCCGGGCCTCGCGGCGAGACCCAGGTACTCTTCGACAGGGTGGCGGTAGAGCGTTCCATCGCCGCCGCCGGCCGCAGTGTCTGGGACCCGGAGCGGCCCTTCACGCTTGTCGTACTTTATCCACCGCCTGGTCGCGCTGAAGGTGACGCGGCGCGTACCACTCTCGAGGCGGCGGCTGCGTCGCGGGGGCTTCTCATAAGCGTAATTCCCCTCAGCATCGTCGACGCGAATGGCGCAGAGCTGGGACGCGACGCTCTGCTCACGACGGCGCAACGTTACGGTGGCGATGAAGTGCTGGTTGGCCGTTCAGACGCCGGTGCTCCAATTGGGCAGTACCAGTGGACGCTCTATACGCACTTCTCGAGCCAAAGCTGGAGCGGGCAGTTGGCATCGGGAATCGACGGAACGGTAGACCTGTTGGCGCCGCCGCAGGGCGCGTCCCTCGCGCAGACGGAGGCCAAGGTACTGGTCGACGTCAACGGCGTGGCAAGCCTGACGGACTATGCGAACGTACAGCGCATCCTGGAGTCGGTGCCTGGTGTTCGCGGCGCCAACATCGCACGGGCGGGTGGCAACACGGCGACCTTCGATATAACAGCGCGCGGCGGCTCGGACGCGCTCGATAAGGCGCTGGCCGGCTCCTCGCATCTCGTGCGTGCCGACACATCCAATGCGCGCCTCGTCTACCAATATCATCCTTAGGAGCATTCAGGCTCCTAGGAGCCTGAAAGCTCCTGCCTCTTGGTCGGGCGCTGCTGCCAGCGGCCGTCGTGTCTTGCCGTGCGGCATATACCGAACCTGATCTGTCTCCTGCGGCTGGCGCTCGTCTGGCCGGTGGCGACGGCGCTGGCAGCCGGAAACTTTCTGCTCGCGCTCGGCCTCTTCATGCTGGCGGCGGTCTCGGACGGGCTGGACGGGTATCTCGCCAAGCGGTTCAACTGGATCTCGGAACTGGGGAAGTTTCTCGATCCGTTCGCGGATAAGTTGTTGCTGATGACCGTGTTCATCGAGGCGGCCTGGCTCGGCCTCGTACCGTGGTGGATCACGGCCGCCGCCGTGGCAAGGGACGTCCTCATCGGGCTGGGGGCGCTCGTGTTCCGGGTGTGGTTTGGACCGTTGCACGGACGGCCCGCGATCATCAGCAAGATCAATACCGCCACGCAGCTTCTGTACCTGATGGGGGTGATGTTCGGCGCCGCCGAGGGTTTCCCGCCCCATGAGATACTGGACGCCCTCGCGCTGCTCACCCTGGTGACGATCGTGCTGTCCGGCTACCACTACATGGCTACATTCACCCGGCGGATCTGGTCGCCCCCGGCGCAGCCGTCCTGATTTGCCGACTTCACCTCATGCAACAGCTTCCGCTGGGTGTTCGACTTCCCGATCGCGCGGTATTCGCGAGCTTTCTGCCCGCGCGTAACGGGCAGGCGGTCGAGCACCTGCAGCTGGCGGCGGACGCGCGCGTCGCAGGGACGACCTGGTTGTGCGGCGCGAATGGCGCAGGCAAGACTCACCTGCTGCAGGCCGTGTGCGCGCAGGCTAATACCACCATGAGTGCCGCGTATGTGCCGCTTCGAGACCTCGGGCGCCTCGGAATCGGTGTGCTCGACGGCCTGCGGCAACTCGAATGTCTTTGTCTCGACGACGTGGATGAAGTTGTCGGGCAACTCGAGTGGGAGCGCGCTCTGTTCGGCGTTCTACGCGAGATCGAGGAGAGTGGGGGTCGCCTCGTCACGGCTGCGCAGGCTCCGCCCGCTCTGTTGCGTTGGGCGCTACCTGACCTGGGCTCGCGATTTTCCGCGAGTGCCATATTCCAACTGCGTGTGCTGGATGAGACGGAGCAGCAGGCAGCACTTCAGTTGCGTGCACGGCTGCGCGGCTTCGAGCTTCCGGACGAGACGTCGCGATGGTTGCAACGACGTTACCCACGAGACATGCGCAAGTTGTACGAGCTCCTCGACACGCTCGATGAGGCCGCTCTCGTAGCGCAGCGGCGTCTCACCGTGCCTTTCATCCGGGAAGTGCTAGGAGCCTATCTGACTGACGATCGCCGTAGCGAGGGCGACCCCCGTTGAGTCTGCGCGACCCGGTCGATTTCCATGATCGTTTCCCGCGCATAGCGTGACTATGTAAGGGAAAGGATCATGGAAATCGGCCAACGGGGGGCGGCCGCAGTAGGCGAGCGTCAGTCAGATAGGCTCCTAAGCCTCCTCCAGGCGGACGGCCAGGGCGGCGACACGCCTTCCTAACGCTTGCGCCAGGGAGCGCTCGTGGTCCGTCAATGACGGCTCGTCGAGTGCACCGGCGACGTGAGAGGCACCGTAGGGGGTGCCACCTCCGCTGGTCTCATTCAGCGCTCGCTCGGTGTAGGGAAGGCCTACCAGGTACATGCCGTGGTGTAGGAGTGGCAACATCATTGAGAGCAATGTGGCCTCCTGTCCTCCATGGATCGTCTGTGTGGAGGTGAAAACTCCGGCGGGCTTTCCGGCGAGCGCTCCCGAGACCCACAGGCTCGAGGTGCAATCCAGGAAGTACTTCAGCGGCGCGGCCATGTTGCCGAAGCGCGTTGGACTGCCGAGTATCAGCCCGTCGGCGTGCCGCAGATCCTCCAGGCTGGCGTAGGGTGGCCCGCTCATCGGCACGGGCTTCGCGGGTCCTTCGCTCTCCGCCGTCACGGGAGGAACGGTGCGCAGCTTCGCAACCGCACCCGGCACGCCTTCGATGCCGCGGCACACCTGGCGCGCCAGTTCCGCCGTCGAGCCTTTGCGTGAGTAGTAGAGGACCAGTATCTCTGTCATGAACCCTTCCCATGTTGCGATCCTCAGACGGGGCAGGGTGCCCATCCGGGCCCGCGCCGCCGGGGTCTCGAAATAAGTTGCCACAGTGTCGTCACTCCTTCCATGGTTGCCTGGAGACGAACGACCCCAGTGTGAACTCCCCGGCCATGAATGAGCAGCCTGCAAATCGAGTGTCTTCGTGCAGATATTGAGGGAGTCGGGCTACTATTCGTCTGTGGAGTGGGTCGAGTGGACGCCCTCAGTCGCGAGGTTCAGGCTCGTGGCGCGCGCGTTGCGCGCTCACGAGCGTCATCAATGGGGCGGATGCCCTCAGGTTGGCAGCGCGCGTTGCGCGCTCACGAGCGTCATCAGTCAAGTGGGAGGCCCTCAGGTTGATTTGTAAGAAGTGCGTGGTAGCGGGCCGGGTGCAGGGGGTGTTCTATCGGGCCACCGCCGCGCGCCGTGCACAGGAGCTTGCTATTCGTGGCTACGCGCGAAATCTCGCGGACGGTCGCGTGGAAGTGCTCGCGTGCGGCGAGGAGGAAGCCGTGCGGACTTTTGTGAGCTGGCTTTGGACGGGGTCCACCGCGTCGAAAGTTACCTCGGTCGACGTTATTGACGTAGCCCCCGATTCAGTGCAGGTGACCGCGAGTTTCCACACGTCTTGACCATGCTCAACATCAAACTCCGCCCGGGACGGCTGGTTGTGGTCGCGTTGCTGCTATTTGCTGCGCTGCCGTTGCAGGCTGGACTTCCTCACCTCCCGGGACTGCACCGGCATCCGAAGGCGGACGCGGCCAAAGGCCCCGTCATCGTCGTCGCGGCGAATCCGCTAGCCGTTGACGCCGGCCTGGAGGTACTCAAGAAGGGCGGCAAGGCGATCGACGCAGCGGTGGCCATTCAGGCCGTGCTCGGACTCGTCGAACCGCAGAGCTCCGGTGTCGGCGGCGGCGCTTTCCTGATGTATTACGAGGCAAGTACAGGTGTCGTCACCGCGATCGATGGTCGCGAGACGGCCCCGGCGGGTGCTACACCTGACATGTTCCTGGATGAGCATGGGAAGCCGTTACCGTTCGTCGAGGCGGTCCGCAGTGGTCGCTCCACGGGTGTACCCGGAGCGATTGCCATGCTCTCAGCGGCGCATGCCCGGTTGGGAATGCGGCCCTGGAAGGAGCTATTTCAACCGGCAATTCGTGCCGCCACCCAGGGGTTCAGGGTTCCGGAGCGCCTGGCGTCCTACCTGGGAGAAGGCTCGCCGTTCCCGCCGACGACCGAGATCCGCGCGCTCTTCTCCAAACCTAACGGCGAGCCGTTGAACGCCGGTGATCTGTTCAAGAATCCGGCCTACGCCAAAACACTCGGGCGAATCGCTGATGAAGGTCCGCGCGCGCTCTACGAGGGCAGCATCGCGGAAGAAATCGTGAAGGTGACGGAGAAGCCGCCTTTGCCGGGGACCATGACGCTGAAAGACATGGCCGCCTATCGCTCGAACTGGTCCAAGCCGATCTGTGGTCCATTCCGGCAGTTCATGGTGTGTGTGCCGCAACCGCCTTCGAGTGGTGTGACCTTGCTCGAGATGCTGGGCATACTCGACAAAACCGATATCGCCGAGCGCGGTCCAACCGACCCGCAAGCATGGTTTCTGTTCGCGCAGGCGAGCCGACTGATGTATGCGGATCGCGATCACTACGTCGACGACCCCGCGTTCACGCCGGTTCCGGTCGAGCGACTTCTCGAGCCCGCCTATTTGCGCCTGCGGGCGCAGCTCATCGGAGAGAAGGCGGGCCCGGCCCCGCCGCCCGGGAATATCATCGTCGTTCCACCGCATGGCAAAGACGCCACGCACGAGTCGGCCGGTACCAGCCACTTCGTCGTGGTCGATGCGTCCGGCAATGTCGTGTCGATGACTACCACGGTGGAGTCGGTGTTTGGTTCGAATCGTACCGTCGGTGGCTTCGTTCTCAACAACCAACTCACGGATTTCTCGCTGGCGCCCACGGATGAGAACGGACGCGCCGCGGTGAACAGGGTGCAGGGCGGGAAGAAGCCGCGCTCGTCGATGTCGCCCATCATCGTCCTGGATCACGAAGGACAATTCGTGGCGGCCCTGGGATCCCCGGGTGGCTCGGCAATACTCGATTACAACGCCAAGGCGCTGGTGGCGCTGCTGGCGTGGAAAATGTCCATCAAGGCGGCGATCGAATTGCCCAATCTCATCGCGCGCGGTGATGATTATTTCGGTGAGCTCGACCGGCTGGCGCCGGGAGTGTTGGCCGGATTGCGGGAGCGTGGTATCGAGGTGAGATCGGGGCGTGCCGAGAACTCCGGCTTCCACGCCGTCGTGAGGCATTCCGACGGGAGCTACGAGGGTGCGGCGGATTCGCGGCGCGAGGGTGTCGTGAAGATGCTGCCGGCGGAGAAATAGGAGCGCTGAGCTCCCGTTACGGCTGGCGCGGCGGCGATCGGGTCTGCAAAGCCGGAAATCCCAGGTCATCCGCGCCGTTCCACTTCGTCCACGCGTAAATGACCTTGTCGGGATAATCCCGCCGGCCGATGCTGCCGTTATATCTCGCGAGCGCCTTGCGCACGTCGTTGTGCTCGTACTGGAGATAGAACCGCAGGATCGCGCAGCCCATGCGGATGTTGGGAGCGACACGGACGAGCTCGTAGCGCCGCATGCCGAGCTTCTCCGGCCAGAACGGCATCACCTGCATCAGGCCCACTGCCGCGGCCGAGGAGACTGCGTAGCGCTCGAAGCGGCTCTCAACTTCGATCACGCCCATGACCAGCCCGGGGGGCAGACGCGCCTGGCCGGTCCGGTGGGTCTCGCAATAAACCTGTTTGAGAATTTCGAGCCGCTCGTCCTTTTCCTTGACGATTTTCCGCAGGCGCGGCTCCATGAGCGTGTACCAGACCGCGGAGTCGTAATGGTCCGTGAAGCACTCGGCTTCGCCGATCGCGTGTTGCACGACAGCCTTGAGCTCGGGGTCCTGTTGCTGGTCGGCGTGCGCGACGCCAACGAGAGCTAACGCCGCCAGGCAGGCAACCGCACTCGGCAACCCACGGTCCTTCAGGAGAGCACCGGCACCCAGACGGGCGCCGGCTCTCACGATGGCACTGGCCTCAGCGAGCCATGCGCGAACGTATGAATTCGACGGCATTGTCGACAGGGAACTCGGTGCTCTCCGTGTCGCGTCGGCCGCGATACTCGAGTTTCCCCGCATCCAGGCCACGCTCGCCGACGACGAGGCGGTGTGGGATGCCGATGAGTTCCGCGTCGGCGAACTTGACGCCCGGACGAGCATCGCGATCGTCGTAAAGAACCTCGATTCCCGCTTCGGTGAGCTCGGCATACAGACGGTCGGCAACCTCGCGCACGCGCGGGGACTTGTGTTGGTTGAGGGGTACGAGCACCACCTCGTAAGGAGCGATCGGCTCCGGCCAGATGATGCCCTTCTCATCGTGATTCTGTTCAATGGCCGCGGCAACGATACGCGTCACACCAATGCCGTAGCAGCCCATATAGAGCGTCACGTCCTTGCCGGCCTCGTCCAGCACGCTTGCTTTCATGGGGGTGCTGTATTTCTGGCCGAGCTGGAAGATGTGGCCGACTTCGATGCCGCGCGTGGTTTTCAAGTGGCCCTTGCCGGATGGGCTGGGGTCACCTTCAACCACATTGCGGATGTCCGCGGCGATCGGGCTCGGTGCGTCCCGTTCCCAGTTCGTGCCGGTGTAATGCATGTCTTTTTCGTTCGCGCCGCTCACGAAGTCCGCGAGGGCCAGCGCGGAATGATCGGCATACACCTTACAACGCAGGCCGATGACTCCGATGTAGCCCGGCTCGGTGCCGGTAGCTTTCCTGACGCTTTCGGCAGTCGCCATTTTCAGTGGGCTGATGACGCCCGGCAGTTTCTGCGCCTTGACCGCATTCAACTCGTGATCACCGCGGATCACCAGCGCCACAACCGTGTCGTCGGTGCCTTCGACGATGAGCGTCTTTATGCAGCGAGACGGCTCGATTTTCAGAAAGCGTGACAGGTCGTCGATCGTCTTCGCGCCCGGAGTCGACACCTTCTTGAGCTCCTCTTTTGGAGCGGGGCGCGGCGCGGTGGGGGGCAGGGCGACGGCCGCCTCGAGATTCGCTGCGTAGTCATCACCATCGGAGAAGACAATGGCGTCCTCACCGGAATCGGCGATGACATGAAACTCTTGCGAGACGTCGCCACCTATCGCGCCCGAATCCGCGCGCACCGCGCGGAATACCAGCCCCGTTCGGGTGAAGATGCGGGTGTAGGCGTCGTACATCGTCCGATAGCCTTCCTGAAGAGAGGCTTCGTCAGCGTGGAACGAATACGCATCTTTCATGATGAATTCACGCGCCCGCATGACACCGAAGCGGGGTCGCACCTCGTCCCTGAACTTCGTCTGGATCTGATAGAAGTTCACCGGTAACTGGCGGTAGCTCTTCAACGCGTTACGGGCGATGTCGGTTATGACTTCCTCGTGCGTAGGCCCGGCTACGTAGTCTCGCTGGTGCCGGTCCTTGACGCGCAAGAGCTCGGGGCCGTACTCCTTCCAGCGACCGGACTCCTGCCACAGCTCGGCCGGCTGAAAGACGGGCATGACGAGCTCAAAGGCGCCCGAGCGGTCCATTTCCTCGCGGACAATCCGCTCCACTTTTCGCAGCGTCCGCAGGCCCAGCGGCAGCCAGCTGTAGAGGCCGGTGGACAGCCGGCGGATGAGGCCGGCCCGCAGCATGAGCTGGTGGCTGATGACCTCGGCCTCGGCGGGGGTTTCCTTTACAGTGTTGAGCGGGTACTGGGAAAGCCTCATCGCGGGTGCTGAGCCTAAGGATAAAAGGGGTCCGCATCTTAACAGCAGGCCGCCTGATAAGATGCCGCCAGCGGAAGGTGGCCGCCCCCATCACAGATGTAGTCGCCGCCGTCACAGTGGAGAGCCTTTAAGACCGTGGAGCCCGAAAACCAGGAAGCCGTCGAGCCCGCCCCGGAAGGCCTCAAGCCGCGCCGCAAGGGCATCTATCTCCTGCCGAACCTCATGACCACCGGATGCCTGTTTTCAGGCTTCTACGGCATTGTCGCGGCCATCGACAAGAATTTCGAGGCCGCCGGAAAGGCCGTGTTCATCGCAATGATCTGCGACACCCTGGACGGGCGGCTGGCACGGCTCACCAAGACAGAGAGCGCGTTCGGCAAGGAATACGACAGCCTGGCGGATATGGTGGCTTTCGGGCTGGCGCCGGCGATCATTGCCTATCAATGGGGCGTCGTCCGGATCGCTGAGTTCGGCCGTTACTGGGGCCGGTTCGGCTGGCTGGCCTGTTTTTTCTATGCGGCGGCTGCCGCGCTTCGGCTGGCGCGGTTTAACGCGCGCTCCGCGAGTGCCGACAAGCGGTACTTCGAGGGGCTGCCCAGCCCGTCCGCGGCCGCGATCGTGGCCGCCTTCATCTGGTTCGCCAGCGCGTGGCCGGAACCGGGGCTGACGGGGCTCATCGGAGCCTTCCTGGTGACCGCCTTTGCGGGTGGTTTGATGGTGAGCAGCTTCAGCTTCCCGAGCTTCAAGCAGTTCAACCTCGACCGCCGCATCAAGTTTGTCTACATCCTGCTGGTGCCGCTGTTTTTCGTCCTCATTGCGCTCGATACGCCCACGATGCTGTTGTCCATGTTTGGAACCTATGCGCTCTCGGCGCCCGTGCTTTGGATCGGGCGCCGCATCCGGCGCGCCACGCGCGGCGCGCCGGCGGCGGGCGCGAGCTAACCCACGGTGGACTCGCAACGGCGCAACCGGTACCTGGATGCGATGGGCGTCGATGTCTGGGTACGCCGGCCGGGGGCCTTGGCAGGCGTGTGGGACGCGCAGTTGATGGCGCAGCCTGAGGTGGCGGAGTTGGCCCAGACCGCGCTGGCGCCCGTGTCTGCGCCAACCGCGCGAGCGCCCATTGAGCCCGTCTCCGGCGATGTTGCCGCTCTGTGGGACAACCTTCGCGCCGAAGTTCGGACCTGCACCAAGTGCGCCCTGCACCAGACCCGCACGCAAGGTGTCTTGGGCGTCGGCCCCAGGCGAGTGGACTGGATGGTCATTGGTGAAGCACCCGGCGCCGAAGAAGACCGCCGGGGCGAGCCGTTCGTGGGGCGCGCGGGTCACCTACTGGACGCAATGCTGCACGCCATCGGCCTCGATCGGGGGACGAACGTCTACATCGCCAATGTGTTGAAGAGCCGCCCGCCCGGTAACCGGGACCCCAAGCCGGAGGAAGTTGCCGCCTGCCTGCCCTACCTGATGCGGCAGATCGCGCTTCTGCAACCCCGACTCATGCTGGCCGTCGGCCGGATAGCGGCGCAAAACCTGCTCAGTACAGACCTGTCGCTGGGTCGCTTACGGGGCCAGGTGCATCACTTCGGCGAGCTTAATACCCCGCTCATTGTCACGTATCATCCGGCATATCTCCTGCGCCAGCCGGCTGACAAGGCGAAGGCGTGGGAGGACCTGAAGTTTGCACGCGGCGTGTTCCGACAACTGACGGATCGCGTAGGTACCGATGGCGACCTCTCCTGAGCTACTGCAGTCCGCTCCTGACGTTGTAATCCGCCCCATGACCGAGACGGACGTGGTGGGCGTCGTCGCGCTCGAGAGAGGCTCGTACCAGTTTCCCTGGAGCGAGGGGATTTTCCGCGACTGTTTGCGAGTTGGATACACCTGTCGCGTGGTGACTTCGGCGAACCGGCTCATCGGGTATGGCGTCATGAGCGTGGGCGCGGGTGAGGCTCACATCCTGAACCTGTGCATCGATGAGGGTTTTCGCTGCCAGGGGATTGGCCGGCGCATGCTGGACTACCTGCTCGACAAGGGGGCCGCGGCCGGCATGAGCGAGGCCTTCCTCGAGGTGCGGCCCTCGAACACCGCGGCAATCCGTCTCTACCTGTCGCTCGGTTTCGACCAGGTCGGCATGCGTCGCGGCTATTACCAGGCTGTTGGTGGCCGGGAAGATGCGGCGGTCCTGAAGCTTGCCTTGCGCGGACGCCGCGGCCGAACTCCCTGAATGGATCATGGCGGCCTTCGAGGTTCGAACGGCTACCGCGCGTGATGTAGGGCGCATCGCCGGGCTCGATAGGCTGGCATTCGACGGCCTGGGCATGGGTTATTACGGCGAAAGTCATGTTCCGTGTTGGCTGGAGGTCAACCCCGAGG
>DATMQL010000249.1:0-6007 GCA_035566815.1 Steroidobacteraceae bacterium | reverse complement strand
CGGGCGGCAGCCGGGGGAAACGCCACGATTAAGCTCGCTGTTCGACGTTGTCTGCCCCGTATCCTGCCATCGGAGCAGCCGGTTGTCTATACAGGTATAGTCGACCTCCCCGTGGACGACGCGTCAGGCCGAAATACAACGTTGTAAATTACGGGTTTCGCTTACCTGCGACTTTGGGTAGAATGCGCGCCCCCTCGAGCCCCTCGGTGCGAGGGGGCGGACGATGGCAGGCCTACTAGTACGACGCGCGGAGCGTACAGAGAGGGGATCGACCGAAAGTGCTTGACTGGAAAGCCCCCCGAGGGGCTTTATTTTTTTGGGCCTCGCGGCCCATTTTTGTTTGTGGCGGCGGGAAGAAGCGATGACGGCGACCTTGCGAGAGCGGCTCATCGTCCTTATTGAGCCTCTGCTCGAGAGGCTCAATTATGAGCTCGTTGAACTCGAGTACGCCCCCGGGCGCAGCAGTGCAGTACTGCGCCTCTTCATCGATCGGCCCGAGGGGATCAGAGTCGAGGATTGCGAGCGGGCGAGTCGCGAGGTGGCGGCACTGCTCGACGTCGAAGATCCTATTCCCACCGCGTATACGCTCGAGGTGTCATCACCTGGTTTCGACCGGGTGTTGCGTGTCCCGGCGCATTTCGTGCGCTTTACGGGCGAGCGAGTGTTGGTTGAGTTGCGCGTCCCGCGTGCCGGCCGTCGCCGCTACACGGGCACGCTGGTAGCGGTGAGCGATTCGGGCATTACGTTGGAAGTCGATAAAGAAAAGGTAGAGGTGCCGTTCGGGGAGATTGGTAAAGCGAGACTCGCTCCACTTGAATGAGGGGGCGCTTGGCGAGCTTTCTTTTCCGGCGCGTCCGCGCGCCGCTGAATCTCCGGGCTTCGCGCGCTTTGGCGCGATGCCCGTAAGTCCCGCGCTTTAGCGCGTTGAGAAGACGATTATTATGAACAAGGAAATTTTGATGGTTGTCGATGCCGTCTCGAACGAGAAGGGTGTCGACAAAGAAGTGATTTTCGAAGCGCTGGAGGCGGCGCTGGCGTCGGCTACCCGTAAGAAACACGGGGAAGAGTGGGACGCGCGCGTGGCCATCGATCGTAAGAGCGGCGACTACGAGACCTTCCGCCGCTGGAAAGTATTCGCGGACGATTCCAATGAGCTGGAAGTCCCCGAGCGGGAGCTGCGTTTAGAGGACGCGCGCGAGCTCAATCCCAACGTGGAGGTGGGTGGTCACGTCGAGGAGCCGATGGAATCGGTGGCCTTCGGACGCATCGCCGCCCAGCAGGCGAAGCAGGTCATCGTGCAGAAGGTGCGCGAGGCCGAGCGCGCACAGGTCGTGGACGCCTACCGCGAACGCGTCAACACCCTCGTCAGTGGTGTCGTGAAACGCGTCGATCGTAACGGCATCTACGTCGATCTTGGCAGCAACGCGGAGGGTTTCATTCCGCGTACCGACATGATCCCGCGCGAGCAGGTGAAGCCCCAGGACCGCATCAAGGCCTTCCTGAAGGAAGTCCGCTCAGAGCCCCGTGGACCGCAGCTGTTCCTGACCCGCACGGCGCCCGAGTTCCTCATGGAGCTGTTCAAGCTCGAGGTCCCGGAAGTCGGTCAGGGCCTCATCCAGATCCTGGGCGCGGCCCGGGATGCGGGCGTCCGCGCGAAAATCGCGGTACGCAGCAACGATCCGCGCGTCGACCCCGTCGGTGCCTGCGTCGGTATGCGCGGCTCACGGGTACAGGCGGTCTCGAACGAGATCGCCGGCGAACGTGTGGACATCATTCCCTACGACGAGAATCCAGCGCAGTTCGTGATCAACGCCATGTCACCTGCCGAAGTCATGTCCATTGTGGTGGACGAGGACTCGCACAGCATGGACATCGCGGTCTCAGAGGAAAAGCTGTCGCAGGCGATCGGTCGTGGCGGCCAGAACATCCGGCTCGCCAGCCAGCTCACGGGCTGGGATCTGAACGTGATGACGGAGTCGGACGCCGAGGCGAAGAGCGAGACCGAAGCCAAGGAGCTGGTGCAGAACTTCATGAAGCAGCTCGATGTGGACGAGGACGTCGCCACGATCCTGGCGCAGGAAGGTTTCTCCACCGTGGAGGAAATCGCCTACGTGCCGCAGGCCGAGCTGGCCGGAATCGCGGAATTCGATGAGAACATTGTTAAAGAGTTGCGTAATCGCGCACGTGATGTCCTGCTGACGCAGGCAATCGCGAGCGAGGAGACGCTCGATCAGTCGATGCCCGCCGACGATCTGTTGCTGCTCGAGGGTATGAGTCCCGATCTGGCGCTGGCCCTGGCGCGTCGCGGAGTGCGCACGCGCGAGGATCTTGCCGACCAGGCAGTTGACGATCTCGCGGACATCGAAGGTTTGACGGCTGAAGAGGCCGGCAAACTCATTATGACGGCACGGGCACCGTGGTTCGACGCGGGTCACTGAGTGGAAAAAAGCCACGCCTTTTTTCCACGGGTTGAAAGGGCAGGCCCATCGCGGGCCGTAGGCCGCTTTCGACCGACAGAGAAGTCCCGAGTGAGGTTTTAGCCTATGGCAGAAGTAACCGTTTCCCAATTCGCAGAGGTTCTGAAGGTACCGGTCGATCGGTTGCTCGTGCAACTGGATCAGGCGGGCATCAAGGTGGCCGGCCCGGACGATCGCATCAGCGATGATGCCAAACTCGAGCTCCTGACCCACTTGCGCCGTAGCCACGGCAGTGGTGAGAGCGGCAATGCCGCGCCCAGCAAAATCACGCTCAGCCGCAAGTCGCAGCAGGAGATCAAGCTCTCCAGCGGACAGGGTCGTGCCCGCACAGTCAATGTCGAGGTGCGTACCAAGCGCACGTACATCAAACGCGATGTGCTGCAGGAAAAGGCTCGTCAACAGCAGGACGAGATAGACTCGAAGCGTCGTGAGGCCGAAGAGGCCGTACAGCGCGAACACGAGCGTGTGGAAGCCGAGCGCCTCGAGCGCGAGCGCATCGAAACCGACGCCCGCCGCCGTATTGAAGAAGAGGCCGCGAAGAAGAAGGCACAGGAAGAAGCTCTGCGTGCTGCCGAGCAGGCTGCGCGTGAAGAGGAAGAGCGTCGCGCGCGTGAGCGCGAAGAGGCGCTGAAGCGACCGCCAGAAGCAGAGGCCCCGAAACGCGCCGCGGCGGAGCCGCCGAAGCGTGCGCCCGAGCCGCCTGCCAAACCTGTGTTCGACCCAACGTTCCAACGTCCGCAGATTATTCCGCCCGTGCAGACGCGCGAGCGTCCGCACCAGCCCGCCACGGCCGCGCCGCCGCAGCGTAAGGGTGCCCCTCAGCAGCACCAGCCGCCTCAGCAGGCAGCCGCGCCTGCTCCGGCCGCGCAGCAGACACGCGCTCCTGCTTCCGCGCCGCCAGCGCGCCCGGCTGCAGCGCCCGGCAGCCCAGACGCCAATACTCGATATGGGCGTCAGGAGTTGCATGTTGCTGGCGACGTAAGCTCGCGCTACAAGAAAAAGCGCCGTATGAAGGGCAGGCCGATGCAGTCGTCTTCCGACGGCGGCAAGCACGGCTTCGAAATGCCTACGGCTCCCGTCGTGCGCGAAGTCAGTGTCGGTGAGACCGTCACCGTCGCGGAGCTCGCGCAGAAGATGGCCATCAAGGCGACCGAAGTCATCAAGGTTTTGATGAACATGGGCGTCATGGCCACCATCAACCAGCCGATCGACCAGGACACCGCGGTGCTCGTGGTCGAAGAGCTCGGTCATACGGCTAAGGTCCTGAAAGAGAACCAGATCGAAGAGGATCTGCAGGGTGTGAAGGTCGAGGGTGAGGAAGCTGTTGCTACCGAGCCGCGTCCGCCCGTCGTTACCGTCATGGGTCACGTCGACCACGGCAAGACCTCGCTGCTCGACTACATCCGGACAACGAAGGTTGCCGCGGGTGAAGCGGGAGGTATCACGCAGCACATCGGCGCTTATCACGTCGAGACCGCGAAAGGCAGCATCACCTTCCTCGATACTCCGGGCCACGCCGCCTTTACGGCGATGCGAGCTCGCGGTGCGAAGGCCACGGACGTAGTGGTGTTGGTTGTCGCTGGGGATGACGGCGTCATGCCGCAAACCATCGAGGCGATTCAGCATGCTCGCGCGGCGGGTGTGCCGATCGTCGTCGCCGTCAACAAGATGGACAAGCCCGACGCTGACCTCGATCGCGTGCGCCAGGAGCTCGCGAAACACGACGTGATTCCGGAAGACTGGGGCGGCGAGAACATCTTCGTGCCGGTCTCGGCTCGCACCGGTGCGGGCGTCGACCAGTTGCTGGACTCCATCCTGCTGGTGGCGGAAGTCCTGGAGCTTCGTGCTCCCCGCGATGGCCTTGCGTCCGGCATCGTTATCGAGTCGAGCGTCGAAAAGGGCCGCGGTGCCGTTGCTACCGTGCTGGTGAAGAAGGGCACCCTGCATATGGGTGATCCCATCATCGCGGGTTCTGAATTTGGCCGTGTTCGCGCCATGTTCGATGAGAATGGCAAGCCGGTGGAGGAAGCTGCGCCTTCCATGCCGGTACAGGTGTTGGGCTTGTCGAGCCCACCGAATGCGGGCGATGAGTTTCTCGCTGCCGAGAGCGAGCGCAAAGCGCGTGAGGTTGCCCTGTACCGTCAGGGTAAGTTCCGTGATGTGAAGCTCGCCAGTCGTGCGACGCGGGCCGAAGATGTCTTCTCGCAGATGGGCGAGGCCAAAATCGGCATTGTCGCGGTGCTCATCAAGGCGGATGTGCAAGGTAGCGCCGAGGCGTTGCGCGAATCGTTGCTGAAGCTTTCCACCGACGAAGTGCAGGTCAAGCTGATCGCGAGCGGACTGGGTGGCATCACCGAATCCGACGTGCAGCTCGCCGCGGCATCGAAGGGTCTGATCATCGGCTTCAACGTCCGCGCCGATTCGGGCGCTCGCGAAGCGATAAAGGACTTCGGCGTCGAAGTGCGCTACTACAGCATCATTTACGAAGCCATCGACGATGTTAAAGCGCGGCTCTCGGGCATGTTGCAGCCGGAGATCAAGGAAACGATCGTGGGTGTGGCGCAGGTGCGCGATGTATTCCGCTCCAGCAAGTTCGGCGTCGTCGCCGGCTGTCTGATTACGGAAGGCGTCGTGAAGCGCAACAACCCCATCCGTGTTCTGCGCGAGAACGTCGTGATCTTCGAGGGTGCGCTCGAATCGCTGCGCCGCTTTAAGGACGACGTGAGCGAGGTTCGTGCGGGTGTGGAGTGCGGTATTGGTGTGAAGAACTACCAGGATGTTCGCGCCGGCGACCAGATCGAGTGCTTCTCCCGAGTCGAGATCGCGAGGACGCTGGAATGATCGCCAAGGTGATGCGTAACTGATGGCGGAAGCCCGCACACGCCGGATCGAATCGGAGATCCAACGCGTACTCTCCGAGCTCGTCGCGCGCGAGGTGAAAGACCCGCGCGTGGGAAATGTCACCATAACGGCCGTGAGTCTCGCGGCCGATATGGGCGTCGCCCGTGTGTTCTTCACACCCTTTGCTTCGAAAAATCCAGCGGAGCAGGTGCGTGAGGGACTTACGCGGGCGGGCGGGTTCCTGCGAGGTGAGATTGGACGCCGCCTGCGCTTGCGGCACGCACCACGCCTCGAATTCCTGATCGATGACACGGCAGACAAAGCTGCGCACCTCACAGGGCTCATCAACCGCGCGGTTGAGAGCGATCGCGCCAGCGCTGCTGCCAGCGAGTCCGCAGCGAACGACGACGTTCCCGGCGCCCAACACTCCGACTCCGACCCCGACGCCGAGAAGCCCTAGGAGCCTGTCTGACCAATGCTCGCCTACTGCGGCCGCCCCAGATCGGCCGCTTTCCACGATCCTTCCCGTTACATAGTCCCCGCTATGCGCCGGGAACGATCGTGGTAAGCGGCTCGATCTGGGTCGCCCTCGCTACGGCGATCATTGGTCAGACAGGCTCCTAGGGCTTCTCGGCGTCGGGGTCGGAGTCGGAGTGTTGGGCGCCGGGAACGTCGTCGTTCGCTGCGGA
>DATMQL010000248.1:0-20601 GCA_035566815.1 Steroidobacteraceae bacterium | reverse complement strand
ATGAGAAAAGCCGCGGTGAGCTTGAACAGGTAGTCGCGGTTCTCCGGCTGGTCGAAACGTGTCAACAGCGCCACCAGCCGCCGCCAATAAATGAGCACGATCGCCAGAATGGCGCCCGCCTGGATCGCGACATTGAACAGCTCCGAGCGGGCGCCGAGCCACTGCTCCGCGACCAGCAGGTGCCCGGTGCTCGAGATCGGCAGAAATTCGGTAATGCCTTCGATGATGCCGAGGGTGATGGTATTGATTGTGTCGGCCACTTGCTGCTCTCTGAATATGTGAAGAAGGCTCGCTGAAAGGGACGCTGAGCCGCGCGCCGGTTATGGTATCGCGTGCGTCACAACGAGTGGCGCAGATCTTGAAGCGCAAAGCCGCGCAGCGCCGCGTCGTAGTCACGAGTGAGCGCGATGGCCTTAAACGCCTCGCCCATTTCCCCGGGCATGAGCAACCGCCGTGCCTCCCCCGCGAGGCGCGTTTCCTCCACGACACCGACGGCCCCGGCCACGAGGCTCTCGATCCCGGTCGCCAGGAGAAAAGCGGCTTGAGTGCAAAAGCCGGTTACGTCGAGACCCGCGGCGACCCCGGCTTCGGCCACGCGGGTAAAGTCGACCCAGGCGGTGATGTCCTGCACGCCGACATTGATGTAGGGATTGTCGTGGGCCAGATGTTTGAAGTGACAGCGCAGCGTGCCGTTGACCCGTTGCGGATGATAGTAGTGCGAACGAGGCAGCCCGTAGTCGAACAAGAGGATCAACCCGCGCTCGAGGCATTCACCCACGCCGGCAATCCAGGGCTCGAGTTTGAGGCAAACCTCTGACGTGTAGCCCGACGGCAGCGGCTGTGGCAGCTCGCGCAGGAGGCTTTCCAAGGCGCCAGCCAAGGCGGCGTCCGGGATCGCGGCGCTCTCGATGAACGAATCACCCTTGAGCGAGACACCCAACTCGTGGACGACTGACCCACGAGCTGCTGACTCATGGAGGGCCGACCCGCGAGCTGAGGACTCCTGCGCTGCCGGCTCGTGCGCTGCCGACTCCCGCACTATCGGCTCGCGCGCGGCCAACCCGCCACTCACGGTCGCGCCGTCCGCTGCAACTACAAACCGCTGACACGGCAACGCATCCAACACTTCGTTCGCCAGTATGACCCCGCGAAGCGGGCGCTCGGGAAGCCGCTCGAGCCAAACCACCCGCTCGCGCAATGACGCCGGTAACGAGCTCAGGCGCGCGCGCTGGCGCTCCGCGAGGTCGGCGCTCACTTCGAGTATGGAGTACCGGTCCGGTAGCACCCCCGCCGCCGCGAGCGACTCGAGCACGACCAGCGCCATACGACCCGTTCCCGCGCCGAGCTCCAGGATCTCGCCGCCCGTGGCCGACAACACCTGCGCGCACTGGCTCGCGACACAGCGACTGAACAAGTCGGAAATCTCCGGCGCGGTGACGAAGTCACCGCCGGAGCCGATCTTGGCACTTCCGGCACTGTAGTAGCCCAGTCCCGGCGCATAGAGAGCCAGCTCCATGAAGTGCTCGAACGACAACCACCCGCCGGCCGCCGCGACCGTCTCGCGCAGCCGGGCAGCGACAGCTGCAGTATGCTGTTGCTCATCTGCCGACAGCGGTGGGAGGATTGAGCGCGGCGCAGATGAGGTCATAATCGCGAGCTATGCCAAACGATCAACTCGAGTCTCAAAGCGGCGACGCTCATCTTGTGCAATCGGACAAGCGCCTCGCGGGAAAGACCGCATTCATCACGGGCGCGGCCCGGCGCGTGGGCGCGGCTATCGCCCGCACTCTGCATGCGGCTGGCGCGAACACCGTGCTCCACTATCGAAGCTCGTCGGAGGATGCGATAGAGCTCGCCCGGGAGTTGAACGATGTGCGCCCGGGCTCCGCGGCGGTTGTCAGCGGCGACCTTCTCGAGATCGACAAACTGCCGGCGCTGGCCACGGCAGCCGCGCAGGCATTCGGTCGACTCGACATTCTCGTCAACAACGCCTCGTCGTTCTATCCGACACCGGTCGGCGATATCAGCGAAATCGATTGGGACGACCTGATCGGAACCAACCTCAAGGCGCCGCTGTTTCTGTCGCAAGCCGTGGCGCCGGCGCTGCATGCCAACCAGGGACTGGTGCTCAATCTCGCCGACATTCACGGCATGCGGCCCCTGCGCCGCCACCCGGTATACAGCATAGCCAAAGCCGGGCTCATCATGCTGACGAAGTCCCTCGCTCGTGAGTTGGGACCGAACGTGCGCGTGAACGCCATCGCGCCCGGGCCGGTCCTGTGGCCGGAGGATGGCCTCGACAAGGCGCTGCAGGCGGAAATTATCGACCGCACTGCGCTCAAGCGAGCCGGAACAGCCTCGGACGTGGCACGCGCCGCGCTGTTCTTCGCCGCCGAAGCTCCATACGTCACGGGACAGATCCTGGCGATCGATGGGGGCCGGAGTGTAGGTTGGTAGAGGGCTCGATTTCGACGAGCGCATGAGCGGACCGATCGAAACGCTGCCATAGCTCGCCTATCGACACCTTCTCCGTGGGATGCACGAGTTCCGGCGCAAGGGCCGCGAGCGGTCCCAACATGAAAGCGCGCTTCAGCAGGTCCGGCCGAGGCAACTTCAACCGAGGCTCGTCGAGAATCAGGTCGCCGTAGAGCAGGACATCCAGATCCATCGACCGCGGCGCCCAACGAGGTGCCTCGCGCGGGCGGCCACAGGCGATCTCGATAGCGTGTAGCCGGGACAGAACGGCTTCTATCGGCAGCGGAGTGGTAAACCCCGCGACCAGATTGATGAAATCCGCTCCCTCGAAACCCACGGCGCGATTGCGGTACCAAGGGGAAAATCGAACGTCCGGAAACTCCCCTCGCAGCAACTGCGTTGCCAAAGCGAGATGGCGCTCCGGCTCGACGTTACTGCCGACTGCGACGTAGACCGCTGGCATCAGGATTTAAGCCCTGTTGGCGGCGGTAGCGGACAGGTCGGCGCGGCTGCGCTCGATGGAGACTCCAACATCGCGCGAGTTGCGGATAGCGCCCGGCTTGTTGATCGACAGCCGGATCCACTCAATGGCGAATTCCTCGAGAATGAGCATCGCCAGGCGTTGCGCCAGGGTCTCGACCAGTTTGAACTCGGAGGCCTCGATGAAGGCGAGCACGCGTTTCGACACCTTCTTATAGTCGATCGTGTCCGTGACATCATCGCTCACTGCGGCTTGCCGGCAGTCTACGGGCAGCTCGAGATCGACGACCACTGTCTGCTTCACCCGGCGCTCCCAGTCGATGAAGCCAATGACGCACTCGGCCGTGAGGCCGCGCAGAAAAATTCGATCGCCGGAATACAGAGTCAAGTGAGCTCCTGGTAGCGCCGGAAAAAGTCAGCGGCGCGAATGACTACGAGTTGTGGGGCGCGGGCGTCAGCGGCTGCAGGGATTCCAGGGGCCAGCGCGCCCGCGCCTGGATGGCGAGGCCGTCGTGTTGGCCGGCCTGCAACCGGGCGAGACCGGCAACCGCAATCATTGCCGCATTGTCAGTACAAAACTCGATCCGCGGATAGTACACGCGCGCACCCTGGCGGCGCGCTGCTTCGGCAAGGCGCGTGCGCAAACTGCGGTTGGCACTGACACCTCCCGAGACGACCAGTGTGTCGAGCCCGGTCTCCTCGAGCGCGCGCAAAGCCTTCGCGGTGAGCGTTTCGACTATCGAGAGCTGGACTCCCTCGGCGACGTCCGCCCGCATTGCGTCCGTCATCTCGCGACCGCGAAGAGCATGCACCACGGCGGTTTTGAGGCCCGAAAAGCTGAACTCGAGACCCGGGCGATCGAGCATGGGACGTGGAAAGTTGAAGGTGCCGGGAGTGCCCCGGGCGGCGAGACGGGCGAGCTCGGGACCACCCGGATAAGGCAAGCCCAGGAGTTTGGCGGTCTTGTCGAAGGCCTCACCGGCCGCGTCGTCCCGGGTCTCGCCGAGCAGGCGGTAGCGGCCGATCTCGCGCACCTCAATGAGCATCGTGTGACCGCCGGAGACCAGCAGAGCCACATGGGGAAAGGGCGGGGGCTCCGGCTCGAGCAGCGGCGCCAGCAGGTGACCTTCCAGGTGGTGGATGCCAAGTGCGGGCACTTTCCAGGCATAGGCGAGGCTGCGGGCCAGGGATGCCCCGGTCAGCAAGGCACCGATCAGGCCCGGACCCGCGGTATAGGCCACGCCGTCCAGGTCACCCGGCTGGGTCTCCGCCTTGGCCATGACGCTCCGGACCAGGGGAAGCAGTCGGCGGACGTGGTCGCGGGAGGCCAGCTCCGGCACCACGCCTCCAAAGACCCTGTGAAGCTCGATTTGACTGAAAATTTCATGGGCGAGCAGACCCCTGCCGGCGTCCAGGATGGCCGCGGCACTCTCGTCGCATGAGGATTCAATTGCCAGAATGCGCATGTCGCCTTAGAATCCCCGCCCCCCGTCCCTACGGGTCCCTATGGGCGTGGGTGTAATTCTCATTCCCATCAATGAGTTGAGGTTTAGATGCCGAGCGTTCGTGTTCGTGAGAACGAGTATTTTGATGCCGCCTTGCGGCGTTTCAAACGCGCTTGCGAGAAGGCCGGGATTCTCACCGAGCTGCGCCGGCGTGAATTCTACGAGAAGCCCACGCAGGAGCGGAAACGCAAAAAGGCCGCCGCGGTCAAGCGCCACATGAAGCGCCTGTCGCGTGACGTCATGCGGGCTCCGCGGTAACACCGACGTGCCGCGCGCGACTCCGACGGAAGTCGCGCGGATCTACTCGAACCGCCGATCGCGCTTTTTTAAGCGTGACCGCGAATATTTAGGTTATTTATGACGCTCAAGGAACGCATCACCGAGGATATGAAGGGCGCGATGCGTGCCGGGGAAAAAGAGCGGCTTGGCACGATCCGGCTGGTCCTCGCCGCGATCAAGCAGCGCGAAGTGGACGAGCGCATCACCCTCGACGACGGCCAGGTGTTGGCGGTGCTCGAGAAGATGATCAAGCAACGCAAGGAATCCATCACCCAGTTCGAAAGCGGTGGACGGGCCGACCTGGTGGCCAAAGAGCAGGCGGAGCTCGCCGTTCTGCAGGTCTATCTGCCTGCGCAGATGAGTGAGGCGGAGATCGATGCCCTCATCGCCGAAGCCGTGGCCGCCACGGGCGCCAGCTCGATCAAGGACATGGGCAAGGTCATGGGCATCGTGAAAGCGAAAGCCCAGGGCAAGGCCGACATGGGCGCGGTCAGCGCCCGGATCAAACAGAAGCTCAGTTGATTGCCGGGCCGGGGTTTTGTCTCCGCGGCGGCCCTCATTGCGATCGCACTCGCCTGCCTCACGGTCACCCGTAAACTCGAGCGCGAGCGCCGGCTGCTGGCGAAGCTGCGCCGGCGTGGCGCGATCGATTCAGGTCACGCCGGGATTTCACTCGACGAGTTGACCGACGATGAGCGCGATGCGGCGGGGTCGCTCGCCGCCGCCGGGGTCCTGGAGCTGACACAGAAGCGGGTGTCCATCCGGACCGCCGAGCTCGGCACGTTCCGCAGGAAACGCCTGCGCCTGATGGTGATGGGAGGCTTCGGGGCATTCCTGCTGGCCTGCCTGGTGGCGATGTTGATTCTGCGCCGCTGATTCAATTGGAAAAAAGTCGCCTGCGGCCTAGGCGGCCCCGCGTTTTTTCGGACATCGGCTTCGTTTCCGGCGGCAAAAAGCGTGGTTTTTGCGCGGGGCGCGCAGCCGCCTAACAGGGCGCGTAGCTACGCCCAGGCGTCAAATCGGACAGGCTGCTAGAGTTGCGCAAAGGCCTATGGGATTGATCCCTCAAAGCTTCATCGACGAGTTGATCGCCCGCGCGGACATCGTCGAAGTCATTGGCTTGCGTGTGCCGCTCAAGAAGGCCGGCCGCGAGTACAAGGCCTGCTGCCCGTTCCACGGCGAGAAGACTCCGTCCTTCTGGGTGAGTCCGGAGAAGCAGTTCTATCACTGCTTCGGCTGTGGAGCGCACGGCACGGTGCTGCGTTTTCTGATGGAGCACGACCGGATGGCCTTTCCGGAGGCCGTCGAGGAGCTTGCCCAACAATTGGGGCTCGAGGTCCCACATGAAGCCGGGGCCGCGCCGGGTAACACCAAACGCGCCGATGAGCCGTTATATGAGCTGATGGGCAGAGTTGCAGGTTTTTACACGGAGTGTCTCGCACGGGACGAGCACGCACGGGCGTACGTGGAGCGGCGCGGACTCGTGGGGGAAACGCTCGAGCACTTCGGCATCGGCTATGCCCCGAATTCGTGGAACGAGGTGCTGAGACGCTTCGGGGGTGGCGATGCGGAGCGCCGCGCGCTCTCGGAGTTGGGTTTGATCATCGAGCGCGAGCGTGGGCAGATCCGCGATGGCGAACGCCATTACGATCGCTTTCGGGACCGCATCATGTTCCCGATCCGGGATGTGCGCGGCCGGGTCATCGCGTTCGGGGGCCGCATCATCGAGCAGGGCGAGCCGAAATATCTCAACTCGCCCGAAACGGTCCTCTTTCACAAAGGTCGGGAGCTCTATGGACTGTATGAGACACGGCGCGCGCGTTCCAACCTCAAGCGCCTGCTCATCGTCGAAGGCTATATGGATGCCGTACGCCTGCACCAGTCCGGGATTACCTACGCGGTGGCCACGCTCGGCACGGCGACGACCCCGGAACACTTCAAGCGCATCTTCCGGCTCGTGAGCGAAGTCGTGTTTGCATTCGACGGTGACAGAGCGGGTCGCGCGGCAGCGTGGCGCGCGCTTCAGCATGCGCTGCCCGAGGCGCGCGAAGGGCGGGAGATCCGCTTCCTGTTTCTTCCCGAAGGGCAGGATCCGGACTCGCTCGTCGGTGAAGAAGGACGCGAGGCGTTCGAGCAGCGCCTCAATACCTCGTTGCCGCTGTCGGAATACCTGATCAGCGAGCTCAAGGGGCAGGCCGACCTGTCGCACGCGGACGGTCGGGCGCGCTTCTCCGAGTTGGCACGTCCATTGCTCGCCAGACTGACGGAGGGCGTCTACCGGGAGCTCGTCCTCAAACAGATCGCGATTGCGCTGGGTATTGCACGCGAGCGGCTCGAAGAGCTGATGGATCTCACGCCGCCACCCCCCTTCAGGCCGGCGGGGGATGGGATAGCGTCCGCGGAACCCCATATACAGGCAACGCCGCACGTGCAGACGCGGACCAGCGCGGGGCGAGGCAGCCTCGTCCGGCAGGCCATGGTCCGACTAGTGAGATTTCCAGCCCTCGCGCAGCAGGTAACTGTGGAGGAGCGCGCAGGCTTGAATGCGTGCGAGGAAGCCGGAATCGACCTTTTGCGTGCATTGCTGGATGACTTGCGGGAACACCCGCAGCAGATCGCGGCTCAGGTTATCGAGCGCTGGGCCGACAAACCGGGAGGGGACTCCCTGCAAAAGCTGCTTCAGCGCGAGGAAGTGGTCGCGGATGCAGCCCTGGCCGCGGATGAATTGCGCGGAGCACTGGCCAAGCTCGCGGACACGGTTGCCGTGCGGCGACTGAAGGTGCTCGAGGAGAAAAGTCGCTGGACTCGTCTCGGACCCGATGAACTTAAGGAATTTCAACAACTTATACTTCGAAAGGCGCGCGGATGAAGCACTTCGCGCCCAACTTGAATTTGGCGTTTGCTCCCTTGTCAAATACAATTGCCCGCTTTGCTTTGGCGCCCCTTGAGTTGGCCCTTCCCGGCCAGCACATAGGGGAAATGCTAGCCCTTCGCCGCCGCCGCTAATCATGACGACACGTAAGCACAAGCCCGCCCCCGCCGCCAAAAAACGTCCGTCCGCGCCAGCCGGCAAGCCCGTGAAGACTGTGGCTGCTGAGAAGACCGTGGCCGTGGCCTCCGTGGCTCGCGACAAAGACCGTACGAAGCCCGTCGCTGCACCGAAAAAGAGTGTGAGCGACGCGCCCCATGTAAAGCCCGTTGAAATCAAGGCTGCCGAAGCCCCTCGTCCGCCGGAAGCGAAACCCGCCCCGGTGGCCGCAGAGGGAAAAAACGGTGGCTCGAAGAGTGCTGCTCCAATAGATAAGAAACCTCAGTTAGGTATCGAGCGTCGTGTTCCTGTAATGCCGGAAGACCGCCAGTCCCAGCTCAAGCTGTTGATTGCCCGTGGTAAGGAGCAGGGTTACCTCACTTATTCGCAGGTGAACGATCACCTGCCCTCCGAGATCGTCGATCCCGAGCAGATCGAGGACATCGTCAACACGATCAACGACATGGGCATCCCGGTGTACGAGAAGGCACCGGATACCGAGTCGTTGCTGCAGAACGAGCCCTCGGCGCCTGCCGATGAGGAGGCGATCGAGGAAGCCGCCGCCGCGCTGGCTGCGCTCGATGCCGAGCTGGGCCGCACTACCGATCCGGTCCGCATGTACATGCGCGAGATGGGCACGGTGGAGTTGCTGACTCGTGAGGGCGAAATCCGCATCGCGAAGCGCATCGAGGAAGGTCTCGATGCCGTGCGTCGCGCGCTCGCCATGTACCCGGCCACCTACGACTTCATCCAGAGGGCGTATGAGCCTGTAAAAGCGGGACAGGCGCGCCTGGTCGACGTCATTGTCGGCTTCATCGACCCGAACGCCCCCGATGTCATCGCCCAGCCCCAGAATCCCACGAAGATGGAGCTCGTCGAGGCCGAGGAAAAGTCGGACGACGAAACCGAAGAGGGTGAGGACGGCGCAGACGGCGAAGAGGAAGTCGTCGATACCGGTCCGGATCCGGAAGAGGCCGCGGCCCGTTTCGCGTCAATCGCGAAAGGCTACGTAGCGGTTCTGTCCGCGATCGAGAAGACCGGCGCGAAGGACCCGAAAACACTGAAAATGCGCGCGAAGCTGGCCGATGAGTTCATGGAGCTCAAGCTGGCGCCGCGCATGTTCGACGCGCTCATTCTGAACCTGCGCACGCATATCTCCGAGGTCCGCCAGCTCGAGAAGGAGATCATGGTCATCGCCGTGCGCGATGCCGGCATGCCGCGCAAGGACTTCATCGCCTCGTTCCCGAAGAACGAGACGAACCCGAAGTGGCTGCAGAAGCACGTCAAGAGTGGCAAGAAGTTCTCGGCCCCGCTGGCGAAGTTCAAGGACGAGATCGAGCGGCGGCAGAAGAAGCTCGAAGGCCTCGAGGTGCTTTATCACCTCACCATCAACGACCTGAAGGAAGTGAATCGCGAGGTCTCGATCGGCGAGGCCAAGGCGCGCCGCGCCAAGAAAGAGATGGTCGAGGCGAACCTGCGTCTCGTGATCTCCATCGCGAAGAAGTACACGAACCGGGGCCTGCAATTCCTGGATCTCATCCAGGAAGGCAACATCGGCCTCATGAAGGCGGTCGACAAGTTCGAGTACCGTCGCGGCTACAAATTCAGCACCTACGCGACGTGGTGGATCCGTCAGGCCATCACCCGCTCGATCGCCGATCAGGCGCGCACGATCCGTATTCCTGTGCACATGATCGAGACGATCAACAAGCTCAATCGCATCTCACGCCAGATGT
Source organism: Steroidobacteraceae bacterium (assembly GCA_035566815.1). Classification (GTDB taxonomy): domain Bacteria; phylum Pseudomonadota; class Gammaproteobacteria; order Steroidobacterales; family Steroidobacteraceae; genus 13-2-20CM-66-19. Next base: position 11,098 of record DATMQL010000248.1, on the reverse strand, counting down.
TGCAGGAGATGGGTCGCGAGCCGACGCCCGAAGAGCTGGCGGTGCGCATGGAGATGCCCGAGGACAAGGTGCGCAAGGTCCTGAAGATCGCCAAAGAGCCCATCTCGATGGAGACGCCCATCGGCGACGACGAGGATTCGCATCTCGGGGACTTCATTGAAGACACCTCGGTGGCCTCGCCCATCGACCAGGCGACGATGGAGTCTCTGCGCGAGACCACTCACTCGGTACTTGCGCAACTGACCCCTCGTGAAGCGAAGGTCCTGCGCATGCGGTTCGGCATCGACATGAACACCGATCACACCCTCGAGGAGGTCGGTAAGCAGTTCGACGTAACCCGTGAGCGCATCCGCCAGATCGAGGCGAAGGCGTTGCGCAAGCTCCGTCATCCGAGCCGCAGCGAGCAGCTGCGCAGCTTTTTGATGGATGACTGAGCGAAGCGCCTGAAGGGCGCTGACAGGATGAGAAGGCCCAACGTCGTGACCCGGCGTTGGGCTTTTTCTTTTGGGCGCGCGACTGCGTCCGCCACTACGTGCGTGTCAGATCCCGACTTCGCTCAGCAGGTCGACGAGGCGGCGTAGCGTCGCCGCAAGTGAGGGATGGTCGGCTTCGAACCGGACCGCCAGGGCTTCCAGGCGGGAAGTGTTGGCCTCCGTGGCGCCGGCGGCAGAGGCGTCTGCGGTTGCCGAGACGCCTGCGGGAGTCGCCGCGCCACTGCTGGCGATCGCGCCGCTCGGTGGCGTGCCTTGCGCCAAGGCACGCTCGATGTCACTCATCACCTGCCCCAGCATCTCTCGCGAGCCGGCATCCACCGAGCCGGCCTCATTCAGCCGCTCGTGGATCCTGGCGAGCAGGACCTGGAGGCTCTCACGATCAACGGGGGGCTGGCTCATCTGCTGATTCCGGCGGCGGTGCGTGCCTTCGATTCTAACTGTGATCGGAATCACCCGCTGAGAGTCTTTGGTCCGATGGTTTGTGCGGTCAGCGCTTCCTAACATGTCGTTGCACAGTGACGGACCTGGAGCCAGCTTGGACATCGAGCAGGGATGCGGGCAGGGGGACCAGCGGTAAACAGTGGAACGGCCCGGGCCGCGCAGGCTCGAGCGGGCCGCAGCTGGCTGCGGCAGGGATTTCGTAAGGAGCCGCTGGACGCCCCCCGCCAGGGATTGGCTCAGGGTTCGTGAAGTCGCCAGGGGATCAGCACATTCAAACCAGGGGCGTGCGACTCATTACATAAGTTGTCGCTTATTCTTTAGTTCACGCAACAAACGTCGGCGGAATTGCAACGCTTCCGCCGACGCCTGTGCCTCGTCGGGTTTGCAGTTATTCGGTGTCGGCCGACTCGGCCGACTCGGCCGACTCTTCACTCGCCGCGCTGAGAACGGTGGCCTGGGCGGCCTGACCGGCGAGAAGATTCTTCCAGGAGAGTTCCTGGCCCTTGCGCTTGCCTTTCTCCGTGAGCTTCAGGCCATCGGGCGTGATCGCAAGCATGTACGGCTTGCCATCCACGTCAATTTCGCGCTTGAGCTGCTTGTCGAGCTTAGTTGCCATTGCACCCTCTTTAGACTGGTCAAATCACATTAACGTTGCGGATCGTAACCTCAGACCGCGTCCTTTGCAGTTCTTCAGACAGGTTTGCGAAAATCGCCCCGTACTTTCCGCGCCGTACTGTACGCGAAACTCAAGTTCCCGCGTTTCGGTCAGGGACGGATCTTGCGGAAGGAATTCTGTTTGAATGCCGCCCCCTCACCGAGCTGCACAGTTTACTCTGATAGCGGCGGTTGCGGCCTTGGCGGTCAGCATCTCGTGGTCCCGGACCGGCTCACACCAATACCGGGAGCATGAGAGCGCGGCAATGCAAGAACCGCCCCGGCGCTTGCGGCACACTCATTATCGCGGACGCACCTCGAGCGCCATGGTCATACGGTGAAATAGTAGTGAAGTATAGGGTGATCGGTGCGTTATTAGGGACACTCCTGCCGATCGCGACATGGGCCCAGGGCGGCTGGCTCGACGATCAAACCGTGCAACGGCAATTGGCGGACGGGGAAGTCGTGGTGAATGTCACGTTCGAAGGTGATGGCTCCCGTGTCCTGGTCAACGCCGCTGTCAGAGTCAAAGCGACTCCGGAAGTCATATGGGCCGTGCTCACCGACTGCGACCACGCCGCCGCGTTCATCCCTGGCGTAAAGCACTGCCGTCGGGTGAAGACCGCCGCCGATGGCTCGTGGGAGATCATCGAGCAGGAGTCAAGATACTCGTGGCTGATGCCCTCGGTCACGACCGTGGTGCATGCGGACTACACGCGCCCGCAACGAATTGACTTCAAGGGAATCAGCGGGGATCTGAAGGACGAGAAGGGAACCTGGCTGTTGGAAAAGGAGGAGCACAGCGCCGCCGATACCATGACCGTGGAGTACGAGTTGCATGTCGAGCCGGGGTTCTGGATTCCACGCGTGTTGGTGCGCCATTCTCTGCGTACCGAGCTGCCGGCCGCGCTGGCGGCGGTACGGACGCGTGCGGAAAGTACTCCCGGAGTGAGGTAGCGGCACAAACGTCCGTTTTTGCCCTCTGAATGGCGCTTATCGGATCGCGGAAAGTTGGAAGTTATCGTAAACGATGGCCTCGCCAGATATTTCGGGGGGTCCATGGGCGCTGCGCACGTCTGTCACAACGTCGAGCTCGTCACGCGCCGGCGCGCGCTGGGCGGGTTCATCGCGCTCGCGCTGACATCGCCATCGACCCCAGCGCAATCCCCGCCACCCATGGAAGTCGCGGGAATCAAGCTCCCACAGTCGGCCATCGCCCGAACCGCCCTGCAGTTCTCCCGGGCCCACTGCCCGGACTATTTATTCAACCATTGCATGCGTACATTCCTTTTTGGAGCTGTGGCATTGCAGGCGCAGAAGCGACCCTATGACGCCGACAAGGCGTTCGCCGCGGCGGCACTCCATGATCTTGGCTTGTTAACGAGCTTCGAAACCCCGACCGCGTCGTTCGAGATCGACGGGGCCAATCGTGCCGAGCAACTGATGCTCGAGAACGGATTGTCGCCTCAGGATGCCGACGTCGTCTGGCACGCCATAGTCCTGCATGATGTCAGGTTTGCCCTGACCCGACGCCAGGGGCCCGAGGCGATGTTGGTCGCCATCGGCGCCGGCAGCGACGTCGATGGCCCTGACATGGCGACCATCGATGTGCGACAAACTGAAGAGATCATTGCCGCGTTCCCGCGGCTGCAATTCAAGAAACGTTTCACGGCGCTCGCGGCCGACCACTGCAAGCGCAAGCCGTTATCACAAAGAGGTACGTGGCTGGAAGGTTTGTGCCGCGAGCAGGTGCCGTCGGCGTGGACAGAGACGGTTGAGCGAGAGATCGCGGCGGCGCCTTTCAGGGAGTAGCGCGTTACGACGCCAGGCGCTTTATACCTTCCCTGATGCTGCTCTCGCTCAGCATCGAGAAGCCGAGCAGGTAATCGTTGGCGGGCGCCTTTCCCAGGTAGTAAGCCTCGACATCCCGTAGCTCCACCTTGTTTCGTGCGGCCCGCGTGGCGATGTTAGCGTCACTGAAGCGCACGTACGCATGCAGCCCGGCGGCTTCACCCAACACTGTGGCGTCGTCGCCGAAATGACGGTGCAATGACTCGACGAGGGCGGTCCGGCGTAATTCGTAAATTCGCCGCATCCGCCGTATGTGGCGCTCGAGATACCCGTCCTTCATGAAATGATACAAAGTGGCCTGCTGATGCACTGGAGTGTGCCGATCCGACAACCACTTCGCGCGCGTGAATGCGGCAACCATCGGCCGCGGTACGATCAGGTATCCGACGCGCAGCCCGGGAAACATCACTTTGGAGAACGTACCGCAGTAAACGACCGGCACCCCGGTCGCCAGGCCCTGTAATGCCGGCATCGGTGCGCCGCTGTAGCGATACTCGCTGTCATAGTCATCTTCGATGATCACCGCGGGCTGCTGGCGCGCCCAGGCGATCAATTCCAACCGCCGCCGCAATGACAACGCAACACCCGTTGGAAACTGGTGCGCCGGGGTGACATACACCACTTTGGCGGCCTCACCCAGGCGGGCGCAGACGATACCTTCTTTGTCGACCGGAACGGACCGTAACCGGGCGCCGGTGGCCTCGAAGACGCGGCTCGCGCCCGAGTAGCCGGGATTTTCGACGGCCACCTCGTCCCCCGGCTCGAGCAGCAGGCGAGCACACAGATCCAGCCCCTGCTGCGATCCGTTCACCACAATGATCTGCTCCGCGGAGCAACTCACGGCCCGCGATCGCGAGACGTATTTCGCAATCTCCTCGCACAGGGGCTCATAGCCGCGCGCATATTCCGCGTAACCCAATGCGCCCGATCCGAGGCTGCGCAGACTTCTTGCATACAGGCGCTGCCATGATTCCAGAGGAAACAGGTTCAGATCGGGACCCCAGTGAGAGAAGCCGATGTACCCCGGGCGCACCTTCAGCTGCGGATAGTCCTTCTGCAGCCGCTTGCCGAACGTCGAGAGCGGCGCGGACGCCTCATGCGTGAGGCGGCGCCCGGCCGCGGCGGGCACATTCAACAGATCCTCGGGCAGTTGCCGGCAGACAAACGTTCCGGAGCCGTGTGTCGTCTGAAAATACCCCTCACTGATCAACTGCTCATAGGCCTGGGTGATCGTGCCGCGCGCAAGATCGAGCGCGGTAGCGAGCTCACGTGTGGATGGAACACGCTCGCCGCCGGAGAAGCGGCCGTTGAGAATCCCGAGACGCCAGAATTCGTAGATCTGCCGGGTCAACGGTACGGACGAGGCGGGGTCTATGACGACGGCAGTACCCATAAGTGGTCCAGTCGAATTATCAAAAAGTGGCCGATGTGTACCGCCACTAGTTTACCTATCATGGCGGCCATGAACACCTACACCCCGACGCAACGTACGAAAGTCCGTCGTTTGAGCAAGCGCGCCGTGTACGACAAGGCGCAGGTCCATGCCATCCTGGATGAGGGATTTCTCTGCCACGTAGGCTTTACTCAAGACAGCCAGCCGTTCGTGATACCCACCCTCTACGCGCGCTCGGGCGAGACCCTCTACGTGCACGGCTCGGCGGCGAGCCGGATGCTGAAGACGTTGGCGCAGGGGGTGGACGTTTGCCTGACTGTTACTTTAGTGGACGGCTATGTGCTCGCGCGCTCGGCCTTCCATCACTCCATGAACTATCGCTCGGTGACGGTACTGGGCCGTGCGCGCCTGGTTGCCGAGCACGCCGAGAAAATGGAGGCGCTGCGCGTCATCACCGATCACATCGTGCCGGGACGCTGGGACGAGGTGCGCGGGCCTAACGAGCTGGAAATGAAGCAGACCGTGGTGCTGGCGCTTCCCCTGGAAGAAGTGGCGGCGAAAGTTCGCATGGGACCGCCAGCCGACGACGAGGAAGACTACGCGCTTCCCATATGGGCCGGAGTCGTTCCGATCCACACGCAATTGGGGGACCCGGTTGGGGACGGCCGTGTGTTACCTGATGTCAAGACGGTGGAGCGGTCGCGATTCGCGCTACGGACGCGCAAAGATTCGAAGCGAGACTAGCCGCCGGTACGCTGCCGCACCACCCATCGCGTAGCGTCGCCCTTTCGAGACCTGCCCCGGCAGATCACGTATTATCCGCGTCCTGCGCCGGCTCGCCGCCACGCCGGCGGTCGCTGCACCGACCCCCCGGTGCGCCGAACTGCGCGGATAACGTCTTTGCCAGCAGGAACGCTTAAATGAAACATCCGTTGACCCTGGGTTGCGCGACAGCTTTCGTGTCGCTGTTGCTGTTCGTCTCGCAGACCCAGGCGGCGACGCCGACGGCGGCGCAACCCAAGATAACCGTGATGGCACCCGATGTAGTCGCGAGCTACGACAGCGTGCGTCCGGATGCTGACTTCATCAAGCGCGTGGTGATGATTCCGATGCGGGACGGTGTGAAGCTGTACACCGTGATCGTCATGAAAAAAGGCACGGCCGGCGGCCCGATCCTGTTCTCGCGGACGCCCTATGACGCCAAGGAGTCCACGGCACGCACCAACAGTCAGTCCATTCTCGACATCCTGCCGGCAATGGATGCCGAATTCGTCGAAGACAACTACATCCGCGTCTACCAGGACATCCGCGGCATGCACAATTCCGAGGGGGAATTCATCATGACCCGGCCCATTGTCGGGCCACTGAACTCCACTGGCATCGATGAATCGACCGACGCCTACGACACGATCGACTGGCTCGTCAAAAACGTCCCTGAAAGCAACGGCAAGGTCGGTGTTGTGGGCAGCAGTTATCTCGGCTTCACGACGCTGATGGCGGAGATCAACCCGCATCCGGCAGTGAAGGCGGCGGTACCCCAGAGCCCGATGGTCGACACCTGGATCGGCGACGACGACTTCCACTACGGCGCGTTCCGCAATCCTACGATGGATTACGTGGTCGAGCAGAGCACGGCCAAGGCTCAAAAAGACAACAAGGTGGCCTTCGGTTCCGGTGACGACTACACGCGCTACCTCGAGGCGGGATCGACGGCCGACTACGCTCGCAAGTGGGGTATCGACCAATACCCCTTCATCCAGAAGCTGATGCAAAACCCGGCCTACACGGAGTTCTGGTCGCTCCAGGCGGTCGACAAATGGATGGGCGCCCGACCCCTCACCGTGCCGACGATCCTGGTGGTCGGGCAATGGGACCAGGAGGATTCCTACGGCGGCCCCGCCGTCTACAAGGCGCTCAAGGACAAATACAACGACATGGTGTCGCTGGTCATCGGCCCCTGGCGCCACTCCGGAGTGAATCACTACGGCTATGAGCTGGGCGCGCTGACGTTCACCGGGGACACCGCCGATGAGTTTCGCGTCAAGTACATGAAGCCTTTCTTCGATCACTATCTGAAAGGGGCGCCGGACCCACACGTGCCCCGTGTTCTAACGTACGCCACCGGGGCTAACCATTGGGAGGAGTCACGGCGCTGGCCGATGGGCACACTGACACCGCTCTATCTGAACGATCGCTTTACGGCGAGCTTCACGGCTCCGACGGCCAGCGGGCACGACGAGTATGTCTCCAATCCGCAGAAGCCCGTGCCATTCATTCCTCGTCCCATCAACATGGCCGACCGGGGCCAGTGGACTACGTGGCTGGTGCAAGATCAGCGCTTCGTGTCAGATCGTCCGGACGTACTGGTGTATCAGACGACGACCCTCGACAAATCCGTACACATTATGGGTGCACCGCAAGTCGATCTGTTTGCGGCGACTTCGGGCACCGATAGTGACTGGGTCGTGAAAGTCATTGACGTGTATCCGGACACCACCCCCGAACAACCCACCCAGGGCGCCAAGCCCAGCATGGAGGGATTCGAGCTGCCTGTCGGCATCGAGATCTTCCGCGGCCGCTACGTTCACAGCTTAGACAAGCCCAAGGCCCTGACCCCCGGCAAAGTGGAGGAATACAAATTCGGCCTCCCCAACGTCGACCATGTCTTTCTCCCCGGCCACAAGATCATGGTGCAGGTCCAGTCGACCCTCTTCCCCCTCTACGACCGCAACCCGCAGACGTATGTCGAGAACATTTTCTACGCCAAGCCGGCGGACTACAAAGCGGCAACCGAGAGCGTCTACCACGGCCCAACCAACGCAAGCAGCGTGTTGCTTCCGATTGTGCAGTAACTAGCGAAAAAATGACTCCACAATAGTCGCCACAGAAGCGGTCTCATGACCACCCGCCACGCCCGTTGTAGTTGCGGACAACTCGAGGCCGAGACCACAGCCGAGCCGCTGCGCGTCTCCGTTTGTCACTGCCATGCGTGCCAGTTGCGCACCGGGAGCGTGTTCGGCGCGCAGGCCCGGTTCGCGAAGGATGCGGTTACTGTGGCCGGTCGCTCCAGTCAGTACGTGCGGGTGGGTGATAGCGGGCAGAAGATCACGTTCTACTTCTGCCCGGACTGTGGGGCGACCGTCTACTACCAGTTGGAAAGATCACCCGGGGTGGTCGCGATCCCGGTCGGCGCGTTCGCCGACCCCGGGTTTCCAGCACCGCAATACTCATTTTACGAGTCGAGGCGCCACTCCTGGGCGGCGTTGCCGCCCGGAATCACTTGCACTGACTGATCGCGCGCTCGTAACGGGGTACCCCGCAACGCCGGCAGGGCGAGTCAGGGGTTACGCTGTCCCACTCATTGCGGCCTGAATAGCGTTCCGGCACACTCCGCCCGCAAATTACAAAAATGCGGTGCCCAAGCCGCGCGAATAATGACCGGGTATCTATGAACAGCGGCGTGTTATTCCGATCGCAGCCCCTGGGTTCCTGAAATGAGCTCGCCGGTCGTCACCTGAGAGTCGCTGATGGCACTCCACCAGGTCATTCAGCGTCTGTTGCTCCTGGGGATACATTGGCAACCCCTGGAGCCGGCGCGCCTGTCCAGGCCCCCACAGCGCCTCGAGCCCGTGATCACGGCCATCGAAATGGAGCATCGCCGGTTCGATGAGCGGGCCGTCCGGTTTGGCAATCGGTATCGCAGTGGCTTCTGGGCCATCTACCTGCTGAGCGCACTCGCCGTGTTGTGCGCGGTCCTGCCGTTGGCGTTGGGTTGGGACAGTCCAAGCCATCACCTGCACCCCTACGCGGGAGCGTGGGCGGTTGGAGAAGTCATCGTCATCGGTACGGTCAGCGCGATCTATTGGTGGGGCCATCGTCGCGACTGGCAAGGCGAATGGTTGCGTGCCCGGACCACCGCCGAGCTGACATGGTATCTGCCGCTGCTGACTCCCCTGGTCGACTTCAGCAAGCCGGCTGACGAAGCCAACTGGTATGTGCGCGCATTCGATCCAGGGCAGCATCTGCGAACCGTCGACGACGTCGGGATTCTTTGCGCCCGAATAGAGCCCCTGGCACGCGAGCAAGTTGCCAACGCCTGGGCGGATGCTGCGTTTGTAGCAAGTTACGCACAATGGGCGCTGGACATCCTGGAACTGCAGCGACGCTATCACCACGAAATCGCAGCACGGCAACATGCCCTCCTTCATCGGGTCCACGCGATCACCGCCAGCCTGTTTGGGCTGACCGCACTAGGGGCGATCCTTCACCTGATGATCCATACCCTGTGGCTGTCGCTGGTCACGACGTTCTTTCCCGCGCTCGGCGCATCACTGCATGGAGCACTCGCGCAGTCGGAAGCATATCGTCTTGGTATGACCTCCGAACGCTTAACCAAGGAGCTGGAAGGCGCGAGGCGGAATATTCAAACAGCGCTCACCGAGCGAGCCACGGGAGACGACACAGTAGCGCTCAAAGCCGCGATCGAGGCCGCCCTGGCACTGATCCTGCGCCGCGCGGACCTCACTACGCCAGGCCTAAGCTGCCGGACAACGGCGCCCTGACCTCAGAAGAAGCCATGCAGCTCCACGAAATATAATTTCGTGTGTTGCGTGTCGATCTGCGGAATCCCGTCCTGGTAGCGCACGCCGCCGCGCAACTGGACGAACTGGATCGGCGTCCACTCGTAAACAGCGCTCCAGCGCGTCTGATTGTTGTTCGGAACCCTGTGGTCCGGATCGAAAAACTCGCTGGTGATCTTCAGGTTGTTGCCCCGCGCGATCAACCAGTTGGCCTCCACCAGGGACGCCAGCTGTTTCTGTCCGATGACGGCGGTGCCCTCCTGCACGGACTTATCGTCGATGTACTCGACCTGCGCAAGCCATGAGATCGGCCCGGTGCGCAGGCCGCCGAACAGGGCGAACGCGCTCTTATTCCCAGCGGACTTGTTGTTGAGGTTAGCCGCGGCACCGACGCGGTACCGTGAGTCGACCCATATCAACTGCCCGCTATATTGCTTGCCGTTATCGGTGGTCGAGGAGCCTCCCGTCCCGTCGCTGAGGGCAAATTGCGCGTCCCAGTGGCCGCGCTCCCAGCCGAACTCGACGCCATTGTCGGACGTCGTCATGTTGATGCCGGTAGCGGTCTGGATGAAGGCCGACTGGTCCTGCAGGCGCAGGCCGAACGGCAGGTACATCTCCCCGGCCTTCAAGTACCAGTCATGGTTGGCGGACCAATAGACACCGTAAGCCTCGCGGCTCTGCGCGCCGTTGGGCGCCACCTGTTCGTCGACGTACACCAGCAGCCGCTCGGGAATGATGTTGGCTTCCAGGTAGACGCGGGTCTGCTCGAGCGTGAACGTATTGAGGGTTTTGGTGTTCGGAACCTGTGTGACTGTGCCGTCAAAGCGCAGATCGCCACCGATGCGGATGAACTTGTTGATATCGCCAGTCCAGACATCGTTGCCCGTATCGATGTGCTTCTGCGGCATGAGTGTCTGAGCGAATACGTCGCCGTACACGGTACGCAAGCCGCCACCCGTCGGGTTCACGTGACATTGCCCGCACTTCAGACCCATCTGAACGGCGAGATAGGGCTCAGCGTGAGCGCGAACCGCCACAAGAAACAGTGTCATCGCCAGACACTGCAGCAGGAGCCGGGGAATCCGCTTGATCATGGAGAGGCATCCACATTGAACGTGAAGGAGTAGTCGCTGCCGAGGGCCTGCGCGTTGAGGTCGGCCAGCGCGCCGCCGCCGCTGCCTCGCACCGTCACTCGATAAGTGCCGGGCAGAAGAGGCGCCACGGGCGTAATGACGATTGCGTTGGGATTACCCTCGGCGAGAGCCGCATAGGCCGGGAGATGGGTCGCCTGGGTCGCGCTGATTGATAATTCAACCGCGTTTTCGCTGTCAAGCCGCTCGACGGTCAGAGTCGTGTAGTTCACGAGCGACGCGTCGACCTCGTGGTTGAAAGCGACCATGATGTGATTGACGGGCGTTTCCATGACCGCTGCGTCGAGCGGAGACGTCTGGGTTACGCTGAATGGAGCTGACGGCGTGTTCCGGGCGAGCGCCTGGATCTTCGCCATGGCGTTAATGGAAGACGTTGCCGCGGCCGTGGCAGGCGGCGCGCCGTTGGTAATCCATTGGCGAATGACGTCAATGGTGGCCTGCGGAAGCGGGTTCTCACCCAACGGCATCTGTTGGCCTACGATGCCGGCGCCGTTCGTGAGCTTGATGATGATGTAGCTGCTGTCAGGATCCCCG
>DATMQL010000247.1:0-10457 GCA_035566815.1 Steroidobacteraceae bacterium | reverse complement strand
TGTGGTTCGCCCTCCTCGCCCACGGGCAGGCACCGGCGCCCCGTCCGGGCCTCCCCGTCATACAAACCCCGTCCCGCCTGGTCGACGTCATCGACATCGACGAACACGACAACCAGGTCAACATCACTCTTCAATTCAACTGCTCGTTGCACTACGCCGGACACTCGCCCACAAGCGAGGGCTCCGAGCTGCGGTTACGGCTGCGACCAGACCGCGACTGCGGCGCTGCGGCCTCGCCGTCGGCCGGCGGCTCTCTGTCCGCCTCGGGTGAGGTCCCGACAGAAATTCCGCCCATTTCGGGTCCACGCGGTGTTCTGAGCACGGCGCGCCTCGAATCTTCCCTCGGGGGCGAAGTGACCCTGACCCTTTCGTTTTCCAAGCCCGAGGCCTTCGTACTCGCGCAGGGAGCGAGCCCGCTGGGAATGCGTGTCCGACTCATCCGCGCCCGTGGCGATAAGCCGCGCATCCTGGTAACGGATCGTGGGGATAGCGCCAGCAACTTTGCCGTCAATCTCGAATCCCAACATGAGCCATTCGACCCGGCAATGGTGGAATTGGCCGGCCAGCGCCTGCAAACCAAGGCGTTCGTTTCTGTCATCGACGCTGGCGGCGAGAAGTGGTACCGCCTGAGAGCCGGACCGTTCGATCAACGCGATGTCGCCGAGAGCGTGCTACGCGCGGCGGTGAAGGACTACCCGCGCGCCTGGCTTGCAGTTGGGGACGATTCCATCACGACCGACCCCAACTCCGCGGTGCCCGAGCCGCCTCTCCCCCCGGTCGAGCCCATCGGCGCCGACAAAGCGATGGACCCGACGCAGCGCAAACAGTTATTCGACGCGGCCAGCAAGGCACTGCGCACGCACCAATATCCCGAAGCCATCGAGATGTTCACCAAACTGCAGCGCCAGCCGGAGTTTCCAGAGCGCGCGGCGACGCAGGAACTGCTCGGCCTGGCCCGCGAGCGGGCCGGGGAAATCACGCAGGCGAAGGCGGAATATGAGGAATACCTGCGTCGCTATCCCAACGGCCCCGCGGCCGATCGGGTGCGCGTTCGGTTGCGAATTCTACGGTCAGCGACGGCGCCGGAGCGAAGCAGCGGAGCCGATTCGGCCGCCCAGGCAAACCAAGGTTGGAATATTTCGGGGGGCGCGACGCAGCTCTACCGGCGCGATACCTTCGAGTCCACTCTTGGCGGGTCGCTACCCACGAGACAACCCTCGATGGTCGTGGAGAATGCAATCTTCACCGACACCGACGTGTTTGCCCGACATATCGGCGAGCGCCTGGATTTCTCTTTCCGTCTCAATGCAGGACTCGAAGAGAACTTTCTGCGCGACAAGGCGCTTGCGGCCGGCGAGCCCAACCTGGACAACCGCGTGCGCGTCACGACTGCGTTCTTCGATCTCGACGACAAGCTCACCGGGCTGCGCGCCCGGATCGGCCGGCAGACCGCGACGACCGACGGCATCTTCGGTACTTTCGATGGCGCGATGTTGCAGTATCAGCCCGAGCCCGGGTGGGCGCTCCGTGGCACGGTGGGCAGCCCGATTCTCAATGCCCAGGACAATCTCGATACGCGGCGGCGCTTCGAAACGCTGGCCCTCGACTACGGCCCGGAGTTGGCGCATTGGAACTCGAGCTTCTATGTCACACAGGAGACCCTGGAGGGCTTGCGCGATCGGCAGGCCGTCGGCACGGAGTGGCAATATTTCGTTCCGGGCCGCTCGGTGGTGAGTTACGTCGACTATGACACCCAGTACCACTCACTCAACGCCGCGGTCCTTCTCGGTACGGTACAACTGCCTGACCGTTGGTTGCTCACCGTCGATCTCGAACGTCGCAACGCGCCCCTGCTGACGACCGAGAACGCCCTGATCGGGCAGGTCGGCATCGGTACCCTGCCGCAGCTCGAACAGACCTACTCCCAACAGCAGATCTTCCAACTCGCCAAAGACCGTACCCCGATGCTTTCGACTTATAGCGTCTCAGCCATGAAACAGCTCGGCGAGCGCTTCCAGGTGATGTTTGATGTATTCGTCACCCAGGAGTCGGCGACGCCAGCCTCGGGAGGTGTGGAGGCGATCCCCGGCACCCAGGGCAACGATATCTCCTACCAGGTGCAGCTCTTCGGCACCGGGTTGCTGAGCAATGCGGACTTTCACCAACTTGTCCTGCGCTATGACCACCTCCCCACCGCGGACTCGACTGGTGTGGACTACATCGCCCGCTACCCGGTCTGGGGCTCATGGCGCATCGGGCCGCGGTTCCTGGTGCAGCGGATAGTGAATGACTCGGGTCCGGTTCAGTACGTCTACAATCCATATGCGCACGCGGACTGGCAACGCCGTGGAAGAATGGTGGAGATCGAGGCCGGCACCGAAATCGGCCGCAATCCAGACGTGCTGCAGATCGGCAACACGACCCGCCTGTTCGTCAGCATTGGCTACCGGGTGAACTTCTGACATGCGCCGGGGCGTGAAATATCTGCGGTCGCTGCGCCTCAAGGCAACGTTCCCACCGGCGCTGATGCTCCGGCTGGCTCTGGCCTTCGCGCCCGGACTCGCCCTGAATCTTGCCGGCTGTACTTTCCCCGCTCCTCGCCCGCCCGAATACCTCGATTCTGAAACGGCCGCTCTCGTCACGACCGTCACCTCGCCGATCGTCTTCGCCCGCTCTCACCTGGACGTCGCGTCCAACGCAAGGCAATACGCCACCGTTGCAGCCGTGAGCGTCAATCGCTCCGGCCACTACGAATACGTGCTGTTGGTTTATCTCTGGTCGACAGTGGATCCGCGTCTCGGCATCGACCGACACCCGGGACAGAATGTGATCCTGCTCGCGGACGATCGGGCTGTCCGGCTCGTGCGGGATAGTCGAAGCATGCACGAAGTGGGCATCTCGACGCCGCTACATGCGCCGGAGCACATACGCGGCCAACCGCGCATTTACCGCACCGACCGGGAAACTCTCCAGTTCCTCTCGGGAGCACGGCGAGTGCGGCTACTACTCGAAGGTGACGAAGACCCGCGGCCTTTCGATGTCTGGACAGACGGACGCCGCGCTATGGCCTATTGGCTGGAAGTCGCCTCCGGCGCTTCCAGCGAGCACGCCCACTAGCGGATTCGGCCCGCGGGCTGCGCGCCCCGAGCAAAAGGCGCGGCTTTTGCCGGGGCGCGTAGCCTCGCTACCTAGCATGCCGGTTCCGAAACTAGCGGTTGATCGAATCGATCGCCCGCTTGTCGATCGCCAACGCCGCCTCGTGCAGAGCCTCCGACAGTGTCGGATGCGCATGAATCGTGCGCTGCAGATCCTCGCTGCTGGCGGAGTACTCCATCGCGAGCACCGCCTCGGCGATGAGCTCTCCCGCCAACGGCCCGATGATGTGCACGCCGAGAATCTCGTCGTCATCCTTGGCCGCAATCACCTTGGCAAAGCCCTGCGGCTGTTCCATAGCGCGCGCGCGACCGCTGGCCAGGAAGGGGAAAACACCCACTTTGTACGCCTTGCCCTGCGCCTTCACCTGCTCCTCGGTGAGACCTACCCAGGCGATCTCAGGCGCCGTGTACACGACGGACGGAACTGTCTTGTAGTTCACCTCGGCAAATTTGCCGGCGATGAGGTCGGCAACCATGGCACCTTCTTCCTTACCCTTGTGCGCCAGCATCGGACCCCGGACGCAATCGCCAACGGCCCAGATCCCTTCCGCACCGGTCTTACACTGGTGGTCAACCTTGATGAAGCCGCGCTCATCCAATTCCACGCCGGTCTCGGGACCCAACAAGTCCTTGGTGTAGGGACGCCGGCCGATGGCGATGACGAGTCGGTCGACCGTCAGCTTTTGCTCGCCCTTCGAATCGGTGTAGGTGACGTCGACCGCATCGCCCGTCACCTTCGCTCCGGTCACTTTCGCACCCAGCCGGATATCCATCCCGAGCTTTTTGAAATGACGCAGGGCCTCTTTCCCGACCTGCCCGTCAGCCACCGCGAGGAAATCCGGCAAGGCTTCCAGCATGACAACTTCGCTTCCGAGTCGCCGCCAGACACTTCCCAGCTCCAGGCCGATCACGCCGGCGCCAATGACACCCAAACGCTTGGGCACGGACGGAAATTCCAGCGCGCCCCACGAATCGACGATCTGCGGCGACTGGAACGGGGCCGAGCGCAGCTCAACAGGAGCGGAGCCGGACGCGAGAATGATGTTCTTGGCGGTGAGCTCGCGGCGCGTGCCATCGTGAGCGACGAACTCCACGCGGTGACCGGACAGCAGTTTGCCGTGACCCTGCAACGGCGTGACACCAGCCGCCTTGAAGAGCGCCAGGATGCCCTGGGTCATGGTCTTGACGATGCCCGCCTTGCGCTTCTGCATCTGTCCGACGTCCATGGTGACGTCCGGCGCCTTGATGCCGTGCGCAGCGAACTCCTCATGAGCGCGGTGATAAAGCTCAGTCGACTCCAGCAGCGCCTTGGACGGAATGCACCCCGCGTTCAGGCACGTGCCGCCAAAGGCGTAGTTGCCATCGAGGTTCTTCCACTCGTCGATACAGGCGACGCTGAGTTTGTTCTGCCCGGCACGGATCGCGGCGGGATAGCCCGCGGGACCACCGCCGATGACAATGACATCGAAAGAGTCGGACATGGAGTGCTCCACCTTGGACTGCTTTTTCGGATTATGGGGGCGAAGTCACGCAGGGCAACCGGCGTACCGGACGCCCAGCGACGGAGGATCTGGATCTACACGCCGAGCAGCATGCGGCCCGGATCCTCGAGCGACTCCTTCACGGTCACGAGGAACTGCACCGCTTCGCGGCCGTCGATGAGCCTGTGATCGTAGGTCACCGCGAGGTACATCATCGGCCGGGCGACAATCTGCCCACTCACGACCATCGGCCGCTCCTGCGTCTTGTGCATGCCGAGGATCGCGCTCTGCGGAGCGTTGACGATCGGCGTCGACATGAGCGAGCCGAACACACCGCCATTGGTGATGGTGAAGGTGCCGCCCGTGAGGTCTTCGATCGCGATCGTGCCTTCGCGCGCCTTCTTGGCGTAATTCCCGATTTCCTTCTCAATCGTCGCGAAGCTCTTCACGTCCGCATCGCGCACGATCGGAACCATCAGACCGCGTTCCGTCGAGACCGCGACACCGATGTCGTAGTACTCGTGATAGATCACGTCGGTGCCATCGATGGAGGCATTCACAGCCGGAAACTTCTTCAGCGCCTCAATCGAGGCCTTCACGAAGAAGGACATGAAGCCGAGCTTCACGCCGTGGTCCTTCTCGAAACGATCTTTGTAGCGATTGCGAAGCTCCATCACCGCTGTCATGTCTACTTCGTTGAACGAAGTGAGCAGCGCCTGTGTGGACTGTGCTTCGACCAACCGCTGCGCAATCCGCTGTCGCAGCCGCGTCATCGGTACGCGTTGCTCGGTGCGAGATCCCGCAGCCGGACGCGCCGTGGGAGCCGACGGCGCGGGAGCCGGAGCACGCGCAGCCGGTGCCGACGCGGGCGCAGGGGGCTCCGCTCTGTCAGTAACCGGCGTTGGCTTCTTGCCCAGAAAATCGACGACATCCGACTTCGTCAGCCGGCCATCTTTCCCCGAGGCCGGAATCGCGCCCGGATCGAGCTTGTTCTCTTCAACGAGCCGGCGAACCGAAGGGCTCAGCTTGCCAGCGGCCTCCGCGTTGGCAGCGCCACCGTTCCCCGCCGCCGCAGCGGACGGGCTCGCACCTGACTGCGACACGCTCGCAGGGCCAGCGGCCTTCGCAGCGCTAGCCGCCGCCGAAGACGCACCCGCGGCAGCACCCTCTTCAATGATCGCCAGCAACTGCCCGCTGGTCACCACTGTGCCACTCTGAATCTTGATCTCCCGCACCACCCCGTTGGCGGGCGCCGGTACTTCGAGAACGACCTTATCCGTCTCCAAGTCCGCGAGATTCTCGTCGCGCTTGATGGCGTCGCCCGGCTGCTTGTGCCAGGCAACGAGCGTAGCGTCCGCCACGGATTCGGGCAGTTGGGGAACCCGGATTTCAGTCGTCATGAGCTCTTTCTCAATGGGGTCGGCGACACGGCGCTAGCGGCCGGGGTCGCCGCGATGGCGCCAGAGCCGGTGAGCCGGGTGGTCTCCCTCGCGGAATCTTCGGTGGCGGTTGCGTGCAGCGCCGCGTGGATCAATGCGGTCTGCTCGGCTTCGTGGATCTTGCTGATGCCGGTGGCCGGCGCGGCGGCGGGAGCGCGACCCGCGTACAGGACCTGGCGTCGTCCACCGAGCGCCTCCTGGAGGCGGTGGCGAATCTGGTACCAGGCACCCTGGTTCTGCGGCTCTTCCTGGCACCACACGATCTCGCGGGCATTCGGATACCGGGTCAGGGTCGCCTCGTATTCCTCGCTCGGGAAGGGGTAAAGCTGCTCGACACGCACGAGCGCGACGTCGCGCAGGTTGTCCTTGCGCCGGGCTTTCAACAGGTCGAAGTAGACCTTCCCGCTACAGAAGACGACACGCCGCACCTGCGGAGGCGGCAGGTCGTCAACCTCGTCGATGACGCGCGCGAAGCTACCCTGCGTGAGGTCCTCCAGCGACGACACAGACATGTCGTTGCGGAGCAGGCTTTTCGGCATCATCACGATGAGCGGCTTACGGAACGGCTGTAGCATCTGGCGGCGGAGCATGTGAAACATCTGCGCCGGCGTCGAAGGCACGCACACCTGCATGTTCGACTCGGCACACAACTGCAGGAAGCGCTCGAGACGCGCGGAGGAATGCTCCGGTCCCGCCCCTTCATAACCGTGCGGGAGGAACAGAGCGAGTCCGCAGAATCGCTCCCACTTCGCTTCGCCCGAGCTGATGAACTGGTCGATGATGACCTGGGCGCCGTTGGCGAAATCGCCGTACTGGCCCTCCCAGATCACCAGGGCATTGGGCTCGGTCGTGGAGTATCCGTACTCGAAGCCCATGACGGCTTCTTCGGAGAGCACGGAATCGATGATCTGCACCCGCGGCTGATGATCCGCGATGTGTTGTAACGGCACATACGTGGCGTCGCTGTTCTGCTCGTGCAGAACGGCATGGCGATGGAAGAATGTACCGCGTCCGCTGTCCTGTCCCGAGATACGGACAGAAAAGCCGTTCTCAATAACGGCTGCATAGGCCAGCGTCTCGGCACAGCCCCAGTCCAGAGGCATCTCGCCGGCCAGCATCTTCTTGCGGTTGGCAATGACCTGTGCAACGCGAGGGTGCAGGTTGAAGCCCGCAGGTATGCTGACGATGCGCTCACCCAGCGACTTCAGGCGGCGCATTTCCACGCCCGTCTGTACCCGTTCGGTCCAGTCGGTCTGCGAGTACGTGCTCCAGTCCACCGTGTACTTGTTGCCGATCATGCCGAGAGAAGCACGCGCCTGCGGCCGTGCCTCGTCGAGACCGTTGCGATACTGCTCGACCATGCCCGTGGCATCGGCTTCGGACAAGACGCCTTCGGCGATGAGCTTGTCCGCGTAAATCTTGCGAGCCGTCGGATGCTGCCGAATGACCCGATACATACCGGGCTGTGTCGCGGCAGGCTCGTCAGCCTCGTTATGACCATGGCGCCGATAGCAGACGAGGTCGATCACGACGTCCTTGCGGAAGCGCATGCGATATTTGAGCGCAAGGCGCGTTACAAACACGACAGCTTCAGGGTCGTCGGCGTTGACGTGGAAGATCGGCGCTTCGAGCATCTTCGCAACGTCGCTGCAATAGATCGTCGAGCGCGCGTCGCGCGGCTCCGAAGTCGTGAAGCCAACCTGGTTGTTGATGATGACGTGAACGGTGCCGCCGGTGTAGTAACCGCGCGCCTGCGACAGTTGCAGCGTCTCCATCACGACGCCCTGCCCCGCGAACGAAGCATCACCGTGCACGAGCAAGGGCAACACGCGATCGCCCAATTCATCGCCGCGCCGCTCTTGCCGCGCGCGAACCGACCCTTCGACTACCGGATCGACAACCTCGAGGTGCGACGGATTGAACGCCAGCACCGTATGAACGTTGCCACTAGCAGTGCGCAGATCCGCAGAGAAGCCCTTATGGTACTTCACGTCGCCCGAGCCCTTCAGATGGCTCAGGTCGTATTTCCCCTCGAATTCCGAGAACAACACCGAGGGCGATTTGCCGAGCAGGTTCACCAACACGTTGAGACGACCGCGGTGGGCCATCCCAATGACGACTTCCTCGATTGCGGCCGAGCCACTCTGCTGAATGAGGTCGTCCATGAGGGGCACGAACGCGTCGCCCCCCTCGAGAGAGAATCGCTTCTGCCCGACGTACTTCGTATGGAGATAGCGCTCCAAACCCTCGGCCGCGGTGAGCTGCCACAGGATGTTGCGGCGCTCGTCGGTACTGAAGCGATGCTCCAGACGACCGGACTGGAACAGGTCCTGCAGCCAGAGGCGCTCTTCGGAGTCCGACACGTGCGCGAATTCAGCGCCGATCGGTCCGGCGTAGATGAATTCGAGCTGCGCCAGGATCTCGCGGAGCTTCATCCGCTTCGGCACCGCCTCGGTGCGGCTGCCGGTAAAGAATTCGGTCTCGAGGTCGGCCGATGACAGGCCGAAGTACTCCAGGTCGAGTACGTGTGGTCGCGGCCGCTCCATCAGCCCCAGCGGATCGACCCGCGCCAGCAGATGCCCGCGATTCGTCCAGATCTGGATGAGGCGCGACACCGCGGCCTGCTTCGAGCTGGCGGCCCCACCCGTTCCCGGATCGGACGGCTTCTGCGCCGTAGCAGCGGTACGAGGCTCCTGGGCGCGCGCCGCGATACCCGCCTGGACGGGACCGTGCGAACGCTCACCGGCGGCCGGCGGAGCGAGACGCTCAAAGTAAGTACGCCAACGCTCTTCTACGCTCGCGGGGTCGCGAAGATACTGCTCGTAGAGGGCGTCGAGAAAATCGGCGTTACCGCCGTAGAGAGGTGTGGATTCAAGCATGCTAGGCAAGCAAAGAGCGAAGCGCTAGTTTAACGGAATGAGGGCAGCGAGGAAACGCGATTAGCCTCAGCGGTGCCGTGACCGGCATACCGATTCCGTTTATAAATCCCAGTTCAGGAAGGCAGCGCCTCCTGCAACAGCCGGAATTCGTAGACCAGTAACACGCCATAGCCCAAAAGCACCGTATAGAGCAGCAGGCTCACCGGGACGCGGCCAAAAACCTTCATTCGGGCAAGTATCGTCAGCAGCACGACACCACCCGCCGTCAGGCCGATCTTCACCATCGCGAAAGCCAGCGCCGAGCCGCCCATCAGCGGCGCCATCAGAGGATTTACCTCGTAGGCGCCATGGTCGATCAGCGTCAGCGTCAGAAACGCATCGACACACGAGAACAGCACGATAAGCATCGCCACGGCGAGCCACTGCGGGTCATGCCAGTCAACGCCGGCGACCCTGCGCTCGCCATTGCGGCGTGAGGCGCGCCGTCGGGGGTTGAAGCTTCCGTAAAACAGGGCTCGGAGGGACTGCTTACGACGATCCACCGCACCGCGACGATCCAGCGAATCGTCCTCGGGTGTGGCCGTTCCCTGGCCTTGGGAATCAATGGGCATTGATTTAACTTTTTCCAGTAAGTAGGGGCTCCCCTGCAGTTCATTGTAGCGGTGCGGCATCGGGAAGGCGGCGGCCAGAACGTGACGGAGATCACACAAGCGTGGCTGCTGTCGGGAGCCGCCGACAGTGGGACGGGAACCGGGAGCGGGTTCCGGCGTACCATCGCGCGTCCCATGCTTGGGGCAACCGTGCCGGGAGCCACCCGTGCGGGGGGCGAATGGCCGGAAAAGGTTGACTCATGAGCATGCCACTGTGGTCGTGGTTGCTTCCCGTGCTGGCCGTCATGTTGCTGGTGGCCGGGTTACTGGTCCCGGTCGGCACGGTGTTGGCATTCTTATGTGCCGCGGCGCTGATCGGCGCCGTTATCGCGGCCGTACATCATGCGGAAGTCGTGGCGCATCGACTCGGGGAGCCGTTCGGTACCCTCGTGCTGACGGCGTCGATCACGATCATCGAAGTCGCGCTCATTGTGACGCTGATGCTAGGTGGCGGAGCGGAAAAAGCCACGCTGCCGCGTGACACCATGTTTTCGGCGATCATGATCATTTGCAACGCCGTGGTCGGCCTTTGCCTCGTGATCGGCGGACTGCGGCATCACGAACAGTCGTTCCACGTCATGGGTGCCAACACCGCGCTGGCGACCTTGATCGCGTTGAGCACGCTGACCCTCGTGTTTCCCGCGTTTACCACCAGCTCCGCGGGGCTCACCTACACCACTGCGCAACTCGCCTTCACCGCCTTCGCATCGCTGACACTTTGGGCGGCCTTCGTATTCATCCAGACCGTGCGTCATCGTGATTATTTCCTGCCGGTAGATAACGCGGCGGACGAGGAGGCCCACGCCCCACCCCCGTCGGCACGGCTCGCGTGGGCGAGCTTCGGGCTGCTGTT
>DATMQL010000246.1:0-22333 GCA_035566815.1 Steroidobacteraceae bacterium | reverse complement strand
CGCCGTGACGATCCGGCGCCGTGCTCCATTCTCATCATCGATATCGACTACTTCAAAGCCATCAACGACCAGCTCGGCCACCCCACCGGCGACGAGGTGTTGAAGGTGGTTGCCTTGACAGTGCGCGCGGCCGTGAGCGAGCCCGCCTTTTTCGGGCGGCTGGGCGGCGAGGAGTTCCTCATCGTGCTGCCGGCCACGGGACTGGGCCAGGCGCGTGCTACCGCGCAGAGCTTTTGCGAGAAGATCGAAGCCATCGATACTTCAAGTTGGTTCGGCGAGCGGCGCCACATCACCTGCAGTATCGGTGTGTCCACTTCCGTGCCCGGCAGGGATACGCCCAGCACCATGCTTCAGCGTGCCGACGCCGCTCTGTATGCCGCCAAGCGCGGCGGCCGCAACTGCGTGAGGACTGAGCCGGCCCCCGAGCCCGACGTGGGCGCGGCGGCGGTGGTCGATGCCTGAAGCCAGCGCCGCCGTGAAGCCCGATCAGTGGGGCGAGCGCATGCCGCGCTCGGTGGGCCTGGTCGATTCCATCGCGGTACTCGTCGGCGTCACCATTGGAAGCGGGATCTTCCGCGTGCCGGCCACGGTGGCGGCGCAATTGCATACGCCGGGTGCGGTCCTCCTCTGTTGGGTGTTGGGTGGTGTGTTTGCGCTGTCCGGCGCGCTGACGATTGCCGAGCTCGCGGGCGCAATGCCGCGCTCCGGAGGAATCTTCGCGTGGCTGCTGGAAAGTTTCGGGCCCATGCCGGCATTCCTGTTCGGGTGGAGTGAGTTCGCCGTCATCCGGGCGTCGGCCCTCGGCGCCACATCGACCATCTTCGCGGAGTACCTCGGATACTTCATACCCCTCACGCCCATGCAGGTGCGCTACGTCGCCGCCGCCCTGATCGTCCTCGTCGGTGCGATGAACTACTTCGGCGTGCGCAAGGCCGCTGCCGTCATGAGCGTAGCGACCATTGCGAAGTATGCAGCCGTGATGGGTCTCGGGCTGCTGGCGTTCACAGCTCCTCACGGAAGCATGTCCCACTTCACGCCCACCTGGGGCGACGGAGTGCATCTGTCGCTTCTGGCCACGGCGCTCATCCCCGTCATGTGGACTTATGACGGGTGGGCGGATCTGTCTTTCATGGGCGGAGAGGTGAAAAATCCGCAGCGAACGTTGCCGCTGGCGCTGATTCTGGGTACTGCCTGCGTGCTCCTGGTGTATCTCGTCGTCAATATCGGCTTCATGTACGTGTTGACGTTGCCGGAGATGGCGCAGTCACACCTCATCGCCACCTCCGTGGCGGAGCGCATTCCGGTGTTTGGTGGAATCGGGGCGGCCGTGATTTCCGCGGTGGTGTTGCTCTCCACGTTCAGCGGGCTGAACGGCTCCGTGATGACCGGGCCCCGGATCTTTTTCGCGATGGCCGAGCGCGGGCTATTCTTCAAGGCCGTGGCGCGGGTCTCGCCGCGATTTCACAGTCCCTCCGTCGCGATCTGGCTGGCCACGGCACTCGGGGTTTTCTATGTGCTGCAGAACAATTTCGCCGAGCTCGCCGATAAATTCGTGCTGGGTCTGTGGCCGTTTTACTCGCTGGCGGTAGCGGGTGTGTTCGTCCTCAGGCGTAAGCGCCCGGACCTGCCGCGGCCCTACCGGGTCTGGGGCTATCCGTGGGTGCCGCTCGTGTTCCTGGTCGTATCGCTCGGTATGGTCGCGAACGCTCTGTGGACCGAACCCTGGAAGACGGGAGTCACGCTGCTGATCATCCTGGCCGGGGTGCCTTTGTTCTATCTTTGGAAACGGCTCACCCGCGGTTAACATGCGTGTCAGTGCCGAATCGGCACCTCACCAATGCGAACACAGTTCGCGAAAGGCTCGGCGTAGCATGGACTACCGGATAGGACGGTCGTGGGTTCTCGTTGCCTCCTGGTTGCTGCCCCTGCTGGCTGCTACAGCCGCATCGCCGCCGCCCCCGGCCGGAGCCACGATGTTTGGGTTCACCTCCGACGAGGCCGCCACCGAGCGGGCGCTCGAGCATCGCTTCGACGCCGACATCAATGCGTCCGACCTGCGGGGCTGGTTAAAAACGCTTTCATCCGAGCCGAACAACGTCGGCTCGCCTCACGACAAGGCGAACGCCGAGGCGGTGCGGGACCTGTTCAAGCAGTGGGGCTGGGACGCGCAGATTGAGACGTTCGAGGTTCTCTATCCCACTCTCAAGCAGCACACGCTGGAACTGGTGGGCCCCACGAACTTCGTCGCCAGCCTCAAGGAGCCGCCCGTCGCAGGTGACGAGAGTTCGGCGCGGACGGACGCCATGCCCGCTTACAACATCTACGGCGGCGATGGCGATGTGACCGCAGATCTCGTCTATCTCAACTACGGCATGCCGGATGATTACAAGGACCTCGCCCGTCGCGGCATCGATGTCAAAGGCAAAATTGTCATCACCCGCTACGGCGGTGGTTGGCGTGGGCTGAAGCCCAAACTCGCGCAGGAGCATGGTGCGCTCGGCTGCATCATTTACTCGGATCCGCAGAACGACGGCTATGGGTCCGGCGACGTCTACCCGAAGGGCGGCTTTCGTCCGGCTGAGGGCTTACAGCGCGGCTCGGTGCAGGACATGACGCTGTACTCAGGTGATCCTTTGACACCCGGGGTGGGTGCGACCAGGAACGCCAAGCGGCTACCGCTCGACAAGGCGAAAACGATTCTGAAGATCCCGGTACTGCCGATCTCCTATGCGGATGCGCAGCCCCTGCTCGCCGCGCTGGACGGACCCGTGGTTCCCGCGAGCTGGCGTGGCTCATTGCCCATCACGTATCACTTCGGTCCCGGGCCCGCCAAGGTGCACCTGGCGATCAGCTCCGACTGGGGGATGAAAACGCTGTACGACGTCATCGCAAAGATTCCGGGCGCGCAAAGTCCGGACCAGTGGATCGTGCGCGGCAATCATCGCGACGGCTGGGTGTTCGGCGCCTGGGATCCCCTGTCAGGACACGTGGCGATGCTGGCCGAGGCGAAGGCAATCGGGGTGCTGCTGAAGAGTGGTTGGAAGCCGAAACGTACACTAGTCTACGCGAGCTGGGACGGCGAGGAGCCCGGCCTGTTGGGCTCGACCGAGTGGGCGGAAACACACGCCGAAGAACTCCAACGCAAGGCCGTGTTGTATCTCAACTCTGACGAGAACTCGCGTGGCTTCCTGGGGGCCGGCGGCAGCCATTCGCTGCAGCATCTCCTCAACGACGCGAGCGCCGCGGTGAAAGATCCGGAAACCGGAGTCAGCGTGGCGGCACGGTTGCGGGCGCGGATGTTGGTGGATGGCTATGACAAGGGCGCCTCGGGTGAAGCCAGGAAAGATGCGCGGATCGCCGCATCGGGCGCCGACCTTCCCATCGAGGCGCTCGGCTCGGGCTCGGACTTCACGCCCTTCATGCAGCACCTCGGGATCACCTCGCTCAACATCGAATACGGCGGCGAAAGCGATCAGAGTGGTGTCTACCATTCCAGCTACGACACATTCGAGCACTATGTTCGTTTCGGCGATCCGCAGTTTGCGTATGGAGTCGCCGAGGCGCAGACCGCCGGCCACATCGTCCTGCGGGTAGCCGAGGCCGAGGTGTTGCCGCTGCAGTTCACCGGGTTCGCCGCGACCGTCGAGGGTTATGTCGAGGAGTTGCACAAGCTCACTGAGGATAAACGCAAGAGCGCCGAGGAGCTGGACCGGCTTCTCGACCAGAATGTCTTTACGCTCACGGCGGATCCCACCCGGGTCGTGCTGCCTCCGGCGCGCGAGCCCGCGGTCCCTTACCTGAATTTCGCGGCGCTCGACAACATCGTGTTGCAGCTGAAGACGAGCGCCAAGGCCTATGATGCCGCGTACGCGAAGCTCGAGGCGGGTGAGCTGAAGCTGACGGCGGCGCAGATTGATGAGTTGAACGGCCTGCTGCAGGGAATGGAGCAGACGTTGACCGCCGCACACGGCTTGCCAGGCCGCGAGTGGTTCAAACACCTGATCTATGCGCCGGGCATGCTGACGGGCTATGGGGTAAAGACCCTGCCCGGTGTGCGCGAGTCGATCGAGTCGAACCAGTGGAGCGTGGCGAACGAGTACTCCGCCGTCACGGCGTCGGCGCTGAACGCCTATTGCGCCCGGCTCGATCGGGCCACTGCCGTTCTCAAGAAAGGACTCTGAAGCATGCGCTCGCTCCTGCAATGGCTCGCCGCGGGGCTGGGTCTGTGGGTCTGTGCCGGTCTCGAGGGGGCTCACGCCACGGAGTTGGCGCCGATCCGGCACGTGTTCGTCCTGATGTTGGAGAACCAGAACGCCGCGGTGACGTTCTCGGGCCGGCCGCCCTCGCCCTACCTCGCGCAGACGTTGCCGGCACGCGGGGCGCTGCTGCCCAACTACTATGGCATCGGTCATGCCAGCCTGGACAACTACATCGCCCTCATCAGCGGCCAGGCGCCGAATGAGAAAACGCAGCTCGACTGCCCGCTCTTTTCCGACTTTCTCGTGCAGCAGCCCGGGTTGGATGCTCATGGACAGTTGCTGGGCCTGGGCTGCGTCTACCCCAACACGGTGAAGACGCTGCCGGACCAGCTGGAGGCTGCCGGCCATACCTGGAAGGGTTACATGGAGGACATGGGCAAGGACCCGCGGCGGGAGCGCGCGACCTGCGGGCATCCGGCCATCGGCAAGCCGGACGAAACACTGATTGCGACCGCCACGGACAAGTACGCGGCCAAACACAACCCCTTCGTCTACTTCCATACCATCATCGACGACCCGGCCCGTTGCGATACGCACGTCGTCAATCTGGATGCCTTGCCGAAGGATCTGCAGAGCGCGGCCACGACAGCCGACTACACCTTCATCACGCCGAATCTGTGCAACGACGGCCACGATCCACTGTGTATCGATGGCGCTGCGGGAGGGTTCCAGGCGGTCGACGCTTTTCTGCGCAAATGGGTGCCACTCATCACCGCATCGCCCGCATTCAAACGGGACGGCCTGCTCGTCGTGACCTTCGACGAGTCGGAGGGTAACGGGCCCGAGGGGTCCACGGCGTGTTGTGGTGAGATGCCTCTGGCCAGCGCGCGGCGGCCCGCCGGCGTTCTCGGCCCGGGCGGCGGCCGGATCGGGGCGGTGCTGCTGTCACCTTTCATCAAGCCGGGGACGGTCTCCACCGTGCCGTACAACCACTATTCGCTGCTGCGGACGGTTGAGGATATTTTCGGGCTCGGGCATCTCGGCTATGCCGCCGAGCCGGATCTGAAGTCGTTCGGCGCGGATGTGTTTACGCAGGCGGCGCACTAGCATCCGCTACCGGCGCGGGAGCCACTATGACCGAGCGGTTCACCGCCAGCCGTAACAGCGTGACGGCTACCGCGCAGACGAGAGTTGGAATGATCGCCAGCCAGAACAGGTGTCCGAGGGGAATGCCCGCGGCCATCAGCGAGCCGGCCGCGAACGGACCCACTATGGCGCCGAATCGCCCCACGCCCAGCGCCCAGCCGACGCCGGTCGCTCGCGCCGCTGTTGGATATAACGTCGCGGACACGGCATTGAGCGCAACCTGCCCGCCGTTGATGCCATTGCCGGTAATCAGGATCAGCACGACGAGCAGCCCCGGCGTAGCGATGTGTGTCCCGAGAAACGCCAGGGCACCGGCGGTCAACGTGTAGCTGACGGCGAGCACCAGAAACGGGCCCCAGCGCTGCATCAGCCACGCCAGTCCGAACCCGCCCACCACGCCGCCGATCTGGAACATGGCGGCGATCCGCAAGGCCTGTGGCAGTGGCAGCCCTCCCTCGTGCAGTAACGTCGACAGCCATGTCGACATCAGGTACAGCAGGCCGAGGTTGAGAAAGAACACCAGCCAGAGGAGCAGTGTGGCCGGCGCCAGCCGCGGCGTCAGCAGGTAGCCGACCGACAATTTGCCCGAACTCTTTTCGGACAGCGTGTACTCGTTGCCTGGCGTGTAGCGATGGCTGCTGTTCAGCCGCTCGAGGAGGCGGCCAATCCGCTCCGGGTCGCGGCCGCGCGCGGCCATGAAGCGCAGTGACTCGGGCAAGGCAAACAAGGGGAGCCAGGCAAGGAGCGCGATGCAGCCGCCCGTGACGAACAGCGCGTGCCAGCCGCCCAACTCGAGAATAGGCGGTGCTACCAGGCCTGACGTGGCGGACCCCAGGGAAATTCCGCAGGCGAGCAGCGCCACCAGCGCGGTCCGGCTTTTCGCGGGGGCATACTCGGCTCCGAGCGCCAGGGCGTTGGGAAGGCTCGCGCCGAGGCCGATTCCTGTCAGAAGGCGCCACGCGAAGAGCTCGTTCGGTGTGCTGGCCGTCGAGCCCAGCAACGTCGAGATGCCGACAACGGCAAACGAAGTCAGCAAGACGGCGCGCCGGCCGACGTAGTCTCCGAGCGGACTCACCACCAGAGCGGAGACCGCGATCCCGATCACCGCCGCCGTGACGATCCAGCGTAGCTCGCCTGGATTCACGTGCCAGGCTGCCGCGATGCTGGGGGTGGCGGAGGCCATGACGGCCACGTCATAGCCGTCGAGGAATGCGGCCAGCCCGCAAAGAATCAGGACCCGCCAGTGCAGGGGACTGAGCCGGGATCCGTCCATGAGCTGTTCGATGTCGAAACGCATGCGCCGCCGTCCGCTAAGAGGGAGTGCCGCACCGCAAGGGTGCGCTCAACGCGAAATTATTCACGATCCCGAGGTCCCCCGGCTTTAGTTCTTGACAATCAGGCCATTCGGCGGAGAATTAGTTGCCCAGGCAGTAGTCGTGCAGGCAGTAATTCTACATGAATCGTCGCGCGCCAGCGGAAGTCGTTCGTGTCACTCGGGATGGGATTCCCGAGGACGAGATGGTGGTCGGCCACCTCATTGGTCGCGCACGGTCGGCACTGCTCACCGGACTCGACGGCGAGCTCGAGCCATTCGGCCTGACGGGTGCGCAGTTTGCGGTGCTGAAGAACGTCGCGGATGGCGTCGCCCAGACTGCCGCCGACTTGTGCCGGACCATGCACTACGACACCGGATCGATGACTCGAATGCTCGACCGGCTCGAAGAGAAGGCCGTGCTGCGCCGTGAGCGTTGTACCGAGGATCGTCGCGTGGTCTACCTGCGGATTACCGATACGGGCAACGAGTTGCTGCCGCAATTGCGCGCCGCCGCGGTTCAGGTGCTCGCGCGCCACCTGACGGGATTCAGTCCCGAGGAAGTCGAGAGCCTCAAACAGTACCTGGTCCGGATGATCCACAACGGGCAACCGGTGAGCTCATGAAATCCTCCATTCCACTGTCCATCGCGCTGGGCGCGATGTTATATGCCGTCCTCGCGGGGTGTGTCTCGCGGGGTGACTGGCATGCGACACCTGCTATTGCGCCACAGAATCTCATCGCCAACCGCACGCTCGCCAATGCAACGGTCGCTCCCGAGGCGTGGCCCACCGACACCTGGTGGACCGGTTACGGCGACCCGCAGCTCGATGCGTTGATCGCCGAATCATTCGAGGGCAGTCCGTCACTCGAGATCGCGCAGGCTCGTCTGCGCTCGGCTCAATCACAGGCGACCCGGGCGAAGGCGGCGCGCGAGCCCACCACGACGGTGGATGCCCAGGTGACCAAGCAACGTTTCCCCGAGAACGGCGTGTACCCGCCGCCGTTTGCGGGAAGCTTCGTGACCCAGGGGCAACTCGCGCTGGATTTCAGCTACGAGATCGACTTCTGGGGTCGCAATCGCGAGGCGCTGGCTGCCGCACGCGCTACCGTGCAGGCCGCGGAAGCCGACAAAGCGGCCGCGCGACTCGCGCTCGCCGTTGCCGTGGCGCGGGCTTATTTTCAACTCAACCTGTCTTATGCATTCCTGGATGTCACGCAGGCCAATCTCGCGCAGCAGTTGTCCATTCTCGATCTGACCCGGCAACGGGTGGCGGCGGGGCTCGAGAACAACGCCCGCGTAAAACAGTCGGAGGGCCAGGTAGCTCTCGTGCGTGCCAGTGTTGACGCAACCCAGGCGAACATCGACACGACACGTAACGCAATAGCCGCGCTCGTGGGTGTCGGTCCGGACCGCGGACTCGACCTGGAACGCCCGCATCTCACCGCGCCTGCCAACATCGCACTACCGTCGACCTTGCCGGTGGATCTCCTCGGCCGACGCCCTGATGTGACCGCCGCCCGGTGGCGTGTCGAAGCGGCCGCGCGCGGCGTGGCGGCGAGCGAGGCGGCCTTCTATCCGAACGTGAACCTGGTTGCTTTCGCCGGCCTGCAAGCCGTCGGTCTATCGAAACTCTTCGACGCGAATGACGCCATCGTCGGGGGTGGTCCGGCGTTCAGCCTGCCGGTATTCAATCGCGGCCAGTTGCGCGGTGCCCTCGAGGCCCAGCAGGCGCAATACGATCTCTCCGTCGGGCAGTACAACCAGAGTCTGATCGACGCCATCCATGATGTGGCGGATGTCATGACGAACTGGGCGGCGATCGACAAGGTGACCGCCGACGCCCGGGTCGCGCTCGAGGCCGCGCAAAACTCCTACGATCTCACCCGCGAGCGTTACAGCGCGGGCCTCGACAACTACCTCAGCGTGCTGTCGGCCGAGAACCAGGTGTTTCTCGCGCAGGCATTGCTCGCCGAATTGCAATCGCGCCGCCTCACGACCAGTTCGGATCTCATCCGGGCTCTGGGTGGCGGTTACAAGAGCACGAACTAGTATGGACGCAAGTGTCGCTTCTTCGTCACCCGCGCAGGTGATGCAACGCCGCCGTACCCGTTGGCTAATCATCGCGGTGGCGGGATTCGTGATCGTCGGAGTCGGTGCGACGGCCTACTGGTGGCTGTACGCCCGCAACTATGAGGACACCGACGATTCGTACGTGGCCGGTGACATGGTCAATGTCAGCTCGCAGATCAGTGGTACGGTCGTGTCCATTGACGCGGACGAGACCGACTACGTTCAGATGGGGCAGGAGCTCGTGAGGCTCGACGACACGGACGCGCGCATCGCCTTGCAGGAGGCGGAGGATCAGCTCGCCAAGGCGGTCAGGCAGGTCCACACGGTGTTCACCAGCCGCGACGAGTTGAGCGCTGTTCTCGCCCAGAGACGCGCGGACCTCAACCGGGCGCGGTCGGACCTCGACCGGCGTGAGAGCCTGGGCAAGTCGGGTGCGGTGTCCGCGGAGGAAATTTCGCACGCCCAGGAAGCCGTGAATGAGGCTCAACAGGCTTTGATTGCGGCGGAGAAGAATCTCGCGGGTGGTACGGCGCTGCTGGGCCGGACCGGGGTATCCGATAACCCCGATGTGCAGACCGCCGCGACCGCGGTGGAGCGCGCCTGGCTCGCGTTGCGACGGACGAGCATTCACGCGCCGGTCTCCGGCTATATCGCCAAACGACCTGCGCAGCTCGGCGAGCGCACGGTCTCGGGCAATCCGTTGCTGTCGATCGTGCCGCTCGATCGCATGCGTGTCGAAGCCAACTTCAAGGAGGTCCAGCTCAATCGCATGCGGATCGGACAGCCGGTGAAAATCGTAGCCGACCTCTACGGCGGGCGCGTCGAGTATCGGGGGACGATCGCGGGCCTCGGCCTGGGTACCGGTGCGGCATTCGCGCTCTTGCCGGCGCAAAATGCCACCGGCAACTGGATCAAGGTCGTGCAGCGCGTGCCGGTACGCATCGCTCTCGACCCCCAGCAGGTCGCCGCGCATCCGTTACGCATCGGTCTGTCGACACATGCGGTGGTGGACGTGCGCGACGATTCGGGGTCGCAACTCGCACAGGCGCCGCGCAAGGAGCCGGTACTCAACACGGACATCTACGCCATCGACATGAGTGAGATCGGTGCGCGCATCGCGCAGATCGTCGCGGATAACGCTCCGGCGGAGGCCGATCCGGGCGCGCCCAAGCTCAGTCCAACCAGGGTCGGTCCGCCCAAGGTCGGTCATGCCGGGCCCAAGGTCTCCCGGGCCGCCACGCGCCTGACTTCCAACGGCAGCCGGTGAACAGTCTCGTCGGCTGACCAAGACAACACACAGCTGGTTCTGTCAGCCGCCGCGGGCCTGGTGAAAAAGCCTGTTCCGCAAGCTCGCTGACCTCACATAACACGTTGCCGACTGCCCGCGGTGTGTTGCCGGCCGCGTGTTGGAGCGGTAACAATCAGGAGTCCAACTGGGGCACCCAGTTCGGGCCTTCGGAAGCCAACCGGGTGATTGCGAACTACTACGGGCTGAGTAGCGCCCAGCAGCAGGATCTGTTGAATTTCCTGCGGTCGTTGTAGGGTCGTGGTTGGATCGACGGGGGCGCCCCGGGGTTGGGCGCCCCCGGTTACGCGCCCCGGGCTGGGCGCCCCCGGCTACGCGCCCGGTTCAATCCAGCTTCACGTAGCCCAGGGGTAGCGCGGTCGTGTACTTGATGGTCTCGAGGGCGAAACTCGCGCTCACGTCGAGAAATTCCACCGCCGAGATGAGCCGCTTGTAGACGACGTCGTAGGCATCGATGTCGGGGACTACGATGCGCATGAGGTAGTCGACGTCGCCGCTCATCCGGTGGATCTCGGTGACCTCCGGGATGTCGCGCACGGCACCCACGAATTTATCGAACCACGCCTGGTTGTGTTTCGCCGTCTTCAGCATCACGAACACCGTCGTGCCGACGTTCAGTGTGCGCGCATCGAGCAGGGCGACGGTCTGCTTGATGACGCCTTCCTCCTGGAGCTTCTTGATTCGCCGCCAGCAGGGCGCCTTGGAGAGGCCAACGCGATCCGCCACGTCCGCCGCGGTAAGCTCACCGTTCTGCTGTAGCAGCTCCAGAATCTTGCGATCGAGCTTATCCATGGAACTGTATTCTCCGAGGTGGCCTTCAGACGCAACATTGTTGCGCAAGGTCGGGGCTTTTACCATGCCTTCGCAACCGGGTAGCCCGGCCATGGGGCTAGGATGTAGGCATGAACTTTCACCGACTGTTCACCGAGCACCCCGAATCCGTAGGCGAGACCTACGGGGAGCACCTGGTGCGCGCGTGGTGGTTCGGTGGACGCATGGTGGTGGCGGGCTTCGCCTGCATGCTGCATGCCCTGCTGCCCTTTATCTTTGTTCACACCGGCAGCGAGGCGATCGACGAGCTCCACGCCCGTATGCAAGCCACCCGGCGGCGGGCAGCAGCGTCACGACCGCCTGTGAGCGCCTCTCAGCTGGCTTCCGCCGGCGAGTGAATCACGTAGCCGCCCGACTTATCGTCGCGCTCCAGCCCGATGAGGCGGCGCTTGGCGGCCTCTTCCAGTAAGGTGTTGAAGGAGCGGAAGCCGTAGTAGCTTTCGTTGAACCCCGGGCTGCGCCGCTTCAGGGTCTGCTTCACCATCGAGCCCCAGATCTTGTCTTCCGCGCCCCGCTCGGCGAGCAGTGCGTCGATGGTGGCCATGACGAGATCGAAAGCCTCCTGTTTCTTGTCCTCGTCCTTGGACTCCTCCTTGCTGTCGCTGGCGGCGTGGGCCGGCTGCGCGGCGCTGGTGGCTTGCGCCGAGGCGCGTTTACGCGGGCTGCGCCGTGTTTTCATCTGCTCACGGACCAGGTCGTCGTAGTAGATAAACTCGTCGCAATTGGCGATCAGCAGATCGGAGGTCGAATTCTTCACACCGACGCCGATGACTCCCTTGTTGTTCTCGCGCAGCTTGCTGACGAGCGGGGAGAAATCCGAGTCGCCGCTGATGACGACGAACGTGTCGACGTGCGGTTTTGTGTAACACAGATCGAGAGCGTCGACGACCATGCGGATGTCGGCCGAATTTTTGCCGGACTGCTTGACGTGGGGGATCTCGATGAGCTCGAAACCCGCGTGGTGCATGCCGGCCTTGAATTCCTTGTAGCGCTCCCAGTCGCAGTAAGCCTTCTTTACGACTATGGAGCCCTTGAGTAGCAGTCGCTCGAGCACGCGGGTGATGTCGAATTGTGCGTAGCGCGCGTCGCGCACGCCCAGGGCGATGTTCTCGAAGTCGCAGAACAGCGCGAGGTTGGTGGTCTCGGCCCCCGAGGGCATGGGTTTGCTCCGCAACTTCGGCGGTTGCCGAAGCTGCGGAGTCTGACAGGAGTGCGCCCGTGTGGGGTGGAGTTTTAAGTGTCGGAGTCCTGAGGCTCGGAGGTGCCGCCGGGCGGGGTTTCGTCAGTCTCCTGCGAGGACGCCTCGGCCTCGGGCTGCGCGGGCTTGCGCAGGAACGCCGAGCTTTCGATGTTCTTGATGACCTGCTGCGCCTGGCGCGCGTCGCAGATCTTCCTGAGCATGAGCACCTTCAGCGCAGAGCCCAGGTGCTCGGTCAGGGCGCTCATGATGACCGTCATGTCATAGCGCCGCCCGAGTTTCTCCAGCAGTTTGTTGATGTCCTCCACGCACGCCAGCAGGTTCTCGTCGAAGGCTCCATGTCCCGCCGCGCTAGAATTTCCTGTCATACATCGACCTCTTCTTGGTTATGGGTCTCGCCGCGGCAAGGCCGCATGGGTGGATTTGTAGGATATGACCCGTGGACCAAATGCCACAAGGACGTGAATCATCTTCGGCACGCGCGAGCGATTTCGGCTGCAACATGCGTGTAGAACAGATTTCGACAGTATTCGGGCAGGTGTTGCGCGAGCAGCGCATTTCGCGTGAGCTCTCGCAAGAGGAGCTGGCGCTGGCGGCGGATGTCGACCGGACATTCGTCAGCCAGATGGAGCGTGGCATCCGCCAACCCACCATCACCACGCTCATGAAGCTCGCCGGCGCCCTGGGAATCCAACCGTCCACGCTCGTCATCCGAATGGAAAAACTGTTGCGCTGAGTGTGCGATAGGCGCACTGCGTCATTCCATCGTGCTGCGCCGCAAAGTCTCGGCGGCCCGGGGCTGGGTGCCCCCCTCAATTCTCCCGAAAAGTGACCCGGGTCACGTTCTGCTGGTGCGCTGCCGGGAGGCTCTGCCGAAACAGCTCAAAGCATGCGCAAGAAAATACTATGGGCTGCCTGCCTGGCCGCGGTGGTGCTGATTGTCGGGGTGTTCTATGCGGCCCGAACCGTTCTGAGCCACAGCTTCGCCAGTATCGAGGCCGATGAGGCCCGGCAGAGCACCGAGCGGGTCCGGCAGGCATTGCAGGCGGATCTGCGCCAGCTCGATGTGGCGGCCGAGGACTATGCCCTCTGGGACGATTTCTACGACTTCGTGAAGTCCGGTACTCCGGACCAGCTCGATCATTACTTCTCACGGCGGGGCCTGGACAACATTCACGTGGATGTCGTGTGGGTGGTCGACGAGAAGGGCCGCACGCTCTTGCAACTCGACACCGACGCCCCGGCCGGTGGCCTGACACAACTCAGCCCGGCCACGTTGGCGAGCCTGCGAAGTTATACCTCGCTGCTGCGGGCAACGCCGGATACCTCGAAGCGGACCGCGCAATTCGTGCGCATGCCGCTGGGCGCCATGGCGGTTGCGGTCCGCTCGATCAACCGCGATCTGCGGCCGGCCGCGAGCGCCGGCACCTTGGTGTTTGGACGTTATCTGCGCACCGGCCTCATCGAACGCCTGGAGCAGACCAGCCAGTCCCCGGTGCGGGCTACTCTGCTGGATGAGCGCGGCAGGCCGTTACTGAGCGTGCCCCCGGCGGTCGGCGAGTGGCTCGCCTCGGTCGGATCCGGCCCGGACCTGTTCATTCAGACCGGAGACCCCGCGACCCTGCGCAGTCACGCCCTGATCCGTGACGTCAAGGGCCGGCCGTTGGTCGTACTCTCCACAACCGTCGCGCGCGCGGCGCTCCAGATCGGCAAGCGGACCATCACCTGGGTGGTGGCCGCACTGCTGTGCGGTTTCGCCCTGGTGGTCGCGCTGCTGGTCTCGTTGCTCAACAGGAGCTGGCGCAGTCGCGCCGCTGCCCAACGGCAATGGCTCGATCACCAGCGCAAAGTGTCGCGGCTCGCGCGCCGTGATGCGCTCACCGGTCTGCCTAACAGGCTGCACCTGCAGAGACTGCTGCCGCGCCTGCTGGCGCGAGCCGCCCGCGACGGCACACGTCTCGCGCTGTTGAATCTGGATCTCGATCACTTCAAGAACGTCAACGACTCGCTCGGTCATGGCAGCGGCGACCGGTTGCTGGCGGCCATCGCGCAGCGTCTGCGGTCGGTGGTTGCGGCTCAAGACGTCGTGGTGCGGATGGGCGGCGACGAGTTCGTCATCGTGGCGACCCTGCTGCCCGACGCGGTAATCGTTGACTCGATCGCGGAGCGCATCCGCAGTGCCATCGCGGTGCCGCTCGACATCGATGGCGTTACTTTGTCGGTGGTGCCGAGCATCGGGATCAGTGTCTATCCCGAGGACGGCACCGATCCCGAGCAACTTCTCAAACACGCGGACATCGCACTCTATACGGCCAAGGACCGGGGCCGCGGCAATCACCAGTTCTATACCCCGGAGATGAACACGCGCCTGCGCGAGCGACTGGGACTCGAGCGCGCCCTGCGGCAGGCGCTCGACAACAACGAGCTGTTTGTCGAGTACCAGCCCTGCTGCGACCTGCAGACCCTGCGGACGGTGAGTCTCGAAGCGCTCATCCGCTGGCGCACCGCTGACGGCACCTACATTCCGCCGTCGCGTTTCATCCCGATCGCGGAGCAGAGCAACCTCATCGTGGAGATCGGCGCCTACGTCCTCAGGCGAGTGTGTCTGCAGTTGAGCGAATGGCAGCGTGAGCGCCTGCCGCTGGTGCCCGTGTCAGTCAATATCTCGGTACGCCAGTTCGAGACGACCCCCCTGGCGAGTGTCGTTTCGGGCCTGGCGCAGGAGCTCGGTATCGACGCGAGCCTGCTGCATTTCGAGATTACCGAAAGCGCCGCCATGCAGAATTCGCAGCAGCAGCTGGGCTCGCTCCAGGCGCTGCGCAACCTGGGCTCGCGGATCCTGATCGACGACTTCGGAACCGGGTATTCGAGCCTCAGCTATCTCAAGCACTTGCCCATCGATACACTGAAGATCGACCGCGCGTTCGTGCGTGACATGGCTTCCGACGCCAACGACGCGGCGATCGTGCGCGCCATTGTCGGAGTAGCCAAGAGCCTTGGCCTCATGCTCGTGGCGGAGGGTATCGAGTCCGCGGAGCAGCTCGATTGCCTGCGCCGGCTGGGGTGCGAGTGCGGGCAGGGATTCTTCTTCAGTCCGTCGGTATCCGCCGAGGAGTGCCGCAATATGCTGTGGCAGTTGCGCGGCCCGCGCGCGCCGTTGGAGGTGCCCAAGCTGCGCCTGCTCAACCCTGTGAACTAGAGCCTATCTCAGTGATGGGCATCGTCGCGAGGGGTGCGACGCGTGCGTCGCACGGGCTGCCCGCGAGGGCTGCACTGGACCGCCTGTGAGCGCGCGGAGCGCGCGTAACAGCCGGCCCCATCGAGCAGATTTCTGCGATCGTTTCGCGCGCATAGTGGGACTATGTAAGCGAAAGGATCGCAGAAAGCTCGATGCGGGTCGGCCGCAGCAGATGACCATTATTGAGATAGGCTCTTGAGGCGCGCGCCATGAGATAATCGTTTTCTGAATGAGGCTCGGAAGGCGCAAGCTCATGGCTAAAAAAAGAAAAACGCAGGTATCTCGCCAGGCCGCCGAGGACGCCGTGCGCACGCTGCTGCGCTGGGCGGGGGACGATCCGGAGCGCGAAGGGTTGCTCGAGACGCCCAAGCGCGTGGTCAATGCCTACCGCGATTGGTTCTCGGGATATGAGATCGATCCGGCCGACTACCTGCGGCGCACGTTCGAGGAGGTCGGCGGCTACGACGAGATGGTGGTGCTACGCGATATCTCGTTCGAGTCGCACTGCGAGCACCATATGGCGCCCATCATCGGTCGGGTGCACGTGGGCTACCTGCCAACCAACAAAGTCGTCGGCATCAGCAAGCTCGCGCGGGTCGTGGACGGTTATGCGCGTCGTTTTCAGGTGCAGGAGAAGTTGACTGCGCAGATCGCCAACTGCATCACCGAGGTCCTGAAACCACGCGGCGCCGGCGTTGTCATCGACGCCGTTCACCAGTGTATGACCACGCGTGGAGTGCATAAGCGGGGTGTGTCGATGATTACGAGCCGGATGACGGGAAGTTTTCGCGAGGATGCGCGCACGCGCGCGGAGTTCCTGCAGTTCATCGGCATTCAGGGCGTCAGGTCACAGTCAGGGCCCTAGGAGCCAGCCCCAGCTCACTGATAGGTGACCTGCGCGCGCTCGTAAGCCATGTCCGAATACACATAGAGGGATGCCTGGGTCGCGGCCAGATCGACCAGCATTACGGCTTCGCTCACATGCGAGTGGGCTACCAGTTTGGCGGTGACCTCGAAGAACCTGACGGGCACGGCTTCCACGAACACGTCAGCGGCGCCGCTGTCAGTTTGTCCGACCGCTTTGACATTGTGGCCTGGGGCCGCCAAAACCAACAGGCGGTACCTGTTCCGCGACGGCTGACGGGACCAAAGGCCCGGCCCTTGGTCCTCATGTCTCTTCTGTCATACAGCTGTCAGCGGCTGCGCGGCTCGGTTTTCTTGAAGTCGGCGGGCACTTCGAACAGGTCGGCGCTCACGCCGGCCGTTGAGATCGACACCAACTCCGAGCTCATGGTGATCAATGGGATCAGGCCGTCGGGCAAGGCGGGCGCCGCTGCTGGCGCCGCCGGGTCGGTCGTGGCCGCAGCGGTCTGCGAGTCATCCTTCTTGCGATGAAACATCGAGCCGAGCTTGCCGGCCACCTGGCCGGCGAGACTGCCGGGCGTGGCGGACGTGCTGTTGTCGGAGCTCTGTTGGGGCGGCTGTTGCGCGTTCTTGCACTGCTCGCCGCCGAAGGCGAACGCGAAAGTCGTTTTGACCGGATAGCCCTTGAGATCCTTGGTTTTGGCGCTGATCTGGCTCCAGATGCCCTGGTAACGGCCAAACATCGCCTGGGCGCGCTGGTTGATGTCGCCGCTGCCCCCATACCCGCCGTGACCGGATGTCAGGTCCAGGCCCATCTTCTGCGCGTAGGCGCGCCGAAATTTCTCCGCCTCGGTGTTAGCACCGAGTGACGGAGCGAGCCATTCGTCCAGGGACAGCGCCACCTCGCAGATCGCGCCCGTCTCCTTGTCCTTGCAGGGCTGGGAGGCGGTGATGGTGAGCCGCTCGGCCGCGTAGCCCGCGTAGGTGGCCTTTTCGCCCGAGCGACGCACGTCGACTTTGGGGTCGAGCCATTCGCACTTCGAGTCGTCCAGGGGCTTCTGGCCTTCCTGGGCGCCCGGGTCCTTATTGTCCTGGGCCTTGTCGAGGGCTTGCTGGAGGTGCGCGCGCAACTCCTCGAATGTCTGCTCGGTGTACTGTTTTTTGTTCAGATCCAGGCGGTCGATCTTGTCCGCATCGAGGCGGACGATTTCCGCGGTGGGCCCGACCGAGCCATGCGCAAGCATGCGTACGATCCGCGACTGAAGTTGTATGTCACTGTCGGTGCGCGAGCGCTCGCCCGAGATCGTGGTCTTCGTGGTGCCGGACATGTTGCCGGCGCTCATGAGACCGACGCCCGTGACCGCGACCCGGTTCTCGACGGTGACATCCGCGTACGCCACGCTCGTGGTTAAGATCGAAGTCGCGGCGACCACCAGGGTGGTGGCCGCGCCGCATGGCATTCTGGGCATGGAGAATCCCCCTGTTCAATGTTTTGTTGGCAGTACATCGTAACAGAGGAGGAGCGGCGAGCCGACGCCCGCCGCAGGCGCTGCCCGCCGCAGGCGCCGCTTCCGCGCGGGACTTCCGTCCTACGCGGTCAGGGCGGCGCTGCCGGAGCGCGAGGTGCGCTTGCGGTCGGTTTCCTTCAGGAAACGCTTGCGGATCCGGATCGACACCGGCGTGACTTCCACGAGCTCGTCGTCCGCGATGAACTCGACCGCGTACTCGAGCGTGAGCTGGATCGGCGGTGTCAGGAGGATGGCGTCGTCCTTGCCCGCGGCCCGGATGTTGGTCAGCTTCTTGGTCTTGATCGGGTTCACCACCAGATCGTTCTCGCGGCTGTGAATGCCGATGATCATGCCCTCGTAGACCTTCTCGCCGTGGCTGACGAACATTCGCCCGCGCTCCTGCAGGTTGAATATCGAGTACGCCACGGCTTCACCCTGCTCGTTGCTGATGAGGACGCCGTTGTGGCGGTCGGGAATTTCGCCCTTCACCGGTGCGAAGCCGTCGAAAATGTGGCTCATCAGGCCGGTGCCGCGGGTGAGAGTCATGAACTCACCCTGGAATCCGATCAGTCCGCGGGCGGGCACGCGATATTCGAGGCGCGCGCGGCCGTTACCGATCGCCATGTCGCTGAGCTCCGCGCGGCGCGTGCCGAGGGCTTCCATGACGGCGCCCTGGTTACCTTCGTCGATGTCGACCGTGAGGGCTTCATACGGCTCATGAACTTCGCCGTCGACGATCTTCGTCAGCACCTGCGGCCGGGAGACGGCTAACTCGTAGCCCTCGCGACGCATGTTCTCGATGAGGATGGTGAGATGCAACTCGCCACGGCCGGATACGCGCATGACGTCGGGCTCTTCGGTATCGTCCACGCGCAGCGCCACGTTGCTCTGCAGCTCGCGCAGCAGGCGCTCACGAATCTGGCGGCTGGTGACGTACTTACCCTCGCGGCCCGCGAGGGGCGAGGTGTTCACCTGGAAGTTCATGGCGAGCGTCGGCTCGTCGACGCGGATGGGCGGCAGACCTTCGGCCGCTTCCGGATCGCAGACCGTTATGCCGATGTTGACGTCCTCGATACCGGTGATGGCGACGATGTCTCCGGCAGAGGCTTCCTCCACCGGGACGCGTGCGAGGCCGGTGAAGGTCAGCACCTGTTGAATCTTGGCGACCCCACGATCTTCGGCGCCGAAGCGCAGGGCGACCTGTTGTCCCGGACGGACCGAGCCGCGACGGATACGGCCGATACCGATACGACCTACATACGAGTTGTAGTCCAGGGTGGAGATCTGGAACTGCAGGGGCTTGTCCACCTGCGCGTCCGGCGGCGGCACGTACGCCAACACCGCTTCGAACAGTGCCGACATGTCCGGGCGACGCTCGGTATGGTCCGTGCTCGCCCAGCCTTGCAGGGCCGATGCGTAGATCACGGGGAAGTCCAGCTGCGCGTCGGTGGCTCCGAGCTTGTCGAACAGCTCGAATGTCTGGTCGATGACCCAACCCGGACGGGCTCCGGGGCGGTCGATCTTGTTCACGACCACGATAGCCTTCAGGCCCAGCGCCAGCGCCTTGCGCGTAACGAAACGCGTCTGCGGCATGGGTCCCTCGACGGCATCGACGAGCAGCAACACGCCGTCCACCATCGACAGCACGCGCTCCACCTCACCGCCGAAATCGGCGTGCCCGGGGGTGTCCACGATATTGATACGCGTGCCGCCGTACTCGATGGCGCAGTTCTTCGCCAGGATGGTGATGCCGCGCTCTTTCTCGATGTCATTCGAGTCCATGATCCGCTCGCCCATTTTCTCGTGGGCGGCGAACGTGCCGGACTGCTTCAGCAGGCAGTCGACCAGGGTCGTCTTGCCATGGTCGACGTGCGCGATGATGGCGATGTTGCGAATCGGGCGGTTCATAAATTACTTGCGGGCGTGAAGGGTTTGAGTCTGTCGGCGCGCAGCGCCGCTAGATGTAGCGGGTCGCTTCGACCCGCAGGAAAGTGCGCGTAGCGCTAATCAAGCATGCAAAAAAGATGCGCAGGGTACCAGATCCACCCCGGGGCTGCCGCACTTTCGGGGTGCTGCAAGTCACTGATTTCGCTAAAAATCACCGCACCGGACGCGGTGCGCGGATGCACCAGTTGAGGGCGCGGAAGCAGGAGTTCAAGGGCGGGCGGCGGCTTGGCGGGGGTGGGAGTGGCTTGAAGTGAAGGGTAGGGTAGGGGGTTTATATGAAGCGACTATGAACCGGCGCGAGGTAAGCCTATGCGTAGGGCCGTGGTCGCGACGCGCACCTCTATAAAGAACGCCACGAAAGCACCTGTCAGAAGGAGCATGGCTCCGACAAACAGCAGCGCTATGGTCAATGCGAGGCCCGCCTCGAAGAAAGCGTTCGCGAACAGAGTGACCACGACGAGCGCCACCATCACTGCGGAGACCACGCTGAGCGAAATCGCCGTATTCAGATAACGCGCGCGGCGGGCCAGGATCTCGAGGTCGTAGAGCAGGTGCTCAGGATCGCCTGTGTGATTTTCCAGCCTGGCTTCTATGGATCGGGCGCGATCCACAGCGCGCGCCAGCCTGTTCGTCAACACGCCGAGCGTCGCCGCGACGCCGGACAGCAGAAAGACAGGCGCCACGGACGTCTGGATGAGGTGAGCAATGTCCATACTTTGGAGCATGTCGCTATCATGCCATCTCTATGCGCACTGTTTCGAGACGTCCCGACGATCGTTTGCTCCTCGAGACCTGCCACGCGCGCTCGGTCGAGCTGCTGCGCCGGAATCTTGCACCTGGCGGAATTCTGGCAGCCACCGCAGGTCAGCGCGCCGATCTGCGCGGGTACACCGCGATCTTCGGGCGCGATGCGGCGGTGTGTGCCCTCGGGATGGCGGTGTCCGGCGACAAGCTGCTGGAGAGCGAGGCCGCGACGGGACTGCACACACTGGCGGAGCACCAGGCACCCAATGGCCAGATTCCCAAGTTCGTCGACCTGCAGCGGAGCGAGGCGGACTTCTGGTATCTCGGGTGTATCGATTCGACGCTCTGGTGGCTGATCGCGTTGGCTTTTCTGGACTCGCGCGGTGACGCTCACGCGGTCGGTAGCGTCGGGGCAAGAGGTGGCGCCCTGCGTGGGCGTTATAGGAAGCGCATCGAGCTTGCAGTGCAATGGCTTCTCGCGCAGGAGCACCAACGATTCTTTCTCCTCCAGCAGAACGAGGCGAGCGACTGGGCTGACATCATGCCGCGCTCGGGGTTCGTGCTCTATACGAATGCGCTCTGGTACTTCGTCAAGAGGTTGTATTGCCTCGAGCACGAGGCCGAGACGCTGCAGAACTTCAACGGGCTCTTTCATCCGTTCTCGGCGGGCATCGCCGAGTATCGCCGCGCGCGGCTCCTCAACGACTACGTGTTGCGTAACGCACGCGATCGCGACTTGTACCTGAGTTTCGTCAACTTTTCGTTCTGCGGCGAAGAAGGCGACGTTTTCGGAAATGTGCTCGCCGTGTTGCTGGGGCTCGCGGATACGGGTGCGACTCGGCGCACTCTCGATGCTCTAACTCGCTCGCGCGTGCACGATCCCTATCCGGTGCGGGCGGTGACCCGGCCGATCAAGCGGGCGAGTGTTCTCTGGCGTCCTTACATGGCGCGCCACCGGCAGAACCTGGTCTGGCAGTATCACAACGGCGGCATCTGGCCCATGGTGGGCGGATTCTGGGTGACCGCGCTCGTGTCGAGTGGCCGCCAACAGCAGGCGCGGCAGGAGTTGGTAAAGCTTGCGCGCGCGTGCGCGGTGAAAAATTGGGCCTTCACGGAGTGGCTGCACGGCAAGACGCTCGCGCCGCGGGGAATGCCGGGACAGTCGTGGAACGCGGCGGCATATCTAATCGCGGAGCGTGCGGTGGCGCAGGGAGTGGATCCGTTCTTCGCTTTGATGGCGTCGCCTGCCTAACACGTTGCATGCTCCATGTGAGAGGCCAGGCCCGGGGACAGAGATTGGACATCCGGTGCCAATGCAGTACGGCGGGGGCCACGGTGCGGCTCGCTTGCTGCCGCGCACGCTTGGCGCCACACTGGGTTAGTCTGGAAAGAATGCATCTTTCACGGAGGAAGGGATGAAAGTGCCACGGAAACCGCTCCAGTCCCAGCTGGGGTTCCATTTTCTGCTGCTGTTCAGCGCCAATGGTAAAGCCGTCTTCGGCAGCGATGAGGATCGGCGCAAACTCAATGAAATCGTGGCGGGAATAGTCGCGGAATTGCGGGTGCGCGTGCACGCCCACTGTTGGTTGAACAACGAGATTGAAGTGGTCGCGGAGACCGGCGGCGTGGCGCCCGAGCGACTCATCCGTAAGATTGCAACGGTCTATACGGACGCCGTCGGTGAGCGGTTGGGGCGCAACGGCATCCTGTTCTCAGATAATCACATCTGCTACGAGCCCGAGACGCGCTCCGAGCTGGTGGACATCGTTCGCTCGATGCATATCCGTCCGGTGGTGTTGGATCTTGCGGAGGATTCTGTGAGCTATCCGTGGAGCAGCGTGCGCGCTTACGACGGGCTCGAGGAGGTTCCCTGGCTGACCAAGGCGACGCTCGGTCCTCTTCTGCAACGCGTCGCCACGGGCGAACCGCAAATCAACTCAACGGAGGAGTTGAGCGCACGCACCGC
>DATMQL010000245.1:0-6804 GCA_035566815.1 Steroidobacteraceae bacterium | reverse complement strand
GGATTAACACCCTGGAGGACTCCCGCCGGAAT
Organism: Steroidobacteraceae bacterium; assembly: GCA_035566815.1. Classification (GTDB taxonomy): domain Bacteria; phylum Pseudomonadota; class Gammaproteobacteria; order Steroidobacterales; family Steroidobacteraceae; genus 13-2-20CM-66-19. Next base: position 6,772 of record DATMQL010000245.1, on the reverse strand, counting down.
CTCGAAACCGAACAGGTGGCGCTCGGTGTAGCGGTCGGCGAAGAGGTTCAACGAGGCGCCCATCTGTTCGAAGCCCGCCCAGAACATGGTGCTGCCCACGAACAGTGCGACCATGACGTACACGCGCTTGCGTTCGCTGGCATCGAGGCCCGCGAAGAAACTCAGATACGCGAAATACCCCAACCCCAACGCCGAGAATATCCAGGTGGCCGCGCTGCCAATGGCATGGGCATCGATCTGCAGCGAGCCACTCAACGCCAGGGCGACGACGGCCGCGATCGCGACCCCGAGCACAATCACCGGGGTCCAGGAGCCGCGCTTGGAGTCCGCGGCGCGGGCGACTCCGCAGGTTCCGAGATAACGACGCGTAGCGAGGAATTGCACGAGGCCGAGCAGCATGCCGAGCGCGGGCAGCGCGAATCCGGCGTGCCAGCCGAAATAGTGTGCGAACAGAGGTACGAGTATCGAGCCGCTGAACGATCCGAGGTTGATCCCCATATAGAAGATCGAAAACCCGGCGTCGCGCCGCGAGCCGCCTTCCGGGTAGAGCTGCGCGACGATTGCGCTGACGTTGGGTTTCAACATCCCGACGCCTAGCGTGGTGATCAGCAACCCGAGAAAGAAAACCTGGGGGCTGCCCGAGGCCAGCATGGCATTGCCTGTCATGATGAGCACGCCGCCCGTCAACACCGCGCGCTGCGCGCCGATGAGGCGATCTGCGATCCAGCCGCCCGCCAAGCCCGAGAGATAACTGCCGGCCAGGTAGAGGCCGTAGATGGAGGTTGCGGTTTTGTCGGCGAGGCCGAGACCGCCGCGGACGGTGTCCGTCATGAAGAGCACGAGCAGGGCACGCGCGCCGTAGAAGCTGAACCGCTCCCACATCTCCGTGAGGAAAAGGGTAGCGATGCCTCGGGGCTGGCCGAGAATCTGCCGGCCTTCCACGGGCGGGGCGGCCACGGTATCCACGACCTGATTCATTCTTGAGGGCCTTGCGTCCTGGAGGCGCCGTTACGCCTGCAACTGTTTGTTCTCGGTTTCCGCGCGCTTCATGCGCTGGAGAATGCGGGCCATGAGAAGTCCGCCTTCATAGAGAAGGTACATCGGTACGGCCAGGATGGATTGCGAGACCGCATCCGGGGGCGTCAGCATCGCCGCGAAGATGAAGATGCCGAGCAGGACGTAACCGCGGTTCTCGCGCAGCTTCTCCAGCTTCACGATTCCTGTGATCACCAGCAGGACGACCGCGACCGGCACCTCGAAGGCGGCGCCGAAGGCGAAAAACATGACCAGCACGAAATCGAGATAACTGTTGATGTCCGTCATCATGGAAACGCCCTTGGGCGTCGTGCCGGCGAAGAAGGAGAACATCACGGGAAAGACGAAGAAGTAGGCGAACAGCACGCCCACGTAGAACAGCAGGATCGCGGACACGAGCAGCGGCACGGCAAAGCGCTTCTCGTGCCGGTACAGGCCCGGAGCGACGAACGCCCAGAGTTGGTACAGAATCCACGGCATCGCGATGAAGGCCGCGATGAAGAACGAGAGTTTGAACGGGGTCGTGAAGGGCGACATGACGCTGGTCGCGATCAGGCTTGCGCCCTTGGGCAGCTTTTCCTGCAACGGCTGGGAGACGTACGAGAAAATATCGTTCGCGTACATCATGCACGGCAGGAAGACGAGCCCGACCCCCATGAGCGCCTTGATGAGCCGATCGCGCAGTTCCAACAGGTGCGAGATCAGCGTGCCTTCGGCGAGCTTTTCGGGATCTCCGCTCATGACTGGCCGTGGTTGTCGGACTGGATCGCCGTTGCCGGCGCTCGCTCGCGAAGCGGCTCGCTCGCAGGTAGCGTCGGGGTCAAAGTCGTGGAGGGAGCATACGCCTCGGTGCTGTCAGCCCGGTGCGTGTTGTCGGATGAGATTCCAGCCTCGGCCGTGAGCGGCGCGCTAGAGGGCGCGCTAGGCGAAGACGCGCCGGATTCGGTGGTCGATCCCGGCGAGGGAGATACCGACGCGTGTCCCGCAAACGGGGTGGCCTCTTCCGGCGGCGCACCGTTCGCGGTGAGCGGATTTGCGCCGTACTCGTTCGTTGGATGAGCGTGGGAGAAAGTGTCCGCGCGGAAGTCCGCGGGATCAGGGCCGGAGTAGGTTGCCCCAGTGCTCGTTGTCGGCGAAGCCGCCGCGTCCGACTGCACTCCGGCTTGCGGGTGAGCGCCAGCTTGCTGTGCGTCACCGGCCTCCGATGACGCGCTGGTCCCGCTGCCCGCTGTTGTGGCCCCTGCCGCCCCGACGCCGGTGGCCTCCGCACCTGCGGCTGCCCCTCCACCCGAAGCAGCGTCTTTGCTGGCGGCCTCTTCCTTCGCGGCCGCTTCCTTGTGCGCCTTACGCACGTTCTCGAGGTTCACTTCTTCCTCGAGCTGCTCCTTGAACTGTCGCGCCATGGCGCGCGCGCGCCCGACCCAGCGGCCGACCTGGCTTGCGGCACGCGGCAGCTTTTCAGGTCCTAGCACTACCAGTGCTATGACGAAAATCAGCAAAACCTCAGAGAAACCGATGTCGAACATGCCGCTCGATCAGGTGTTCTTACCGGCGTGGTGCGCCGTCACAGGGAAGAGCATACGCGGTCTCGCGCACCGCTCGAGGCGCGCGAGCGGCGTATAGAGAAAGTTCAGGCCGGACGATCCGTCTTGCCAGCTTCACGCGCCTTGGCGACCTCGGGGAATTCAGCGTCCGTTCCTTCCGAGCGAATCTGCTTCGGCGGCGTCGAGGCCTCCTCGTTCTCGCCGTCGCTCATGGCCTTCTTGAAGCCCTTCACGGCATGACCCAGATCGGAGCCCACAGTCCGCAGCTTCTTCGCGCCGAATACCACCAGGCAAACCACCAGAATTACCAGCAGCTCGCGCATCCCGATGCCCATAATCAACTCCCGCTTGGCTTACGCTTCACGCTTGCGAAATATATTCGATCATAGGCCAAAAGAGCTGGATGGGCGCGGAAAGTTCGGCACATCGGGTGGGCGGTCACGGTGTGGCCGGTGAGGTCTCCAGCCAAAATGTGACGGGACCGTCATTGACCAGCGAAACCTGCATGTCAGCGCCAAATATTCCTGCTGAAACAAGAGGTTGAGTCGCCTTTGCCCTCGCCAGCAGGTAATCGAACAGTCCCCGGGCCACTTCGGGCGCCGCGGCGGTACTGAAACCGGCCCGGGTACCCTTGTGAGTGTCCGCGGCCAGTGTGAACTGCGGTACGAGAAGGAGGCCGCCGGCCGTGCCGATGTCCCGCAAGGAGAGGTTCATCCGACCCTCCGCGTCGGGGAAAATCCGATAGCCGACCAGTCGCTCGAGCAATCGATCCGCCGCCGCGGTGTCATCCCCTTTTCGGACTCCAATGAGGGCGAGGATTCCTCGCTCGATCGCACCGACCACCTCGCCGTTTACGCGCACATCCGCCCGGGTAACGCGCTGAATGAGGCCGATCATGTCTTCTTTGTCTCCCCGGCGCGCAGCGCCGCTAATTCTACGGGGGTGCGCCGCATGCGGCGCACGGGTGGGCCCGCGGGGCTCCACACCGGATTGTGAGCGAGCGCAGCTCGCGCAACCGCTTCGACCCCGGGGAAAGTCAGGCCGCAGGCCGTAGAAACTCTGGCCGCTGGCCATCGCAATACCGTAAGATTCGGGGCCATTTTGTGTGGGGTCGGAAATGAAGATGACGGTGTCGGGAGTGCGTTCGGGTTGGACAGTCGTGGCGCTGGCTTGCGCTTCATTCGCGAGTACAGCGGTATCGGCCCAGGATCAGCCGCTGCAGGGCGATGCTAAACACGGCAAAGCAATCTCCTACACCTGCCTCGGCTGCCATGGCATCGAGGGTTACAAGAACGCCTACCCGATGTACAGCGTGCCGAAGCTCGAGGGACAGCGTCCCGAGTATCTCGCGGCCGCACTGCACGAGTACAAGAGCGGCGATCGCGAGCATCTCACGATGCATTCGCAGGCCTCGACTCTTTCGGACCAGGACATCGCAGACATCGCCGCATATTTCGCAGGCAAGCCCCTCGTGTCCCAAGGCAAGCCGGCCGGCACCCCGCCGCAAGCGGCAACTTTGTGCGTGTCGTGCCACGGCCAGGACGGCATCGCCATCGCGCCGGCGTATCCCTCACTCGCGGGCCAACACGAAGACTACATCGCCCGCGCGATCGACGAATACCGTAAGGGCGGCCGCAAGAATCCGATCATGAAGGGCTTCGCCGCCACACTGAAAGACGAAGACATCGCCGCAATCGCGCAGTACTTCGCCCACGAGCAGCATCCGTCATTGTCGACTGAGAGTCGCCCGTACACGGTACTGACCGCCGAAAAGTGATTGAAAGGTACCGGACTTGACTTGTGCCTTTTGATTTCTGCTCGGCAAGCTTCGCGCTGCCAGTGTCAAAAGTCACAAGTCAAGTCCGGTACCTAGTGCGCCAACTTGCTTAGAAACATCGCCGCCGTCTGTAAATAGACGTCCTGGTTGGCCTTTTTGCGGAAGCCGTGGCCCTCGTCCTTAGCGGCCAGGTACCACGCTTCTCCGCCCTTCGCGCGGATGCGATACACCATCTGTTGGGATTCACTCGGCGGCACGCGCGGGTCGTTCAGGCCCTGAACGACGAGCAGCGGGCGGCGGATCTGCAGCGCGTTGTTGAGCGGTGAGATGCGGTTGAGAAACACGCGCATCTTCGGATCACGCTCGTCTCCGTACTCTTCGCGCCGCAGGTCGCGACGGTAGGGAGACGTGCTGCCGAGAAAAGTGACGAAGTTACTGATGCCGCTGACATCGATGCCGCCGCGTAGCCGGTCGCTGTAAGCGACCAGAGACGCAAGCGCCATGTAGCCGCCATACGAGCCGCCCATCACCGCGACGTGCTCGCGGTCGAACGCTGGCTGCAGGCCGATCCAAAACAACAGTGAGCCGATGTCACGGACAGCGTCCTCGCGCAACACGCCGTTATCGAGTCTCAGGAACGACTTGCCGTAGCCCGATGAGCCGCGCACGTTGGGTGCGATGACCGCGTAACCGAGCTCATTGACCAGGAATTGCACGAACGGGTCCCAGTGGGGACGAAATTGCGATTCCGGGCCACCGTGTATGTCAATCACCACCGGGGAGACGGCCGGGCCACGCGGCCGGTACACATACGCCGAGATCATGCGCTGTTTGCCGGCAACGCGATCCCACGTCGGATAACGGATGAGCTCAGCGGATGCGAGGGTGCCGGCGTCGAGGGCGCCGATTTCGCTCTTCGTCCAACGCTCGATCGCACTGTGGGCGAGGTCATATACGTAGACGTCGCGCGGCGCCTGCGCAGAGTCGACTGACATGGCGAGCCGCTTTCCCGTGTGGTCGAAACGAATATTTGAAATCTGGCCTTCGGGCAGGCCTGGAGGCGTGAGCTCGAGCTTCTGAAGGCTGTCGATCACGGTCAGGCGGCTGTGACCGTCTTCGTTCACCACGTAGGCGATGTAGCGGCCGTCGACACTGACATCGAAGTCTTCGATGTCCCAGGCAATGTCCGGAGTGATCTTGCGCTCCTCGTGACTCACCGGGTCGAGATAACGCAGTTGCGCGAAGTCGCCGTCCTCCACCGAGATGAGATAGATGCCACGACCGTCCGGAGCAAACTTAGCGGAATTGACACTGATTTTGCGCGCGCTCTCATCAACAGGCGTGAAGGAGCCAGCCGCTACGTCGGCGATATAGAGGTAGCTCTCCTCGGCCGAGACATACTTCCATAACAGGAGCTTCTTGTCGTCCGGCGACCAGTCGAGCGGATACCACGTGTCCTGTTGGCCGCCAACAAGCAGTCGGGGCGCCGACGCGTTGGATACATCTGCGAGATACACGTCGTAACTCTGTCCGTCACGCTCGTTTCCGGAAAACGCTACACGTTTGCCATCGTGGGACCAGACCGGGCTGCTGTGCAGAAAATTCCCAGTCGTGAGCTGACGTACGTTGCCGCTTCCCCCGTAGTAATAGACCTGTGCGTTTTCGTCACCGCCGTGGTCCTTCAGAAATACGAAGCCATTTCCGGCGCCTGTGGCGGGAGCGCGCGCCCCGCTGACAGGATCCTGGGAGAACGTGAGTTGCTCACGCATGCCCAGGGGGGAGGCGATCCGATGGACCTGCTCGACTTCGCCGAAACGAGTGGCGACGAGCATGCTGCCGTCCGCCTGCCAGTCCAGGAAAGTCGCCTGCCGCGACTGCTGGTAACGCTCGAGCCGGGCGGCCATCGCGGTATCGAGCGGCGGAATGCCTTCGAAAATGAGGTTTCCGTGCTCCTGGTGCGAGGGCACCCCCGGGGACTGCTGTGCCTGGGCGGCCGAGACGGCAGAAATCAGAAGACACGCGACGGGTATCAGGGCGGCGGCGCGCGCCCTGGAAAGCGTTTGTATAGCGAGCATATGCATACCGTAGCGTACAACGCTGCGGAGTGCTCGCGCGTCCACGGGACTCACAGTACCATCCCTGGAGCCGCAACCCAGCCGGCCATTGCGCTACGCAATCCATGCTTCGCGCAAGCCCTGGGGGACCATCCATGGGCGAGGGGCGTCGTCCCGCCCCGAGCGCTCGCCGCATGCGGCGAGCCCATGGCCGGCGCTCGGGGCGGGACGGCGCCCCTCGCCCATCACAGACACGACTCATTCGTCGGAGCGGTTCTTGAGCCTCAAACTGTTGCACCACCCTCACGGCATCACGGCTGTCGATACCGAGTATCTTTATCCGGGTCACGCCGCCTCGCACA
>DATMQL010000244.1:0-6263 GCA_035566815.1 Steroidobacteraceae bacterium | reverse complement strand
AACTCACCGAAATCGAGACGATCGTAGCCCCGGAGCGCTGGCCCAGGGATCCGCCAGGGAGTGACACCACGCGGCCCGATTACCTGGGCGAAAAGCCGCGCCCTGAATTCTCACAAGTCGTGCCGCCGCCCCTGCGCCGCTCACGCGAAGACCTCATGAAAATCGCCAACACCTATTTCACCGGCATCGAGAACAACACTGGCGACAAGCCGCCGCTGTTCTCATCTCACTGCCAGCGGCTGGAGGATGGTCGCCCGACCTCGAACGTTCCCGTCGCGCCGGGGCAGGAGCGCGGCGGTATCAACATGAGCTGCGCCGAGGATCTTGCGATGGGCTATCACCGCAACGACAACCGCATCCGCAGCCGCCGGGTCCTGGCTGTCGACGTGGAGCGCCAAGTCGTGATGACCAGTGTTTATTTCGATCACGAGAATGACGCTTCGATCCGCAGCTACAAGCTCACGAACGGTAAGACGGTCACCGTGACCGATACTGCGCCTTCGACGCTCCAGGCGCACGAGACCTTTGCTATCGACAAGGAGGGCGTCAGCCAGGTGGAGGCAGTGTTCACCAACGTCACCTACGGCACGCGGCCCTATTTCAGCACAGGCTTCCACATGGACAGCCCGCAGGCGGCGCAGGACGGCTTCGACGAATACGAGCATTAGTCGGAACAGGCTCCTAGCGGTGGCCTTTCATGCAGCTGAGCCCCGAGCGGAAACTTTCACGCGCGTACCTGCTGTCGCTTCCTGAGCGTGTGATCCGCTCCGCGCTCGGCCTCAGCGCGGGCCTCCTGCGCGAAGTCGGTGAAGTAGTGCTGCCACGAGGTGTGCGAAGCACCCAACTCTACAAGAGCCTCGTGGACGTGACGCTACGCTACGTAATCGAACAGGTCGGCGGCGCGAAAGGTATCTATCCGGCCGCACAGCCACAGCCGGACGACTTTCTCGCAAGGCGCGGCGCCGGTAATGCCATAGAGCTGCTCGGCATCGTCGCGTTTCGCGTCTCGCCAGTGTGGGTACTCGCGGCAATGGCCGATCTCAGTGGCCTGGGCCGTCGTCTGATCCCGGAGATCGCCGATGCGCTCAAAGCGCAGGGCCTATTGGAACAGGAAACCCAGTTCTACAGCGTAGATCAGCTTCTCGACGGACTGGAGCGAACCTCGTCTCGCCTCGCGGAGGCCTTCAATACTCCGCCACTGGACGTCGCAGGACTGAGGAAGGAATGGGCGGCGATTCGCAGCGAGGCGCGCGGTCTGAAACCGATCGGGCTTCCGTCTCCCGAGGCGATCGGCAACCAGTGGGAAGAGCTCAAGCAAGAGTCGGCGCGGCAGGAACGGTCGGTCTTCGAAACCTCGTCGGCGATGGCGATTTCTGCCGTACGTGCCCTCCCTGGCAGAGCACGTTGGCTGTCAGCATCGGCGCGCGTCGGCGCGGCGCATGCCGGCAAGCTCCTTTCGGCAGCGATTCTCGAGCATTACCACCAGACACTGAACGAGTTACGTGAGGTGGGTTATCTTACCTATGCAAAGCGGCAGCTGAGTCCCTACATGCGCGCCTGTGCCGATCTGTTCTCGCCCCAGCGGCGAACGCTCACGCAGCGGCTGCTCGATAGGGTGCGTAAGGGCTAACGGCTGCGGAAAAGCTGCGAATCCGATGTCAACAATGTATCGTATCGGTGACGTTCAGGACAAAGACTGTTGCGGGTGCAGTCGTCTGCGCATCTGCACCAAAACAGAACGGCAGGCGAGGGTGGCGGCTACAGAGGGGACGACCACGCAATGGTTTGTTGGAAGAAGACGAGCGCCGTTACAGGCGCCATTTTATTGATCTGTATTTCGTCGGCCGTGTCTGCGGGAACGCCGGATCCCGCCGGCGCACCCTCATCCAATCGGCACAGCGCCGACGTGATCCTCACGAGGGGGCACATTCTCACAGAGGACTCCCGCGGCTCGGTGGTCGAGGCGCTAGCGATCCGCGATGGACGCCTGATAGCCCTGGGAACGAATGCGCAGATTCTCCGGCTGGCCGGCAGCGCAACGCGCGTCATTGATCTTCACGGACGCACAGCGACTCCCGGCCTGATCGATGCGCACATCCACCTGGCTGAAGGCGGCATGGATCATCTGAGATCGCTCGATCTGAGTACTGTCGCCAGCATCGCGGAAATTCGCCGCCAGATCGCCGCACGCGCTGCGCAGCTGCACCCCGGCGAGTGGCTGCTGGGTGCGGGGTGGGATGAAGCCAAACTGGCCGAGAAGCGCTACATCGCGGCCTCCGATCTCGATGACATCGCTTCCCGCAACCCGGTATGGCTGGAGCATACGACGGGTCACTACGGAGCGGCCAACAGTGCGGCGCTACGCCTCGCGGGGATAGACCGGACGACTCCCGATCCGACGGCGGGAACGATTCAACGCGATTCGGCCGGCGCGCCGAGCGGAGTACTCAAGGAGTCGGCACAGAACCTCGTCCAGCGACTCATTCCGGAGCCGACGCTCGAGCAGTGGCGGAAGGCGATTCTCGACAACGTGCAACTCATGCACCAGGAGGGCATGACCGGCATCAAGGACGCGGACCTGTCGCCCATTCAGTGGGATGCCTACGAGTCCCTGGCGCGAGAGGGCAAGCTACAGGCCCACGTCTGTGCGCTCTGGCATTCCGACCCGACGCTCGAGAGCGCGCGAGCCCTCGTGGCGCGGGCGGCGAAGATGCCGCGGCCCCCGAGCGCTGTGGCTCCCAACCTCGTCCTTTGCGGGGTGAAGATGTACATGGACGGCAGCGGCGGAGCCCGAACAGCCTGGATGTACGATGATTGGCACAAGAACAGCACTGAAGTGGACGCCGGTAATAAAGGCTATCCGGCGACGGACCCAGCCGTGTACAAGCAAATCGTTAGGCTCTTTCACGACGCGGGACTCCACATCGGAACCCACGCCATCGGCGATCGCGCTGTCGACTGGGTCGTCGACACTTATGCCGAGGTCCTGGCAGCCAATCCCAAGCAGGGTTTGCGGCACTCCATCATCCACGCCAACACTCCCACGGATCATGCGATCACGGTGATGGCCGACCTGCAGCACCGCTATGACGCGGGCTATCCGGAGACCCAGGGCGAGTTCATGTATTGGATTGGTGACAACTACGCCGGCAACCTGGGTCCGCAGCGCGCGCTCCGCCTCGATCCCTACCAGACCTACTTGGGCAAGGGGATTCACTTTGCAGGCGGCTCGGATTACCCGGTTACCCCACTGCCTGCCCGCCTGGGCCTGTGGGCCTCGGTCGCCCGCCAGACCCTGCACGGCACTTACGGGGCGCAACCTTTCGGTATGGCAGAGGCGATCAGTGCAGCGGACGCCCTTAAATCCTATACTTTCTGGGCCGCGCACCAGCTGTTCCTGGAAGCCGAGACCGGCTCGCTCGAGCCCGGCAAAAGTGCCGACATCGCGGTCTGGGACCGGGACCCGCTGAGCGTGCCAACGGCCGCCCTCGAGAATCTCGAGTGCGAGCTGACACTATTCCGTGGCACCGTCGTCTACCAGGCGGCGGCCACACCAATAACGATAAGTCCTAACGTGAAACATCATGCAACAAAATAAAATTACCTGGGTCGCGCTGTGTTGTTCGACGTCATCCCTTTTGGCGTGGGCCCCGTTGGCGCTGGCACAGCAACAAGCCCACTCCGACTCATCGCAACTCGAAGAAGTCGTTGTCACGGCGGAGAAGCGCGAATCGACCGTGCAGACCACGCCGATCAGCCTGACAGCCGTCTCCGGGGCGGACATTCAGGATCGCGGCCTGACGGACTTGAGTTCTCTGTTGCTGTCGGTTCCGGGCGTATCGCTGCGGACCAGCGGACCGGGCATGTCGGAATTCGAGATGCGCGGAGTCGCCTCGACCGGCGGCAACTCGCCCACCGTAGGCTTTTACTACGATGACACACCACTGACGGCACCCGCTGCGACCAACGAAGGAAAGATCGTCATCTCTCCGGCGCTCTACGATCTCAATCGCGTGGAAGTGTTGCGCGGGCCGCAGGGGACGTTGTACGGGTCGGGCTCCATGGGCGGAACCATCAAGGTTGTGCCGAATGCCCCCAACCCAGACGCGTTTGACGCATCGGCGGAGTTGGTTTTCGCGGATACCGATCACGGAGGCTTCGATCACGGTGAAAATGCGATGGTCAATCTCCCGTTCGGCGGAGGTTTGGCGGCTGTGCGCATCGTCGGCTCCTATTCGCACGACAGCGGTTGGATCGATCGCATTGTGACCGCGCCTGGGACGTTTCCGGTCCCGACCAACGGCTTTACGACACGCGGCAATGTTCTCGCCGCGCCTGTTGCAACGGACTACCACGACGTCAACGACGTCTCGCGCACGACGGTGCGCATCAGTGCCCTGGTGAAGCCCTTCGACGGGCTAACCATCGCACCGTCGTTCTTCTATCAGAAGATGACGGCGGGCGGCTTGCCGTATATCGATAGTGCCCCGGGCACTGACGCCCACTACCAGCCCTTCGATGTCGCGGAGAACTACAAAGACGAATTCAAGCTCGGCGCCCTCACTGCCAAGTACCGTACGGACTCATTTGAGATCAGTTCGACGACGTCCTACTGGACACGACACGAGCCACTCACACAGGACACCGCGGAGTCATGGGAGACGGGTCTGCAGATACCGGCGTTCGAGACTGCGGCCGGTGGACTCGGCGCCGCGTACGCCTTCGAGAACAACATGTCGCACCAGACCACCGAGGAGCTGCGCCTCGCCTCGGTCGGCAACTCGCGTCTGAAATGGCTGGTAGGGTATTTTTACGAGGACTTCGAGTCATTCTGGGACATCGATTTCCCTTCCGCGGGCGGCGCGCCGCTGTTCGGATCGAACGACCTGTTTTATTACTTCAGCCCGAACAAGATCCTGCAGCAATCGGAATTCGGCGAAGTGACCTACAACATCACCGAGCCCTTCGCCGTGACCTTGGGTTTGCGGCGCTACCACTATAACTCCCCGGTTTCGGTGAACCAATCGGGCTCGCTCGCGACGCCGGTGGTGAATTCGGTGACCCAAAAGGCCCAGGGCGTCACGCCCAAGGCTTCACTCTCATATGATTTCAACAAGGACCTGCTGGTGTATGCCACGGCGTCGAAGGGTTTTCGTCCTGGTGGCGGTACCGGACCCGTGCCGACCTCGGGGCCTCTGTCATGCGAGAGTGAGCTGCAGCACGAGTACGGCACCACGCAATTCGTAAATGGGCCGATCTCATTCGATTCGGACCATGTGTGGAGCTACGAGCTGGGTGAAAAGCTCCGGATGGCTGACAACCGGGTCACCATCAATGCCGCCGCTTACTTCGAGAGCTGGATCGGGGTCCAACAGACCAACGCCCTGTCTCCCTGCGGCTATATCTACACGGCTAACGCCGGCAACGCGCACGTCTACGGCGGGGAACTGGAGGTCAAAGCGATCGTGGTACGCGACCTCGTGGTGTCGGCCAACACCTCGTACTCCCACGCGGCGCTGGTGAGCTCGGCCCTCATCGACGCCGGGTTCAATCCTGGAACTCCGATTCAGGACGTGCCCAAGTGGACCATGTCCGCGTCGATCGCCTACCGCCACAGCCTGACGGATCAGCTCTCGTTGACGGCACGTGCTGACAACACCTACACGGGGAGCCGCAATGACGAGACCTTTACGACCAACACACTGCCGTCCTATGACCTGACGAATGCCCGCGCCGGGATCGAGGCGGATCACTGGTCGGCGGTCCTGTTCGTGAACAACCTCGCGGACAAGCGCGCGCTGCTCAACAACGTCACCCAGGATGCCGTGAATCTCCCGACCTTCAACCGCGTGGCCGTGAGCCAGCCCCGCACCGTAGGTATCGACCTGAACTATCGGTACTGACCGTAACGACGGAAGGGTGGGCCGCGTGGGCAAGTGCCCTCGCGGCTAGCGACCGGGCGGGGTCCGAACGGGTAGGGGCACGTTGCACAGCTCAATGTGCCCTGGGTTGAACTTGAACCAGGACTCCCGCCGGTTGCGACGTTGCTCGAGCAATGTTCGGAACGTCGCACTATCGGTCCGCAGCACCTCGAGCGGTGTGCGCTCTGAGGCAGGTACGTCCGCCGCGATGCGCACGGACGCGATCGGTACGGGCGGCTCCGATCCGACGTAGAACCCCATCTCCCCACTGCCGCGCGGCAGGCTCGACAAAAGCTCCACACCCTTGAGCACCCTCCCGACCAGGGTGACATTGCGGTCGAG
>DATMQL010000243.1:0-3684 GCA_035566815.1 Steroidobacteraceae bacterium | reverse complement strand
GCCTCGGTAGGCGCGGATCAGATCGCGGCCACGGGCCAGGTGTCTCTTGATGCCGCTCTTGGCCAGATGCCACAGTTCGCCGGCGCTCAAGGTCAGACCGAGGTCGGCGACGTGCAGGGCTCGACCGGCTTCACGGGCGGTCAATCCTATTCTGACCTGCGCGGACTCGGACCCCAGCGCACCCTGGTGCTGCTCGACGGGCAGCGCCTGGTGCCGACCAACCCCAACGGAGCGGTCGACCTCAACTTGATTCCGATGGCCCTGATCGACGGCGTCGATGTGATCACCGGCGGTGCTTCGGCTGTGTATGGCTCGGACGCCATAGCCGGCGTGGTCAACTTCCGACTCAAGAACAATTTCCAGGGAGTTCAGGTCGCGTACCAGCACGGCGCCAGCACTCACGGCGGCGGGGAAGAGGACAGCGTCAGTGCGCTGATGGGCGGAAACTTCGACGATCACCGCGGCAATGCCGTCATCGATCTGGAGTACAACGAGCGCGCCGCGATCACCGGCGCCAGCCTGCCGTTCTTCTCGAACTACCTGAATTTCAGCCGCGGCGTAGCGCGTCCGCCGGAGGGCATCTTCAGCCCGGGCGAGCTTGGCGGCGCTATACCCACCTCCGCGGTCAACGCGATTCTCGCCCAGTACCCAGGCACCACACCGATTTCAGGCACCGGCAATTACCCCGGATACCTCGGTATCAACAACGACGGCACGCTGTTCACATCCCGGGCTGCCGGCAACTGCGCGCAGAACTATCGCGGGCCGGTGGGCCAGGTGCCGGGGCTGCACATCACCCCGAATTGTACCAGCGTCGAGGCCTACCTCGGGCCCTACTTCTACGCCCAGACTCCGATGCAGCGGTACAACGTGTTCTCACGCGTAACGTACAACGTCACGGACAGCATCCAGGCGTACGGGCAGCTGAACTTCATGCACTCGACCTCCCAGGACACCAACGCCGCCGCCTTCGTGGGTCCGGGAAAGTTCATGTACGTTCCGCAGAACAATCCGTTCGTCACGGGAAATCCCGCGCTGTCGGCGCTGCTCGCCGCGCGCACCAACCCAGGCACGGGGCCGTTGGAGATGGAGGACTGGGCGACATTCGCGGGGCCGCGTGTCGAGAGCTTCCAGTACAACGACTACCAGCTCACCACCGGGTTGAAGGGCGATCTCGGTATAACGGACCTCAAGTGGAACGTGTTCGGCTCCTACGGCCAGACGCTGTTCACCAACAATGAAGCCAACAACATCAACCTGCCGGCGCTCGAGAACATCCTGTATGGCACGGCGAACTACCAGGGCTCGAGCGGCAACAACTGCGTGGGCTATGCCTGGAATCCGCTCGGCGCCCAGCCGCTGAGCAAGGGCTGCCTGGAATACGCGACCGGCACGGCCAAGAACACGAACGAGATTTCGCAGAAGTACTTCGAGGGCGATCTCACGGGCACGGTGTGGAAGCTCCCGGAGGGCGATCTCAAGTTCGCCTTGGGGTTCGATTACCGCGGCCAGAGCTTTACCTACCGCGCCGACCCGTCTTTGAATCCCGCATTCAACGTCATGCCAACGCCGATCCCGGCGGACATCATCTCGCCGTCCTACGACCTGATCAGCTCGACCGGAGGTTCGCAGAATGTCCGCGAGGTCTATCTCGAGCTGCTCGCACCGGTGCTCACGGACAAGCCGTTCGCCAAGGACGTGTCGGTGGATATCGGCGGACGTCACTCGCAGTATGACCTCTTCGGCGGCACCAACACCTGGAAAGCCGATCTGCACTGGAAGGCGAACGACCAGATCCTGTTCCGCGGCGGCTTCGAGCGTGCGATCCGCGCCCCGAGTCTCCAGGAGCTCTACAATCCCACTGTGCAGGCGCAGGACTCCATCTCGGTTGATCCGTGCGAGTACACGAGCAGCTACCGCACCGGACCGAACGGGGCACGCGTCGCGGCGTTGTGCCAAGCGCAGGGAGTACCGGCAGCCGTGTTGCCGGGCTTCACGTACGGCCTGAACTCGGCGAACGGCATCATCACCGGCAACCCAACGTTGAAGCCCGAAGTGGCCAACACCTACTCGCTGGGCTTCGTACTGACGCCGCGTTTTGAGGCAGCGTTGGCTAGCGACCTCGGCGTTTCGGTGGACTACTACCACATCAAGCTCGAAGGAGCGATCGCCGGTGTGACGCTCGATGCGATCCTGCAGAACTGCTTCAATGCGAATGGCGGCAATGCGAGCTACTCGCAGAGCAACTTCTACTGCCAGCAGATCACACGTGACCCCGCCTCCGGCGCCATTGTGCTCGGCAGGCAGTTCTCACTGAATGTCGGTTCCTACATCACCGACGGGTTGGATATCGATTGGCACTGGGGCGCCGATCTGCACGACATGGGCCTGCCGGCGGGCGCCGGGCGGATCAAGCTCCAGTCCTACATCTCCTACCTGCGGTCACTCACGGTGTCAGGGGTGCCCGCCGTCCCGAGCCTGAACTACGCCGGCTCGATCGGCGATACCGCAACGGCCATCGCCGCGGACGGATCGAGCGTTTCGGATCTGTCTCACCCGAAGTGGAAAGCCAACACGACACTCGGTTACGCCGTGGGACCGGTCTCGGCGGGGTTCCACTGGCGCTTCCTCTCCTCCATGCACGACCTCATGGATGGACCGAATAGCAGCGATCCGGGTATACCCGCGTACAGCTACTTCGACCTGGACGCGCACTGGCATCCGATGGACAACATCGAGGTCACGGCGGGTGTCACCAACCTGTCCGACAAGGGCCCGCCCCGCGTAGCGGGCGCGCCGCTCCTGACCGATGCCGCGACCTACGACGTGATAGGCAGGACCTACTACGTCGGCTTCAAGGCCAGCATTCACTAATTCGATCCGCACCCACCCCACCTCGGCCGTCGAGGTGGGGTGCCTGACCCGGGCAGAGCAGTCGGCGCCGATCCGCACCGTAGGTTGTGGGTGAGCGGCGGACCCTGGCGTCATTATCGGAAAAGGAAGACTGAACGATCAGGGCACCTCCCGCTGCCTGATGTCGACCAGATTGTAGGCGCAAAGTGAGCATCTGCCTGCGGGAATTACCTACCCGCCGCGGCCTCAGCGATCAAATCCTCGAGCGACTTGTGGCGAGCCCCGTCGTAGGAGGCGTGCGAAACCATCAGCGAGACGTAGGAAATACACGAATCAGTCCTTCGAATCGAAGCTTTTCGGGTCAAACAACGGGATACCGTCCCTTCTGACACCGCGAATGGCGACGTCGAATGCATCGTCCTGCGAATCTGCATAGGCGGAATTAGCTAAATAGCTTTTGAGGTCCCGCTTGGTCTCCTCGAAATATTCCTTAGAGACCACAACCACTTCTCTACCATCGCGCCTGCGGACGAATTGGGGTCGGCCGTCGACGGCGGCGTCGACCACATCGGAAAAACGATCTCGTGCTTCAGCGGCTTGCCAGATATCTGCCATAGGATTTTCCACTCCCATTGCCTTGCAGGAATATTGTCAAAATTGCCACCTCAGTTGTCAATTTAAGGCACTTCCGTGGCGACGGCCCGCACTGAAGACGGCGAAATCATTCGTGTGATATCAATAGTCTGCGGCGTCCCTTCCAAAAAGGCCGTTGTAGGGCCCGGCGGGTAGGCCCGTTCTCTTGAAGTCGATGGCTTGGGAGTTGGCTTGGCG
>DATMQL010000242.1:0-4375 GCA_035566815.1 Steroidobacteraceae bacterium | reverse complement strand
GGCCGGGTACGAGTACGCCGTGCGGCGTTTGGAAAAGCTGCCGCTGGATTCCCCGTTGCGGCAGGGCGCCCGCGCGGAGGACTAGCTCGCGGGTCGTCGTCGTAGCCGCGAGTCTCTTACGCGAGTACACGTGCGAAGGCCGCGTCGGAAGATGACGTCCGACTTGCGCGGAGAGTTCTAACGCTAACCAGCGCGCACCCTTTTCACACCAACAGAAAATCCACAATCCCCCGTTGCTCATCCGTCATCTGCTCCCGCGGCGTGACAATGGCGGTGCGCAGGGCATGTCGGCACGGACGTGACTCGTCCTCCACGTACTCGGCTACCGCACCGCAGATGAGCTGTTGGACCCGCCCGAGGTTCTTGTGGAACAGGGCGATCACCTGGTCGGCGGAGACATGTTGACTGGCATCCTCGAGCCAGCAGTCGTAGTCCGTGGCGAGGGAGATGGTGCAGTAGCCGAGTTGTGCCTCCGCGGCGAGGAAGGCTTCGGGAACGTTCGTCATGCCGACGAGATCGGCGCCCGCGCCGCGGAGAAAGAAACTTTCAGCGCGGGTCCCGAGGCGCGGGCCCTCGATGCAGGCGTAGGTCTTGTTCTCGTGCACCTTCGTTCCTAGGGAACGAGCAACCCGCGCGATCAGGCCGGCAGTGGCGCCGCACACGGGTTGCGCCGTGGAAATATGGGCCACCATGCCCCGCCCGAAAAAGGTAGCCGCGCGCTGACCCTTGGTGAAGTCGAGGTATTGCGACGGCAGCGAGAGGTCGCCCGGGCGGATCTCCTCCCGCAGGCTGCCGACCGCCGAGACCCCGATGACGGTGCGCACCCCCACACTCTTCAGCGCCCAGATGTTGGCGCGAAAATTGATCTCGCCGGGAAGCAGGTCGTGGTGCAATCCGTGCCGGGCGAGAAATGCGACATCGCGCCCCTGGAGCACACCGAGCACGATGGGCGAGGAAGGTGGTCCAAACGGTGTGCTGACCTCGCGGGTCTGCGTCACTTGCAGCGCCTCCATACGATACAGGCCCGTTCCACCAATGATTCCAATCATGCGTCTCTCTCTTTACGGTAATTGCGCGACCCACCTGCGAGGCGGCAAGATGCCCAATCGACGGCCGAACAACAAGTCGAACAAGTCGAACAGGTCGAACCAGGGGGCGCCATTGAACTTATATAGTGAGCTATGAGTAGGAGATTCGGCATCGATCGCGTGTTCGAGCGGCGGCTTGCCGCGCTCATCAATGGTGGACAGCCTCAGATCCTGCAGGGCGGGCGCAAAGGCGTCGAAAAAGAGTCCCTGCGGGTCGAGCCGTCCGGCGCCCTGGCGCAGACGATGCATCCCCGGCTGCTCGGCTCCGCGCTCACGAACGAGCACATCACGACCGATTACTCGGAGAGTCTCATCGAGCTGGTGACTCCTGCTTTCACCACCACCTGGGAACTGCTGCAGTACCTGCTCGATCTCCATCAGTTCGTTTATCGCCACCTGGGCGATGAGTTGCTGTGGGCGACGAGCATGCCGGGGGCGAT
Organism: Steroidobacteraceae bacterium; assembly: GCA_035566815.1. GTDB lineage: Bacteria > Pseudomonadota > Gammaproteobacteria > Steroidobacterales > Steroidobacteraceae > 13-2-20CM-66-19. The sequence goes on along the minus strand of DATMQL010000242.1, from coordinate 2,847 downwards.
CGAGCGCGACGAGGACATTCCCATCGCGCAGTTCGGCAGCTCGCATGTCGGACAGATGAAGACGATCTACCGCCGCGGGTTGGGTTTGCGCTATGGCCGCATGATGCAGGCCATCTCCGGCGTTCATTTCAACTACTCCTTTCCGCTGCCGTTCTGGGAAGCCTACGCCGACGCGTTCCAGGCGCACGACCACGGCACACAATTCGTGTCGGCTCGCTATTTCGACCTGCTGCGCAACTACCGGCGTTATGGCTGGATCGTGTTGTATCTGTTTGGCGTGTCGCCGGTCGTCTGCAAGTCCTTTCTCAAGGGCCGTGACTTCGCGCTGCCGGAATTCACGAGCAACACGGCATACGAGCCCTACGCCACGAGCCTGCGGATGAGCGATGTCGGGTATCGCAATCGCAACCAGGCGGGGCTGGCCGTTTCGGTGAACAGTCTCGACGAATACGTGCGCGATCTGACACATGCGATCACGACACCGCACGCGCCTTACGAAGCGCTCGGCGTGAAAGTCGACGGCGAGTATCGCCAGTTGAACGCCAACATCCTGCAGATCGAGAACGAGTATTACAGCTTCATCCGCCCGAAGCGTGTTGCCCGCTCGGGCGAGCGACCGACAAAGGCTCTGCAGCGGGCCGGCGTCGAATATGTCGAAGTCCGCGCGCTCGATGTGAGTGCTTTCGACCCGGTGGGTGTGAATCAGAACAAACTGCGCTTTCTCGAAGCGTTCATGGCGCTGTGTCTGTTGAAGGACAGTCCGCCGATCGGCGAGTCCGAGCAGAACGCATTGGACAAGAATCACGTCACGGTGGCCCGCCGTGGACGTGAGCCTGGCCTTACGTTGTGGCGGGATGGACACACTGTTCCCATGCTCGACTGGGCACGCGAGCTGTTGGATTCCATGACGGGCCTCTGCGAGATCCTCGACCGGGGCGACGCGACGCGACCTTATTCCCAGGCGCTGGCCATCCAGGCGACTAAAGTCGAGGATGTGGCGCGTACTCCGTCGGCGCGTCTGATGGAGGAGCTCACCACGACGGGCGAGTCCTTTTTCGATCTCGCGTTACGCATGTCCGCGACACACAAGGCTTATTTTCTCGACCTGTACCCGTCGAACGGCGAGCGCCTGGCCGAGTTTCGCCAGGAGGCCGGTGAGTCGCTGGAAAAACAAAGCCAGATCGAGACGAGCGACCGTGGTTCCTTCGAGGACTACCTGTCACGCTATTTTGCGACGTAGCTCACAGCTCCTGTCAATAACCCATAAAAGTCACTGTCTTTTAACAGAGACAGGTCTAAAATCCTGCGTTCGTGCCGTTCCGTATTTCGGCCGCAACAAAGTAAAACCACGGATGAAGGGCTCGCAAATGCAAACATCTCTCGAAGTGGAAGGCCTCCTGCCTGGCCCACAGTCACTCGAGGCCGCGGCGAATGAGGAATTCGCGGGCCGCGCCACGCCATCCACCGGTGGTTGGGATCCGTACGAAGTCTGGCGCACGCGCGTGAAGGCGGCGCAGCAGACGACCGACGAGTCCGGAGCAGCGCTCGTCTGAAGCGCTCTTGTTAACGGGCGCTGGGATCATCGTACCCAGACAGCCCTTCCTCGGCGGTTCCGCCCGGGCGTTTTCACTCGAGAGTATTCGCTTCCGCATCCACAGCGGCAGATGCGCTCCAGGGCATGCGTCAATACCCCTGCTGAGGCATTGCCGGCCTTCCCCGATCGCGCTCAAATCCGTTTAACTCGTGTCAATCCGTCCGTGCGGCGCGCACTCACTTGCGCGTATCCGCGCGACATCCGATCCTCTCGACCATGAATGCACTGTCAGTCCGCGGCCTCACGAAAACCTATAAAAACGGAATCCAGGCCCTGAAGGGCGTCGACCTCGATGTCGAGCAGGGCGATTTTTTCGCGCTGCTCGGCCCGAACGGCGCCGGCAAGACGACCCTGATCGGGATCGTCACCTCGCTCGTCAACAAGACTGGCGGGACGGCGAGCGTCTTTGGCCACGACATCGATCGCGAGCTCGAGGCGGCCAAGACCTGTATCGGCATCGTGCCGCAGGAGCTCAACTTCAACCAGTTCGAGACTCCGTACACCATCGTCGTCAACCAGGCGGGTTTCTACGGCATCCCGCGCCACGTGGCGCGCGAGCGCGCCGAAAAATATCTGAAGCAGCTGCAGCTGTGGGACCGAAAGGACAAGATGTCCCGCGGTCTCTCGGGCGGTATGAAGCGCCGGTTGATGATTGCCCGGGCCCTGGTGCATGAGCCGCGACTGCTCATTCTCGATGAGCCCACGGCCGGGGTGGATATCGAGATCCGGCGCTCGATGTGGGATTTCCTGCGCGAGATCAACGAGCAGGGCACGACCATCATTCTGACGACGCACTATCTCGAGGAGGCGGAGACTCTCTGCCGCAATATCGCCATCATCAACGGCGGTCTCATCGTCGAGCGCGACCGCATGAGCAGCCTGCTGCGCAGACTCAACACCGAAACGTTCGTGCTCAACCTGCGCAGTTCCCTGTCGGCAGCGCCAAAGCTCGAGGGCTACGGCATCACCCTCGTCGATGATCACACCCTGGAGGTCGAGACGGCGAAGGAGCAAAATCTGAACGACGTGTTCAGCCGTCTCTCCTCACTCGGCATCGAAGTGCTCAGCATGCGTAACAAGGTGAACCGGCTCGAGGAAATCTTCATGCGTCTGGTGGAGAAGCGTGACACGGGCGCCGTCGCGAACGGAGTCCGATCCTGATGATCACCGTAGCTGAAGAAGCAGTTCCCCCTCCGATCAATCTAGGCGTCATCCGCTGGATCGGCTTCAAGACCATCGTCATTCGCGAATAC
>DATMQL010000241.1:0-3533 GCA_035566815.1 Steroidobacteraceae bacterium | reverse complement strand
ATGCGAGCGACATCACCGCAGACAGCAAGGTGCGCGCGCGCATCAAGCAGCTGCAGGAGAGCGGCTACGGGAATTACCCTGTCTGCGTGGCGAAGACGCAGTATTCGTTCTCGACGGATCCGAAGCTGTTGGGGGCGCCGTCAGATCATGTCGTCAACATTCGGGAAGTCCGGCTCGCGGCCGGTGCCGAATTCATTGTGATGATCTGCGGTGACATCATGACCATGCCCGGCCTGCCGAAGGTGCCGGCCGCCGACTCGATCGATATTGACGAGAACGGTAAGGTCGTCGGGTTGTTTTGAGCCTGGTTGTTTTGAGATAGGCGGGGAGCGGGATTGTTGAATCCCGCTCCCGGGTCTGCGCAGTGAGCCGCCGGCGCCCGGCGGCGTCAAGCAGCTAGTGCTTGCTCTGGTCCTTGACGGCATCCTTGACGCCGCCCACCACGTTTTGAACCTTGCCCACGACCTGGTCGGTCTGACCTTCGCGTTTCAACTTCTCATCGCCTGTCATCTTGCCAGTGGCCTCCTTGATCTTGCCCTTGGCTTCGGTCATGGAACCTTTGACGCGATCCTCATTCATGCGGGCTCTCCTCGTTGCGCAGGCGGCGCCTGCTTGTGTTTCGAGGGATAACAACGTGGGGGGAGGAGATACGTTCCGTTGGTTGCGGGTTGGGGGTGGCTGGGGCGGGGTCTGTGCGTGGAGCTGAGGCGGGGCGGCGGGATCTCTCATGGATTCCAGCTCTTGTCGCGCGCTGCGGCTTCTGCGTGGGCGTCGAGCGGGTCGCCGGTGATGTTGTCGTCGACGGCTTGCAGGACTGACTTCGGTATTTCTGAGCCGGCTTGGCGATACGCGCCGCCGCCTTGGGCTGGGGGTGTTGATTGCGCGAGTACTTGCACGTGCCAGTCGTCGTGTTGGCGGCATGCCAGGCCCGCGAGTGGGGTTGACTCGTGCACGGTGAACGTGCGGCAGTAGTCGCCGGCCTTGGACCTGAAACTGACTCCGATTTGTACCGGGTTCTGGTCTGTCTGGGCACTGGCGAGTTGTGCTGATAGCGCGTGCGCTAACTCTCCGCTGGCCAGCAGTTGCCCATCGCGGGATGTGACGTTGGTACTTCCAGAACCGTGCAGCATCGCTTGTCCGATGATGACGCCGATGGCGAGGCTCGCCGCGATGGATGCCCACAGCGGCACTCCGCGACGCTGTGGCGCCTTTCGACGCAGCGGTATTACATTTCCTTCTCTGCGGACGTTCGGGGCCCCGCGCGCGGCGTTGACGAGGCGTTGCGGCGTTGGCTCATCGATCACGTTGTCGAACGCGAGACGCAACTTTCCACGGAGCGCCTTGTGTTGGGCGACGCGTCTTGCGATTTCGGGGTCCACTGCCATGGCCGCCTCCACTGCGGTACGCGTCTGAGCGTCGAGCTCATTGTCTGCGTACGCCATCAGTGTTTCTTCCGAGAAGGTCATTGCAGTGCTCCTGTCGTGTCTGCCAGCATAACCTGCAGGGCTTCGCGGCCGCGCGCCAGCCGGCTCGTCAGCGTTCCTAGCGGGACGCCCATGATCTCCGCCGCTTCCTTGTAGGAAAGGCCCTCCACCAGCACCAGGGCAATGGCGACCCTTTGCTCATCGGGCAAGCGGGCCATCGCGTCCTGCACAGAGAGGACATCCGTGTGGGTTTCACTCGCGGAATCACCGACGTTCTCGCCCAGGGCTTCCGGCGCGAAGATTTGATTCCGTCGTCCGCGCGTGCGCGCTTCGTCAATCCAGGCGTTGCGCAAGATGCCGAACATCCAACTCGATAGGCGCGCGTCGGGCCGAAGCTGCTCGGACCGCGCCAGCGCGCGCTCGACGGCGATCTGCACGAGGTCGTCGGCGTCGTGCGGATCACGGGCGAGGGCGCGGGCAAAGCGCCGCAGGCGTGGCAGAAGGTCCACGATCTGTTCTCGAAGCTGCTCCAAGGATGCGTGCATGCCTCTCACAATCAGTACATCCAGTACGGTGCGGGTCGCCATTTTCTTCCATGGCCCGCAACATTCAACTAATGTCGGGGCCCATGGTGCGTAAATTTCTGGCGATACTGCTGCCACTGATTCTGGCACAGCCACCGATGGCCGAGGCGCAGGTTGCGCTCCCGAACGTTCGGCTGCCGAACGTGCCCGGGAGCGGGCTGCCGGTGACGGGCTTGCCGCTGAATGGCGACCGGACGTTGTCGGGCCTGTCCAATGATCTGGATCCGCGACGATTGTCGGACCTGCGGCGGCTGCACCTGGTCGACCTGGTTCGCAAGAATCCCAAGGAGATCGAGAGGGATCCGAACGGCGCGCCGATCCTTCGCGGCGAGGTGGTGGTGTTCTCGCCATCGGACGCGGCATTGGAGAAGGCGCGCGCCGCGGGCTTCATGGTGGTGAGAGAACGCGTGCTCGAGGGTCTCGACGCCCGGGTCGTCGTTCTAAAGGTGCCGGACGGCACGGCAACTCGCCGCGCGCTGAGTCGGCTGAGGGGGTTGGATCCGGAGGGGGCGTATGACTTTAATCACTTATATACCGAGAGTGGGGAAGTCGGGGCCGCTGGTGTAGGTGTTGGGGCGGCCCAGGGTGCGGAGTCGCGAGTTATGGGTTCGCGAGGCGCGGGTGGTGATCTAAGGCTCGCTTTGCGCGCGGGTCAAGATGCGAGCGCGGGACCGGGTGCTGGCAGGGGCTCGGGTGATGCCACGGGATTGGGTGTTGGCGCGAATGCGGGCGTCGGCGCGAAGGTTGGACTGATTGACGGTGGTGTTGACACTTCGCACGACGTGTTTCGTGACATCGTGATTCATCAACACGGCTGCTCCGGGGCGCCGGTGCCGGAGGCGCACGGGACGGCGGTGGCGTCCCTGATGATTGGTCGTTCGCCGCGATTTCACGGCGCGGCGCCTGGCTCGGAGCTTTACGCGGCGGATGTCTACTGTGGGCTTCCTACGGGTGGCGCTGTCGATGCTGTAGCGGAGGCATTCTCCTGGTTGGTGCGGGAGCATGCTCCGGTTATTAACGTGAGCCTCGTTGGGCCGCCGAATGTCATGCTGGAGAATGTCGTGCGCATGGTAATCGCGCGCGGCTATCTCGTCGTTGCGGCCGTTGGTAACGACGGACCGGCGGCACCCCCGCTTTATCCTGCGTCCTATCCAGATGTCGTTGGTGTTACCGCGGTGGACGCGCGCCAACGCGCGCTGCTCGAGGCGTGTCGTGGACGGCAGGTGAAGTTTGCTGCGCCGGGCGCTGACATGTCGGCAGCGAATCCCGCGCAGAGTTTTGCCGCCGTCCGCGGCACGTCCTTCGCGTCGCCGATCGTCGCTGGGCTGCTGGCCGAGGTCGTTCGCGAGCCCGACAAGGCCGCGGCGCAACGTGCCGTCGCGGACCTCGCCGCGCGAGCCATAGACCTGGGAGCGCCGGGGCCAGACCCCGTGTATGGGTTCGGCCTGGTTGGAGAGGATCTCCATCCTGAGATCGCGCTGGTCGGAAGTCGATCGAACTAGGGGGGCGCGCGGGGCGCGGGCGG
>DATMQL010000240.1:0-2597 GCA_035566815.1 Steroidobacteraceae bacterium | reverse complement strand
CTTCCAGGTCACCGCGCCGCGCAGCGGATAGTTGATCGACGCCGACAGCATGGCGGCCGCCGTCGCTTCCGATGCGCTGGCTTCGAAATGAACGCCGAGCTCATTGAGAATGGGTTCGGCGTCGGACAGAACGTCCATCAGATGCGAAATCGGCGCGCCCTGATAGCCGCCGACGTAGGCTACGCCGGACTGCAAGAGCGCCTTGGTGACGGCGAGAATACCCTCGCCGTGGAATTCCTCGCCGTCACCCAGACGCAGCGACTGGACTTCCCTGGCAAAAGAACGCTCGGCCATGCGGAGGCCCCCCTACACCGCCACGAGCGCGAGCACGCGCAGCGGGCTGCCGGAGCCGTTGACGATCTTCAACGGCGGGGCAATGACGACCGCCCCGGTCGGCGGCAGCTTGTCGAGATTGGTCAGGCTCGCCAGCCCGAAACGGTTGGAGCCGTGCATGATGGTGTGGCAGGGAAACATGGGAGTGAAGCTATGCGCCTGGCCGGCGTCCGTGCCGACGGTCTCCACGCCCACGCCGAGGATGTCGCGCTCCTTTGCCAGGAACGGCACGCACTGCGGATGAAACCCAGGGGTGTGCGAGCCGTCCGGACCCGCGTTCAGAAACTCCTTCGCCCCCGTCCGATGCGACCAGTCGGTGCGGATGAGAACCCAGGCATGCGAGGGAATGCGGCCGTTCTTGCGCTCCCACTCCTCCACCACCTCCCGCGTCAGGAGGAAGTCCGGATTCGCTTTTGCCTGCGCGGCCACATCGATGACGCAGGCGGGACCAATGAAGCGCTCGACCGGGATGTTGTGAGTGGCGTTGTTCGCATAGTCCTTGCCGGTCACCCAGTGAATGGGCGCATCGAAATGTGTGCCGGTATGCTCGCCGCACGCGATGTTGTTCCAATACCAGGCGGGCCCGCGCTCGTCGTAGCGGGAAATCTCCTCCAGCGAAAAAGGCTTGGAGGGCGCAAACGGCGGCGGCAGCTGGATGGTCGGCGTCGCGGATTCCAGCGGCACGGTGAGATCGACTACTCGTATGCGTCCGGCGATGATTGCGCCGGCGAGCGCAGCGAGAGTCTGGGTGCTCGAGGCACCGGCGGACTGCGTTGGGGGGGCGGTCTCTTTCGGTGCGCTCATCGAGATTCTCCGGCGAAATATTAATTGACACCTGAAGTAGTTGGCAATATAACATACGCCGAACTCGAACGATACGCGTGCAACGAGGGGTACTGCCAGGATGAGGCGAATCGTCTGCCTGGGCGGAGGGCCGGCCGGGCTTTACGCCGCCATTCTGCTTCGCAAAGCGCTGCCCTCGTCGCGAATCGAAATATACGAGCGCAACCGTCCGGACGATACCTTCGGCTGGGGCGTGGTCTTTTCCGACCAGACGATGGGGAACTTTCGCGCCGCGGATCTTGAGACGCACTCCGCCATCCTCTCGAGTTTCCACCACTGGGACGATATCGTCATTCATTTCGGCGGACGGCGCACCACAAGCCGCGGCCACGGCTTCTGCGGCATCAGCCGCAAGCGGCTTCTCGGCCTGCTGCAGGAGCGCGCCCGCGAGTTGGGCGTGCACCAGGAATTTCAGCACCAGGTGGACGAGGACTCGAGTTTCCGGGACGCCGACCTCATTATCGCCGCCGACGGCGTGAACAGCCGGACTCGCAGCAACCACGCCGATGTTTTCCATCCCGACGTCGACGTGCGCAAGTGTCGCTTCATCTGGCTCGGTACGACTCAGCAGTTCGATGCGTTCACGTTCGCCTTCGAGCAAACCGAGCACGGCTGGTTCCAGATCCATGCCTACCAGTTCAGCAAAGAACTCTCGACGGTGATCGTGGAGACCCGGGAAGAGACTTGGGCTGCGCACGGGCTCGACCAGTGCGACACCGGACAGTCGATCGCCTTCTGCGAGCAGCTCTTCAGGCGCTATCTCGGCGGTCACCGGCTGCAGAGCAACGCCAATCACCTGCGGGGGTCAGCGTGGCTCAATTTCAATCGCGTGGCGTGCAAGCGCTGGCACCACGGCAACACCGTCCTCATCGGAGACGCCGCGCACACGGCGCACTTCTCGATCGGCTCCGGCACCAAGCTCGCGATGGAGGATGCCATCTCCCTCGCCCGCCACGTGACGGCGACCGCGGATCGGGACGGTGCGCTCGGCGCGTACCAAATGGAACGCCACGTCGAAGTGCTGAAGCTGCAGAGCGCTGCGCGCAATCGCATGGAATGGTTCGAGAACGTGGCGCGGTATGTCCACCTGCCGCCGGAGCAGTTCGCCTACAGCCTATTGACGGGCAGCCAGCGAATCGGACATGAGAATCTGAAGCTGCGCGATCCGGGCTTCGTGGAATCCTACGAGCGGTGGCTCGCGAATCGCGACGGCGCGGAAGGCCCGCGGCCCCCCATGTTTCTGCCGTTCAAGCTGCGCGGTATGGACCTCGAGAATCGCGTGGTGGTGTCGCCGATGGCGCAGTATTGCGCGGCGGATGGCGTACCCGACGATTGGCACCTCGTTCATTACGGCCACCGAGCGCTGGGCGGGGCCGGCCTCCTCTACACCGAGATGACCTGCGTTTCCCCCGAAGGGCGGA
>DATMQL010000239.1:0-11681 GCA_035566815.1 Steroidobacteraceae bacterium | reverse complement strand
GTCGACCGCCGGATCACAGAATCCGGTGCACAACGAACGCTGCGTAGAGGGGCTTGGCTTGGGAACACAGCCGGAATCCGCCGTCGTCACCGGGAATACAACACCCCGCGAGCTTCAACCGGACGACGTCGTAGCGCGGCGCGCCAGCGGCGCAACGTTCGCCCTGGCAATACTCTTCGCCATCAATACCCTGAATTTCTTCGATCGCAACCTCCTGGGCGCTCTCGGTGAGCCCATCCGCAAGGAATTCCACCTGAGCGATACCGGCCTCGGCCTGTTGGGCACCGTGTTCACACTGATATACGCGGTGGTGGGCCTGCCGCTTGGCCGCCTGAGCGACCGTTGGTTGCGTACCCGGCTGCTGGCGCTCGGCACGGTGCTCTGGAGTCTCCTCACGGCGGCGTCAGGAGTTGCACAGAGCTATACACAATTGTTTGTTTCGCGACTCGGCGTTGGGGTGGGCGAAGCGGTGTGCGCGCCAGCGGGCCAATCGCTGATCGGCGACCTGTTCCCTGCGCAGCAACGTGCCCGGGCCATGGGCGTATTCATGCTCGGCTTGCCCGCCGGTGTTTCCATGGCCTTCATCACCGCCGGAGCCATCGGTGCGGCATGGGGCTGGCGTTCCGCCTTCCTGATCGCGTGTATCCCGGGAATACTTTTCGGATTGCTGGCGCTGCGCATTCCCGAACCGCTGCGTGGCGCGCGGGACGCCGCACCGCCTGTGTCGCATGCCGCATCGCTGCGGTCGCCCTACTCGTCCGTGCTGAAGTTACCCACCATGTGGTGGATCATCCTCTCCGGCATCTTCCACAACTTCAATATGTACGCCATCAACGCCTTCCAGACACCATTCCTGCAGCGCTTCCACGCAATGAGCCTGCGGGAGGCGAGCAACATATCGGCGATCTCGATAGGTGCCGTGGGGGCCATCGGACTGCTGGCGGGCGGCTGGCTCGCGGACAAGTTCGCCGCGAAACGTCAAAACGGACGCCTGCTAGTGGCGGCCTGCTGCATGGCTCTCGCGGCCCCCTGTATCTTCGTCGCCCTCAACCAGCCGAAGGGAGCCATAGCGCCGTTCATGGCATTGATGACGATCGGCACCATGACAATGTACGTGTACTACGCGACGGTATACGCGGCCATACAGGACGTGATCGCGCCGGGGTTACGCGGCACGGCGGTGGCAATCTACTTCTGCGGCATGTACATCCTGGGCGCGAGCCTGGGACCGGTCGCCACCGGCATCCTCAGCGATCACTTCGCGCACCAGGCCATGTCCGCCGCGGGCGCGACGACCATGACCGAGGCATTCAAGGCGATTGGCCTCCACAGCGCAATGTACGCAATCCCCGTACTGGCCGTGTTGGCGTCGGCAGTGTTGTTCGCGGCCGCGCGTACGGTGGAGAAGGATATCCGCAGACAGTCAGCCGTAGCTAGGAGCCCCGCAGAAACTTAAACGTCCCCGATGCCCGCGCCACGATCCGCCCTCCCTCATCACGAGCCTCAGCCTCGCAGAAGGCCATGCTACGGGTCCGATGTACACACGTCCCCGTGGCGGCCAACCGTCCCTGCGGCGGCCCCGCCTGCATGAAACTCGTCTTCATCTCGATGGTGACAACACCTTTCCCATCGGGCTCCAGCGAGCGCGCGGCAACCGCCATTGCAACATCGAGTGCCGTCATCGTGACGCCACCGTGTACCGCGCCCCAGCCATTCAAATGCTGCGGCAGGACCTCGAGCTCGAGACGGGATCGCCCATCCTCCCCCAGCAGCAGCTCCATGCCCATTTCCTTGACGAACGGGATGCGGTCCCGCAGTTCGGCTCCCGAGATCGCGTCGAATACCAGGGGCCGCACGTCAACCCGCCGTGCCGACCGAGACTTCGAGACTGGCAACCAGCGCGATGAGCCGCGGGCGTACCTCGTCCAACAGAAACTCGGGTGATACGTTGTAGGCTGGACCGCCGCAGCTGATCGCCATGGGCGGCAGATTGCTGCCCGGGCGTACCGGCATCGCGATCGCGTTAATATCTTTCTGCCATTCGCCGAACGAGCAGCACACTCCAAGATCGCGGTAATCGAGCAGCGCCTTCGCCACGCCCCGCTGCAGGGCCGGCCAGCGGCTCACCTCGGCCACTTCCCGCACGCCCTCCATGATCTCCTCGCGCTGCTCATCGGAAATCACCGCCAGGTAGGCTCGTCCCGAGGCGGAGTTGGCAATCTGAATGCGCGCGCCGGTATCCAGGCTGAGCGTGACGGTCGCCGAACTGCGCGCCACATCCACATAAACCATCGACAGCCGGTCGCGGCTGCACAGGCCCACCAGGCAGCGGCTGAAGTCGGCCAACTCCTGCATCATCGGCCGCGCCAGCTTGCGGATATCGAGCCGTCCCAACATGGCGCTCGCCAGGCTCAAAGTTGCCGTCCCGAGCGCATACTTGCCCGCATCCTCCACGTGAGTCAGGTAGCCCAGCTTCGTCAGAGTATAGGTCAGCCGCGAAACCGTGGATTTCGCCAACCCGCAGCGCCGCGCCAGCTCCTGGTTACCCAGCAGGCCGTCCTTCTGCCGGAAACAGGCCAACAATTCCAAGCCGCGCGCCAACGCCTCGACGAAGTGACGGTCCTCCTTGACCGCTCCTGTCCTGGCGACGGTACCGTTACGGCGGGCCGTCTTGCTCTTCAAACGTTTGCTCATCATCGGTGTCCCACGCGCGGAACCAGTAACAGAACAATATTCTGCTAGGTGGAATACCATACCATCGTTCGCTTCCGCAACGGCCTCTTTTGTTCTAGACGCGCCACGGCGGAGTCGGTACTGTCGCGCCTTGATTTTCCGGCAGTCGGCAAGGATCAAGGTCATGGCCACGAATCCATCCATCGATACGGCGACGATTCAGGCGGCCGTAGGTCACGCCGTGAGACGCCATCGCGGTTTGTTTCTATTCGAAGGGATTCTGCTGAGCACCCTGGGCGTGATCGCGGTTCTCGTGCCGGTACTGGCCTCATTCGCGGCCACGATCTTCTTCGGTTGGATATTCCTGGTCAGTGGCCTCGTCGGCCTGTTCACGACACTTCGTGGGCGTCAAGTTCCGGGCTTCTGGTGGTCACTGCTCTCCGCGATCGTCGGTATCGTCGCCGGCGTACTGCTGATTGGATGGCCGGCGCAGGGCGTCTTTTCCCTGACGTCCGTGCTGATCGCCTTCCTCCTGGTGGAAGGCGCGATAACCATCTTCTATGCGCTCGAGCACCGCACCGGACCGGTGCGCTGGGGCTATATGCTCGCCAGCGGCATTGTCGACCTCATCCTGGGCATCATTCTCTTCGCGGGCCTGCCCGGTACTGCCATGTGGGCCCTTGGCCTGCTCATCGGCATCAACATGTTCTTCGGCGGCTGGGCGTTGATCCTCATGGCGCTCTCCGCACCTCCTCCGCAAGTCACGGGCACTCCCGCATAAGCATCGAGACCGCCGCGCAGCCTGGGAGTCCGCCGATGTCCGCTTCACGTGCCAGCCACAAGCTGGCGTGCCCGCTCGCGACCGTGAGAGGGCTGGCGCTCGCCACCCTGCTAGCGACGGCGCCGCCGACTCCGGCATCCACGCCCGTCGCACCTGTCGCGCCCGCTGACCTCGTCCTGACCAACGGCAAGATCTACACTGCCGATCCGTCACGCTCTATCGCGGCAGCGCTCGCGATAAAAGACGGAAAGGTCGTCTTCGTCGGCAGCACGACTGATGCGCGCCGCTGGATCGGCCCGAAGACCCAAACGGAGCAACTGGGCGGCCGCCTGGTATTGCCGGGCCTGATCGACAGCCACATCCATCCCCTCGACATCGTGGACCTCGACGTCTGCGATCTCGACAGCAAGCCGATGCCTCTCAAAGAGCTCACGACCTTCGTCGCGCAGTGTCTCGCGCGATATAAAACTCCGCCGGGGGAACGGCTCGTCGTGCATGAGTGGAACTACACTGCGGGAAACCAACCCGACGCGCAACATCCAACCCTGCGCGCAGCGCTTGACGCAGTTTCGACCAAAGTTCAGATACAGCTCTTGGGTAACGACGCCCACCACAGCGCATTCAACAGCCTCGGGCTGGCGCAGGCGGAAAATACCAGGCATCAGACCATCGGACTGTCCAAGGCGACGCTGGCAGGCGAATTCGCCGAATACAAAGCCCTGGTCGGAGTCGATGGCTCGGGTGAACCGAACGGCGCGGTGAACGAGGACGCCCGTTACCTGATCAATCCACACAGCATGCTTTACACGGACCTCGCCGAGGTGGCGAAAGCTCCGCAGCGGATGCCTCAAGAGCTTAACCGCTCCGGCATCACCGGCATCATGGATGCGATGGCATCGCCGGACGGTGTCCCGATATACGACAAACTCTATGCGGACGGTAACCTGTCCGTTCGCGTCACCCTGGCGCAGTTCTACGACCCCTCCCGGACGAGAACACCTGATGGCAAAGTCGATTACGACTCGATGGTCGCGCAGGCAAAAGCCATTCGCGCCCACTACGCGCAAAATCCGCTCATTCAAGCGAACTTCATCAAACTGTTCGCGGACGGAGTACTCGAGGGAAACCCCTTCTCCGTACCCCCCACACTACCGAACGCCGCCGCACTGAAACCCTTTCTGCAACCTGTTTTCGCGGAGGATTCGGCGGGTCATGCTACCGTAACCGGCTACGTCGACACGGCATCGCCAACGTGCGTGGATGTCCGCGCCCATCCGGAAAAATACGCGGGCGACCCGGCCGTGAATGGGTTCATCAAGGCCCACGGATATCATCCCGCTCAATGCCAGATTTCGAGCGGACAACTGCAACACAGCCGTGAAGTCATTCTCGAGTACATCAAGCGAATGCATCTTGCGGGCTTCAACGTCCATATCCACGCAATAGGTAACCGCTCCGTGCGAACCGCGGTTGACGCGATAGAGGCCGCACGCGCAGCCGATGGAGTTTCGACAACCCACGACAGCCTGGCGCACCTGCAACTTGTCGACCCATCTGACATGCAACGCATCGGCCGCGACCACCTGTACGTCGCTTTTACTTATGCGTGGATGGACACGGACCCTGACTACGATGTGACGACCGTTCCATTCTTCGAGAAAGTCAGCGGCAACAGCTACGCCGCCCTGCACCGGCCGGGCAGCTACTTCGAATCGAACACCTACCCCGTTAGGGCGGTGAAGGCCGCTGGCGGCATCCTGACGGCCGGCTCGGACGCACCGGTCGAGACTCGCGATCCGCGCCCGTTCATCAACATGACACGCGCCGTCACGCGCGCCATCCCCGGCTCTGCCGCGCTGAGTCCACACCAAAGCATCACCATCCGCGATGCAATCGAAGCCTACACGATCAATGGCGCACGCATGCTGAGCCGGGACCACGACAGCGGCTCCCTTGAAGTCGGCAAGTCCGCGGATTTCATCGTAGTGGATCGCGATATCCTGTCTTTAGCCGACGGTGGCCATCCCGAAGCCATTGCCGACACCCACGTCCTGAGTACCTGGTTCAGAGGAAAGAGAGTCTATGGCGCTGACAAACCATAAAGCGTTGCACGGTTTGTTGTTTAGCGTGGTGGCTATCTCGATCTTCGCCGCGATAGAACTGCACAGCGCTCACAAGACCAAAGCTCCGCCACCCGCGTCAACGGCGGCCAATGCCCCCGCGATGGCCCAATCGGCCACGACGGCGACAACTTCAGCCAGCACCCTCGACACGATCTACTTCAACGGCTACGTCTACACGGTAGACGACCACGACTCCGTGAAGGAAGCCCTCGTCGTCCGCGACGGTCGCATCGCCTACGTCGGTTCCAACGCAGACGCCAAGGCCATGGCCGGTCCAACAGCCCACGCAGTCGACCTCCACGGCCGCATGTTGATGCCGGGCCTGGTCGACGGTCACATGCACCCCCAGGAAGGCGGCGTCCAACTCCTCAAGTGCAACCTGAACTACGAGCGCCTCACCGTGGCGCAATTCCAGGCCCATATCCAGGACTGCCTCGACAAGACCCGGGCCCTCGAGCCGGATCAGTGGCTCGAAGTCGTGAACTGGTTTCAGCAGGACATGCTCCCGGCGGGGACCGAACTCACCCACGAGACGCTCGACGCGCTCAACACAAAGCGCCCGATCGCCGTCATGTCCTCCTTCGGGCACTCCGTCCTCGCGAACAAGCGCGCCCTGAAACTCGGCCACGTCGAAGCCGGTACCCGCGACCCCGTAGGCGGCAAGATTCAACACAACGCCACCGGGCAGCCATCCGGTATCCTGGAAGACGCTGCCTACAACATGGTGATGAAGCTCATCCCCCCGCCGACCCCGGAAGAGAATGTCGCCGCCGCTCGCGCCGCCCTGGACGCGCTTCGCGAACAGGGAGTCACCACGTTCCTGGATGCTGACGCCGAAACCGTCGACATCGAATCCTTCACCCGGGTCCAGCAAAGCGGTGGACTGACCGCGCGCGGTCATTTCGCAGTACCGATCCGGCCGGCCGCTGATCTCGATCCGGATAAGGCCGTGGCGGCCGTCAAAGCCATCGCAGTCAAATTCGATCAGGGCCCGGCGAAGCCCGACCCCACCCTCTGCGTCCGCAACACGAAGTTGTTTCTGGACGGTGTTATTGCGGCGCCCGCCTTCACCGGTGCCATGTTGGAACCCTATTTCGCCAATCAGGGCTCGCCAACCGCGCCGCACTGGGCGCCGGGTAAGGATCGCGGCCCTCCCGTCTACTTCCCCGCGCCAACGCTCAAAGCCATCCTGCTCGGCCTCGCACGCAACGGCCTGGAGCCTCACATGCACGCCGACGGCGACCGTGCCGTCCACGAGGCTCTGGACGCCATCGAAGCGATGCGCAAAGAGTTTCCGGAGGCCGACATCCGAGCGGCGATCGCGCACGACGAGATCGTCACTCCGACGGACTTTCCCCGCTACGCGAAGTTGGGCGCGATTCCAGTCCTGTCATTCCAGTGGGAAAAGCCTGCGGCGGACACCCTCGATGGCTCCCAGGACTATATGGGCCCCACGCGCTTCAATTACCTCGAGCCCGCTGGATACCTGGCCGCCGCAGGCGCCCGTATCGCCTACGGCAGCGACTGGCCCGTGGACCGTCTCGATGAATGGTTCGCACTGAAAGTCGGCGTGACTCGCGAGAACGATCCAGCCGCCGGACCGAAGTACGCCGGTCGATTGAGCACCGACGTCGGACTGACGGTGCCCGCTGTGATAAGAGCCATAACAGCCAACTCCGCCTACGAATTACATGCGGAGCACGATGTTGGCTCTCTCGAGGTCGGCAAACTCGCCGACTTCATCGTGATCGACCGGAACCTGCTCAAGAGCTCGCCACGACAGATCGCGGACGTGAAGGTGCTGCTCACGGTTGTAGGTGGCCGGACGGTCTATCAACGAGACTCCGACCCGGTCGAGATGTGGGTCGGCGGGAGCTGACACCGCGGCGTCACCCGACGCCGCGGCCTGTCTCGTGCGCCGGAATCACCCGACGCGGACGCTCCAGTCAGCTTCAAGCCCCAGCTTTCTTAGCCCCACCCTTGGCCGCGCCGAGCTGCTGAACCGCCGCGAGCGCCTTATCAACATTCTCCGCCGGCGCGAGTCCGCCAATCGTCGCGGCGATCTTGCCATCCGGCGTGACGATGAACGTCGTACGCTCCGCGAACCCGTGACCGATCTCGACGCCACGCGAGTCCTTGGCTCCCTCGTGCGCAGCCGCCACCTTGAGGTCGTACGACTTCGAGATCGAGCCGTCCGCATCGGAGGCCGTCGGAAACTTTCCCGCACAGTACTGCGGATCGGCGGAGAAGTCGTTCAACCGTGTGATGTTGTCGAGCGACACACCGATGATGGTCGCGCCGGCGGCTGCGAATTTATCGCTGTTGACCGCGAACGTGTGCGCCTGGATGTTGCAGCCGCCGGTGTAAGCCGACGGATAGAAGTAGACCACCACGGGCCCCTTCTTCAAGGCATCCTTCAGAGAGTAGGTAAACGACTTGCCGGCGAGCGAGGCTTGCGTCTTGAAATCGGGCGCGGCATCACCCTCTTTCAGCGCGGCCATAGCGGGCAGCACAGTCACCGCGGACAGCAAAACACCTAACAAGAGACGTTTCATGAGTCACCACTATGGAAAAGGCGGCCGACATCATGACACGCGGCACGAATCGGTGCGAGCGCGCCGCGCTTCGAGGGAACGCAGTTGGGAACGCCCTACTTCGCGTCGTGAAAGATCACCCCCAGCGTATGCCGCTTTCCACTGCGCACACGGCTGACCCCGTGCCGGAGATTGACACGATAGATCCCGCGCGTTCCCTGCACGGGCCGGTGGCTGACCGCAAAGATAACCGCATCACCCTGCTGCAGCGGTACGACTTCCGGCCGGGATTGCATCCGCGGCCGCTGCTCGGTCATTACGAACTCACCGCCGCCGAAATCTGTTCCGGGTTGTGAAAGGAGTATTGCGACCTGCAGTGGGAAAACATGCTCCCCGTAGATGTCCTGGTGGAGGCAGTTGTAGTCCCCGGCCTGGTACTGCAGCAGCAGCGGTGTCGGCCGATCCTGCCCCGCCTCCCGGCAGCGGCTCAGAAACTCGGCATGGGTGGTGGGATACACCGAGTCGACCCGCATCTGAGCGTTCCAACGATTCGCGATGGGCGCGAGCTGCGGATAAAACGCCGTCCGCAGCCCGGACACGATTTCAGGAAGCGGGTAGCCAAAATACTGGTACTCCCCCTGCCCGAAACCATGGCGCCCCATCACCACCCGGCTGCGAAACCGTCCGGCCTCCTCATAAAGCGCCGCGAGCGACTGGCATTCCGCGACGGTCAGAAGCCGCTCAACTACGGCATTACCGCTAGCGTCCAGCCCCTGTGACAGCCGCTCCCAGTCCAGCCCGCGCACACGATCACTCATTGCGGACGCGTGACGCCCTACCCTAGGAGCTTTCAGTTCTGCATTCATCCGGTAATAGTGCGCCTCCACCGCAGGGCTCGCATTCCGATACTTGCTCAACACCGCACGCAAAGGAACTCCCGGATGATCCGTCGCCGCCGCCCGTCTCGTCTCAAAGTCATGGCACTTTCCGCAGCCGTCACCCTCCTCGCGGTACACGCCGCAGCAGCCCAAAGCGATGGGTCGCCCAACGGCTCTCCCCCCAGCGGCACCTCCAAAACTTTCGCAGCCGTCCGTGGCGACCGCACCAGCGGCTGGCTCCCCCAAAGCCGATCAGAAGTCCTTGCACGCAACGGCGTAGTCGCCACCAGCCAACCACTCGCCGCACAAGCCGGGCTTCAGATCCTGAAACAAGGCGGCAACGCCTTCGACGCCGCGGTGGCAACCGCAGCCGTCCTGAATGTCGTCGAGCCCCAGAGCGCCGGCGTCGGCGGTGACGTCTTCGCCATAGCCTGGATCGCCAAGGAGAAGAAGCTCATCGCCCTGAACGCCAGCGGACGCGCGCCCACCGGAGCAACACCGGCGCATCTCGCCAAGCGCGGCTTCAAATCGAAAATGCCCCTCCACGGCATCGAGTCCGTGACCGTCCCGGGCGCCGTCGACGGCTGGGACGTCCTCCTCAAACGCGCCGGCACCATGACATTCAAGGAAACACTCGAGCCTGCCGCCACCCTGGCGGAGCAAGGCTTCGGCATCACCGAGCGTATCCGCAACGATTGGATTTACGGCGCCCAGGTTCTGTCGAGCGATCCCGATTCGGTCCAAACCTACCTCGTGAACGGCATGCCGCCAGCCCCCTACGCCCTGTTCCGCAATCCCGACCTCGCTCACAGCTTCCGACTGCTGCAGGTACAGGGTCGAGACGTGTTCTACAAAGGCGAGATCGCTCGCGCCATCGTAGCCAAGGCACACACAGCCGGCGGCACGATGACGCTGCAGGACCTCGCGGACACTCACGCGACCTGGGAGACGCCACTCACAACCAACTACCACGGGTATGACATCTACGAGATGCCCCCGAGCACGCAGGGATTTGCCGTACTCGAGATGATGAACATCCTCGAAGTCTGCGCACCCAGGCTCGGAATGAACCTGGCCACACTGGGCCCCCGCTCGCCCGAGTACTGGCATCTGCTCGTCGAAGCGAAGAAGCTCGCCTACACCGACCTCTACGCCTACAACGGCGACCCGGGTTTTATTCAGATCCCGACCCAGCGACTCATCTCGAAAGCGTACGCTGGCGAGCTCTGCGGACGCCTCGACCCAAACAAAGCCGCCACACCCGAACCCAAGGGCGATCCGGTCGGGGGCACTGTCTATCTGACTGTCGCCGACCGCTGGGGCAACATGGTGTCATTCATCTACAGCGTCTATGACAGCTTCGGTTCCGGCATCACCGTGCCGGGCTACGGTTTCGTGTTGAACGATCGTGGCGCGCTGTTCTCGCTCGACCGCAAGAGCCCCAACATCATCGCTCCGCATAAGCGGCCGTTCCATACCCTGTTGCCGGGGTTCCTCATGAAGGACGGTCAACCGGTCATGGCCTTCGGACTCATGGGGGGCAGCCAGCAGGCGCAGGGCCACGCGCAGGTCCTCATCGACATGATCGACCTCGGCGCCAACCCACAAGCCGCCAGCGACGCGGCGCGCTTCACCCACGCGCAAGAATCCAACACCCTGGATCTCGAATCGAGCCTGTACGACCTCGTCGGCGGTCAGCTGGCCGCAATGGGCCACAAAGTAGAGTCAGCCAATGGCGAAGATATGGGAGGCTTCCAGTCGATCTGGTTCATGCCGACTGCGCCCGGGGCTCCCGCTGCGACACCAGCGCCGACGCGCGCGTCGGAACAACCCGTAGCAGGCCTCTACCGCGCCGCCTCGGATCATCGCAAAGATGGCCAAGCCGTCGGCTGGTAGCCGAGCCGTTTCGAAGACGATATAGCGGTAGATCACGGTGGGAAATTCAGTCGCTGCTCGAGCGCCTTGAACTCGGGCTCGGTGCGCAGGGGATCGAGAAACCAGGTCACCTGGAGAGTCTCGAGCGCCGAAGCGCGCGTTCGCTCGGCGGTTGCGAGCCAGTCCAAGGCGGTACGCTTGTCACCCCATTGGGAGTACAGGTTGGCGTACGAAACGGCACGAGCTTCCCCCCAACCCAGCGCCTTGAGTTTGTGCAGTTCATCTAACGCTTCCGCATGCATGCCCAGTGCGTGATAGGCCAGCGCCAGGCACCAGTGCCGATCGTCGTCTGCGATCACAGTTAGCGGTGACTCGCACCTCTGGCGGGCCAAATCATTGCGGCCAAGCGCCAGGTAGCTGTCGCTGATCGTCTGTTCGGGCCCGTGCATCTCCGGTTTGAGCGCTTTCGCGTCCTCGGCTGCGGCAATAGCGGCATCGTAGAGTCGGACGTCATAAAGCACCTGCGCGAGCCTGAGATGTGAGTTGTAGTTTTGCGGATCCAGTCGTACAGCGCGCCGCGCGGCAGTCTGCGCCGCGTCGCGGCGTCCCAAGTGGCTTGCAAAGCGTGCATAACTCGACTGGACCAGGACGTTGCCGGGCGCCAACGCGAGGGCACGGTCGAACTGTGCCGCCGCGCAGCCAAACTCCAGGATTCGCTGGCAAACCACCGCTGCCGCCAGGTGGGCCTCGCCGGAGTCCGGCGCCAGAGCGACTGCGCGCTCAGCCGCATCACGGGCTTCTTTCAGTACAGCGGCCC
>DATMQL010000238.1:0-2908 GCA_035566815.1 Steroidobacteraceae bacterium | reverse complement strand
AACCGCTCGAGCGTTGCCACGGCGATGATCCTGACCCTGCCGCCCTGATGCAGCGGCAGGACGGTGCCGAGGTCGCAGAACATCGTGTCCACGTGCCCGCCGGCGAGATCGTTCGCCGCCGGTGCCGCGCCGCGATAGGGCACGTGCACGAGCTTCACGCCGGTCCGGCTCAGGAACAGCTCCATGGTGAGATGCGTGGTCGAGCCGTTGCCCTGCGAGGCGTAGCTCATCGTGCCCGGATTGGCTTTTGCCAGCGCGATCAGGTCCGCGACCGTGTGTGCCGGCGAGGCGTTCTTCACCGCGAGCACGTTGGGGCCGACGGCCATGATCGCCACCGGCTCGAGCGCGGCGGGATCATAGTTGAGCTGCTTGTAGAGAGCGGCGTTGGCCGTGACGATGTTGGGCGGCGTGGCAAGGAGCGTGTAGCCGTCGGGCTCCGCGTTCGCGACCATCTCCCCCGCGATGTTGTTGCCCCCGCCGGTGCGGTTTTCCACCGTCACCGGCTGGCCCCAGGCCTGGTGCAGCGCTTCGGCAGCAATCCGCGTGGAGAGGTCGACGCCGCCGCCTGCCGGCACGGCGACGATGATTCGGATCGGCCGGTTGGGGAAATTGGAGTCCGGCGCGTCTCCTCTCGCCTGCGTGGCCATGAGAAGAACGGCAAGGCCGAACAGCGGGGCGAAGCAGGATCTCCTGCGCAACCCGATGTTCCAACGCTGCCGTAAGCAGAGCCCCACTGGCGCGGCCGGTGGCACTCTTGCGTTCACTAGCTTTTGCATGGCGGCGAACCTCATGCCGGCTCGAAGGCATAGCCGGCGCCTTTGCGTGTGAGATGGCCGAAACCGGGGGCATTCACGTGCGCGCCGGCGACGGCAAGGCGCTCCGCCGCGATCATGTCGAGCATGCGCAGGCGCGATCTGCGCGCCAGGTCGGGATCAAGATCATATTTCACCGCGGTGTTCGGGTGCGAGATCTGGATCGCGGAGAAATGCACCAGATCGCCCCAGGCGATGAATGCGTCGCGCCCCGCCCCGATGCGCCAACAGGTGTGGCCCGGCGAATGACCGGGCGACAGCAGGGGGACGCAGCCGAGCACCTCTTCCCCATCGTGCATGTGCCGGATGCGCTCGAGATAGGGCTTCATGTTGAGCTTGTTGCGAGCGCGGGTACGCTTCACAGCGTCGGATTCCGAGCCATCGCTCTCCGCCATCCAGAACTCGAGCTCCCGCGCAAGGACCAGGATTTCCGCGTTCGGATAGACCGCCCCACCAGCCGGGTCCACGAGGCCGTTGGCGTGATCGGGGTGCATATGGGTGAGGACGATGTGAGTGACGTCGGCGGGATCGATTCCGGCCGCCTTGAGATTGGCGGGCAGCTTGCCGAGCGTGGGCTGCATCGCGTTGCCGGCGCCGGCATCGATGAGCACCGTTGCACCGTCACGCTGGAACAGAAAGTTGTTCACCGGAATGAAAAGCGAGCCAGCGTTTGTTCCG
This sequence comes from Steroidobacteraceae bacterium, assembly GCA_035566815.1. Taxonomy (GTDB): domain Bacteria; phylum Pseudomonadota; class Gammaproteobacteria; order Steroidobacterales; family Steroidobacteraceae; genus 13-2-20CM-66-19. The sequence goes on along the minus strand of DATMQL010000238.1, from coordinate 1,418 downwards.
CCGACCAGCTCCTCGGCGGCCGCCCGCTCCATGCCGAGAACGAAATCGAGTGAGGTCTTCAGGGCCCCGTCGGTGAAGCCCTTCACCTCGAGGTCACCGCAACGAAATACCCGGGTCATTGCCACAAAATAATCCCTCACGGCCTCGTTGCGCACCCCCGGCTCTTGGCAATAAACTTGCGCTCCGTGGCCGCGAGCCACGGGTTTGGCCGTCCAGATCAGCAAGGCAGGGCGACACCATGAACATCCGCGAGACCGCGCCTCGCATCAGCGAGCTCGAGAAGATCTCCACCCGCACCGACACGCGCGATTACCTCGCCAAGGCGGCGGGGACCACGGAGAAGCTTAAGGACTGGCTGGTCGTCGACGTCGATGCCCACGTCAACGAGACCTCGTTCTGGTCGGAGGTGACCGAGCGCATCGACAACGACGTGCTACGGTACATCGCGCAGGCGTTCCGCGAGCGCACCGGCGCGCCGCCCGGCCTCATCAATCTCAATGGCCCGCTATTCCAGGACGTCGCCGGCCGCATCATGCACCAGCAGGCGCTCGCCGAGCAGACCCCGCCCGGGCTGCACCGGCAGGTGCAGCTCTGCCAGCGCGCCATGGATGCCATGGGCATCGACTACATGGTGGTGTTTCCCACGCCCATGCTCTCGCTCGGCATGCATCCCCAGGCGGATGCGGAAGTCGCTTTGGGCAACGCCTACAATCGCTGGCTGATCGAGCAGATCCTGCCCCAGGACAAGCGCCAGAAGGCGCTGCTCTATCTTCCGTTCAACGATCCCGAGGCCTCGGTCGAGACGGTGGAACGCTTTGCTGATGCGCCGGGGGTGGTCGGTTTCTCCGTCACCTCGACGCGGCACAAGCCGGTCTGGCACAATTCCTACATGCGCCTTTACGCAGCGCTGGAAGAGACGGGCAAGCCGCTCGGCTTCCATGCCGGCTTCACCTGGGGCGACCCGTCGTTTCAGCAGCTCAATCGCTTCATCGGAATGCACTCGCTCTCGTTTGCGCACTTCAACATGGTCCACATGACCAACTGGGTGCTCAATGGCCTGCCTGAGCGCTTCCCCAAGCTCAAGATGATCTGGATCGAGAGCGGGCTGGCCTGGATTCCGTTCCTGATGCAGCGGCTCGACAACGAGTTCATGATGCGCACGTCGGATTGCGGACTGCTCAAGCGCAAGCCGAGCGACTACATGCGCGAAATGTTCTACACCTCGCAACCGATGGAGATGGTGGACAATCGCAAGGCGCTGGAACTGACGTTCGAAATGATCAACGCCGAGACCCAGCTACTCTATTCGTCCGACTATCCGCACTGGGACATGGACCTGCCGTCGACCATCCACGGCCTGCCGTTCCTCTCCGAGCAGGCCAAGCGCAACATCCTCGGCGAGAATGCACGGCGGCTAT
>DATMQL010000237.1:0-2793 GCA_035566815.1 Steroidobacteraceae bacterium | reverse complement strand
TTGAACCCAACATGCGCCGCGCACGGGTGGGTCGCGACATCATAAACGCGACCCGGGAACCGTGGCCAAGTCATCGGCGCATGCGAATATTGCACTTTTCACTTTGGTAGCGCTATCATAATTTGACGGATGGAGGGGGGTCGGTGGAGCGCCAGGCGCCGCCGGCGGTGTCTCCGGCTCGAAAGCTTTCGGCTCGCGCTCGGCATGGCGGTGGTGCCTGTGGCCGCATCATCATCGCGACGACTGGCGTTACGAATGCGGGATCGTTCGAGAAGGTCATCCGTACCCACTCTTCTGCAATATCCCGAGAGGGCAACATCGGATCCCAGGCCAACCGCCCGAACGCGTACCAGTTGGCTTGATCGAAGTGGGATCCAGTCCAGTTGCGATCAGAGCCGATGTTGGCGACGCCGGCGATTCCATCGATGATCCTGGCGACCGTGGAGCCCTTGCCACGGGTGTAGGTGTCCGAGCGGAGCGTCTCCTCGAAGAGGGGCCCCAGGTAGACCAGGTGAGTGGCAAAGCCCAGGTATTCCTTGGTGATCTGGACTTCGAGTACCAGGGGTGTACGCGGCATCGCTCCGAAGAGAGGATGGAACGGCTCGCGGGGCTGAAAGTCGATCGGTCCGTTCTTCACTTGCAGAACGACGTTGTTGTGGAATTTCCCGTCCAGTGGCACGAATTCGTCCCACGCTTGCTTGGCGCGGTCGTCCGGTTGTTGCTGCGAATAGACGAACGAGCGCCACATGACGATGCCGCCATGAGGTGCAACGGCGTCGGCAATCATGTTGGCGCCGTCTGCATGGGTTCGCGAGTAGTCCTGGGGACCGGGTTGTCCTTCGGAGTTGGCTTTCACCAGGAAGCCGCCGAAGTCCGGAATGAGCGCATAGATCTCATCGGCCTTGGCGCGCCACCAGTCACGCACGCCGGGGTCCAGTGGGTCGGCCGTCTTCAGGCCACCGATCTCAATGGGCGCGCTGAACAGGGCCGTCAGGTACACGCGCAGTCCGTATGGCCGGAACAGATCAGCCAGGGCCGCCAGCTTGCGCAGATAGGCTGGGGTCAGACTGACGGCGCTGGCATTGACGTTGTTAGGGACCGTGCCGTTGATTCCCAGTGAGGCGCACGCCCGCGCGTAGTCGGTATAGCGAGGATCGAGATAGTCGGGCAGCTTGTGCCAGTCCCAGATGGACTCGCCGGCGTAACCGCGCTCCACCGTGCGATCCAGATTGTCCCAGTGATCGAGAATACGACGCCGGATACGCGGAGCGGAGGCAATGTCGAGATGTTCGAGAGACTGGTGTGTTTGCAGCAGTCTCAAAAAATGAAATGTACCGTACAGGACGCCCATGTCCTCGTTGGCGGCGATCGCAATGACGGGGTGGCCTGCAAGAGTGATGCTGCGAATGACATAGCCTTCAGCGCCGATGCCATCCAGACCGAGGTGCAGCCCGGCGATGAGGGGCGCTGATTTCACCGTTCCAAAGATGACACTGCCATCCCGGCTCGGCTGTGATGAAACCGGTGGTGCCGCGCCCAGCAGGCCGCCCAGGCCGCGGGAGAGCTCAGCCTCTGCGACATCGAGCGTGGGGGAGTGCGCCCCAGGGATGATTTCGCGGGTCCTCCGGTGATACGCCTCGAGCCACTCGGCGGGCAGAGGGCGGTAACGCAGCCACAAGTCATAACCGTCCTCGGCGAGTGCCGCGGGGGCCGAGCAGGCCAGGCCCAGTAGGAAAAGCCACCGGAAGATTCGCTTCGTCGTCATGGTATCGCTACCATAATCGACTCGCCGACGCTTTTGCTACAATCGAAGCATCGGCAACCGCTGAGGTAAGTGGTGAAAAGAACGCCAAGACGGCGCCGTAATGCGGTGACGATGCACGAAGTTGCGAAACACGCCGGTGTTTCGCCCATGACAGTCTCCCGCGCCCTGAGCGGTGACGCCCATGTAGAGGCGGCTACGAGGCAACGGGTAGAGGCGGCCGTAAAAGAGCTGGGCTATTCGCCAAACGTCGCGGCGCGCAACCTGGCGCGTGCGGCTTCACTCCACATCGGTCTTCTTTACAACAACCCGAGCGCGGCCTACCTGAACGAGCTGCTGGTGGGCGTTCTCGAGCAGAGCAGCCACGCGGGATGTCAGATCGTGCTGGAAAAGTGCGGCGTTCGGAATGAGCGTGCCGCGATCGAGCGGCTCGTCCGTGATGGCGTCGGAGGCATCATCCTGCCGCCGCCGTTGTCGGATTCCAACGCGGCGCTGGAGGCCGTGCGTGCCGCGAAGGTGCCGTTCATTGCGGTAGCTACGGGCCGGCCGGATGCGGCGGGTCTGTCGGTGCGCATCGATGATCTCGAAGCGGCCGCGGCCATGACGCGCCATCTGCTAGCGCTCGGGCATCGCGATATTGGCTTCATTGTCGGCGCTCCAAACCAGACCGTCAGCGCTCAGCGCCAGGCGGGGTTTGAAAAGGCGCTGCGCGAGGCGGGAATTTCGGTGCACGCTGAATGGGTGAAGCAGGGCTCGTTCACGTACCGCTCGGGACTGGTCGCGGCCGAGCAGATCCTGGATTCGGCGCGTCATCCGACGGCTATTTTCGCCAGCAACGACGACATGGCGGCCGCGGCAATCGCAGTGGCGCATCGCCTGAATCTCGATGTGCCGAAGGATCTGACCATCGTGGGATTTGACGATACGCCGCTGGCTACGACGATCTGGCCCGCCTTGACGACGGTGCGGCAACCGGTTGCGGCAATGGCCCGTAAGGCCGTCGAGCTGCTGATGGAGGAAATCCGTCTGCG
>DATMQL010000236.1:0-8827 GCA_035566815.1 Steroidobacteraceae bacterium | reverse complement strand
TCCTCGGTGAGGCAGACGATGCGTTGGGCAAATCCTGAATTCGAAGTCATGGAACACCGCAACCTCGCTTGTAGCACTGTATCCTTAAGGCATGTGGATGCGCATCTGGGCCTTCCTCGACTGGTGCTTCTTCGGGCCGGCCTCGACCCGGCAGACCGCTTTCGCGTTCGTTCTGCGCATTCTGCGGTACCCGTATGCGGTCATCCGCGACCTGTCGCGCGGCGATATCAACCTGCGTGCGATGGGGCTCGTCTACACATCGCTGCTCTCCATCATTCCCCTGATCGCCTTCGCGTTCGCCGTTCTCAAGATTTTCGGCGCGCGGCATGACCTCGAGCCGATTGTGTACCAATTCTTCCGGCCCATGGGAGGGGACATCGCCGCGGATATCTCGAAGCGCGTGGTGGAATTCGCGCAGCGCGTCAGCACCAGCGTGGCGGGCTTCGTGGGCCTTACCCTTCTGGCCTACACTTTGTTCGGCACGATCAAAAAGGTCGAGGACAGTTTCAACTTCGTCTGGCACGTGGACCACCCACGTGGTCTGGCACGGCGCGTCGCTGAATATCTCATCCTCCTGATAGTGGGGCCCCTGCTCCTGGTGAGCTTCATCGGCCTCTCGCACGCAGCGCTCGACAGCGCGGCAGTACAAGAGGTCGCCCGATCACGCGTACTGCGTCACGTCGCGATCGCCATCGCTCCGTACCTCATGGTCACGGTGTTCTTTACGGGCATGTACATGCTCATTCCCAACACGCGCGTGCACTGGCGGCCTGCCCTCATAGGCGCCGTGGTTGCAGGCGTGCTCTGGGCCGCTGTTGGCAAGACATTTACAGAATTTGTGGTGTATTCCACGCGATTGCAGATCATCTATGCGGGCTTCGCATTCATCGTGGCCGCGCTGCTATGGACCTACCTCGGGTGGCTGATTTTGCTCGCCGGGGCGCAGTTATCGTTCTACATCCAGAACCCCACGTACCTGCGAGTGGGGCTGCGGGAGCTACGACTATCGAGCGTTGAGACCGAGCAACTCGCGTTGCGGCTGATGTACTTCGTCGCTCGCGCGCAGATCAGAGGCGAGAACAGTTGGACAGTGAGCCGGCTGGGCGAGGAACTTGGCCTGCCCGGCAAGACCATGGCACGCCTCGTCGCAACCTTCGAGGAAGCCGATCTTCTGAGCGTCACTGTCGACGACGAGTTAGCCCTCGAACGCGAAGTCGAAGAAATTACCGTCTGCGAGATACTGGATGCAGCACGCAACCCCCGGAGCGGACAGCTCATACCCCGGAACGTAACCATACCGTCGGTGGATCGTGTGATAGCCGCTATTGAAGAAGCGCGCCGTAACAGCTGCGGCAAACTGACGTTGAGCGACTTAGCGAGAGAAGAACCTCGCACCGACGAGCGCTCGACCGAAGAGGAGCCGCGCCCCTCCCTCACTCTGGCGGCGCCGCGCGACTAGGGCGTCCGAAAATCCGCTCGATCGCTCAGGTCGACCCCGGACGCCCGACTCACTCAATCCCCCGCGATCGTCATCTCGCCAATCAGCACGGAACCCGTCCGCACCGTGCCACGCAGATCAACATCACTTCCGACGGCAACGATGTCGCGGAACATCTGCTTTAGATTTCCGGCAATGGTGATCTCGTGCACGGGATACGTCACCACGCCGTTCTCAACCCAGAAGCCGCTCGCGCCGCGCGAGTAGTCTCCCGTAACGCCGTTGACACCCTGCCCCATTAACTCCGTCACCAAGAGACCGGTGTGCATCCGTGTCAGGAAGCTCTGCGTGTCCAACGCCCTGCCAGGCGTCGCCACAATCAGGTTGTGAACACCACCCGCGTTGCCAGTGCTCTTGAGACCGAGGCGACGCGCGGAGTAACTGCCCAGCACATAGCCGTCGAGAACGCCGTCACGGACGAGATCGCGATCCTTCGTCGCGGCGCCTTCATCGTCGAAGGGATTGCTGGCGAGACCCTTGAGAATGTGGGGCCGCTCGTAGATCTGCAGGAATTCGGGAAACACCTGCTGCCCGGCCGCGTCCAGCAGGAAGGACGCCTTACGGTATTGGGCCGCGCCGCGGATCGCAGCCGCGAAGTGTTTAATCAACCCGCGCGCCATGTCGGGTGTAAAAGCGATCGGTGCTTTACGCGTCGAGAGCTTGCGTGAGCCAAGCCGTGCTACCGCACGCTGCCCCGCGATCCGGCCAATGGCGTCGGCCTCTTCCAGGTCGGCAGGGTCACGAGCCGTGGTGTACCAGTAGTCACGTTGCATCTCGTCGCCTTGTTGGGCGATGAGAGAACAACTTACGGAGTGGCTCGTGCTCGAAACGCCAGCGAGAAACCCGAGGGAGTTGCCGTAGACGCCGCTATGGCGCTGACTGTTGAGCGAGCCGCCCTCGGAATTCGTGATGCGCGGATCCACCTCCAGCCCGGCAGCCTCACAGCGTCGCGCCAATTCGATCGCCCGCTCGGGTGTCACGTCCCAGGGATGATCGAGATCGAGGTCGGGGATGTCCCGGGCGAGCGACTCCGGCTCGATGAGCCCGGCGTAGGGATCCTCCGCCGTATAGCGCGCGATAGCGCATGCCTTCTCGACGGTCTCGCGCACCGCGTTCGGACTAAGGTCTGCCGTGCTGGCGGAGCCTTTGCGCTTACCGAAGTACACGGTGACCCCAAGACCCCGGTCACGCTGGTATTCGATCGTATCGACCTCGCTCAGGCGTACAGTCACGCTGAGCCCCTTGCTTACGTTGGCGTCGGCTTCACACTGCGACGCGCCCTGCCGCTTGGCTTCGTCGAGCACGAAACTCACCACTTCCTGTAGTTGCGGTATTCCCTTGGAGTCGGCCGCTTGCTGCATTACATCCGCTTGAGTTGAATGAGAGTAGGGCAGAATTGTACCAGTCGCGGACTCAGGAGCCTGACTGAGTAATGATCGCCGTAGCGAGGGCGACCCAGCTCGAGCAGCTTTCTGCGATCGTTTCCCGCGCATAGCATGGACTATGTAAGGGAAACGATCGCAGAAAGATGCCGAGCTGGGGCGGCCGCAGTAGGCGATCATTGCTCAGTCAGGCTCCTGGCAGGCTCCTGGTCCCGCGCTTACGCCCGAAGACTTTCCCGGAACATTCACAGTGACCTCAGAACCGCCTAAAAAACCCTCAAACGACGACTTCGAATATGACGGGCCCAGCAAGAGCTCCCGCAAGCGCGCCGCTCACGCGGCCCAGGACCTTGGCGAAGAACTCATGCGCATGCGCGATAGTGAGCTCGCTTCGCTGAATCTCCCGGAAAGCCTGGTCGACGCGGTCCACGAAGCGCGCCGCATAACGGCCCGTGGCGGTCTCGCCCGGCAAAGGCAGTACATCGGTAAGCTCATGCGCGATGTGGACCCGGAGCCGATCCGCGCCTTTCTCGCCTCACGAAATTCGGTCAATGCGCGGGACGCCGAGCGCTTCAAGCGCGTCGAGGCCTGGCGGGAGCGTTTGATTCTCGAGGGCGCACCCGCCCTGGAGGAGCTGGAGCGCTGGCGGCCAGGGCTGGATCGAGACGAGTGGGCGCGTCGGGTCAATGCGGCGCGAGAGGAGCGCGCGCGCACGGCTGCGACAGGAACCGCCAGCCGTGAGCTGTTTCGCGCCTTGCGCGCATTGCTCGACAGCCACACCGCCGACGACGAAACCGAGAGTGAATAGCGTAGTACGTTATTCACGTACAGCCAGCTACAATGAGTCGATGAAACCGCTCGTCGGCATCATCATGGGTTCGTCTTCCGATTGGGAGACGATGCAGTCTGCCGCCGAGATGTTGGACAAGCTCGCTGTCCCGCACGAAGTGCGGGTCGTGTCCGCTCATCGCACACCTGATCTGCTCTTCGAATACGCCTCCAGCGCCCGCTCGCGCGGCCTCGAGGTCATCATCGCGGGCGCCGGCGGAGCGGCCCATCTTCCCGGCATGGCCGCCGCAAAAACCAGCCTCCCCGTCCTCGGCGTGCCGGTGCAGTCAAAAGCCCTCAACGGCCTCGACTCACTGCTCTCCATCGTGCAGATGCCCGCCGGCATTCCTGTGGCGACCTTCGCCATCGGCTCCTCGGGCGCGGCGAATGCGGCCCTGTGCGCCGCGGCGATCCTGGGCAATAAGCACCCCGCCATTGCGACGGCGCTCGATGCTTTCCGCGAGCAGCAAACCGCCAGCGTCCTCAGCAAGCCTGATCCGCGTACACCGTCCCGTATATGACCGTCGGCATTCTGGGCGCCGGCCAGTTGGGCCGAATGCTCGCTTTGGCGGGCTATCCTCTGGGGCTGGACTTCCTGTTCCTGGACCCCGCCGAAGGCGCTCCCGCCAACCGCATCGCCCCTGTTTTGCAGGGCTCCTTCACTGATCGCAAGCTGCTCGGCCAACTTGCCCGCAGTAGCGAAGTCGCCACCATCGACTGGGAGAACGTACCCCTGGATGCGCTGCGCGCGCTCGCGGCAGCAGGCGCACGCGTCGCCCCGCCCATTCCCGCCGTTGCAACCGCGCAAGATCGCGTCAGTGAAAAGCGCTTGTTCGAGCGACTCGACATTCCAACTACGCGTTGGAAAGCTGTCGGCTCTCATGCGCAACTCGAGCGTGCTGTGCGCGAAATCGGCCTTCCGGGCGTCATCAAAACACGCCGTCTCGGTTATGACGGCAAGGGCCAGGCGGTCGTCAAAACACGCGACGATGCCGAGCGCGCGTGGCGGGAGATGGGCGCGGCCGATCTCATCTACGAGGAATGGATCCCCTTCGACTGCGAGGTGTCCATCATCGGCGCCCGCAGCCGGCGCGGTGAAATCGCCGTCTACCCCTTGAACGGTAACGTCCATTCCGGGGGAATCCTGCGTCTGACACGCGCGCCCTACGGATTACCTCGCTGGCATCGGTTGGCTGCCCGGTATCTGGAAAGCGTACTGACGTACTTCCACTACACGGGCGTCCTGACCCTCGAATTCTTTGTCCGCGGCGGGCGACTCATTGCCAACGAAATGGCGCCCCGGGTGCACAACTCGGGCCATTGGACCCTCGAGGGGGCGGTCACCAGCCAGTTCGAGAACCACCTGCGGGCCATTCTGAACCTGCCCCTGGGCTCGACCCGGCCGACCGGCCACAGCGCCATGCTCAACCTCATCGGCAGCATGCCGCCCCGGGGCACCGTGCTGGGCTGGGAGGGTGTCCACCTTCACGAATATGACAAAGAGCCCCGCCCGGGCCGCAAAATAGGGCACTGTACGGTGGTCGAGCCCACCCGGCCGCGACGCGACCGCCGGGCACGGCAATTGCTTTCGGAGTTGGCCCCTGGGATACGCATCCCTTAATATCAACCTAATGTCAGGCTCGGCGCTCGAGTCACACCCTGCGGCTCCCGCTCATACACTGATGTACCTCGAACCTTTCAAACTCAAAGAACTGCCGTTTCGCCTCAGTCCGGACCCGCAGTTCCTGTATTTGTCGAAACAGCACGCCCGCGCCAAGGCGTACATGGAATCGACCATCTGGTTCACCGACGGCTTCGTGGTCATCACGGGCGAGATCGGTTCCGGCAAGACGACCCTGATCGAATCCTTCCTCAAGGAGGTTCAGACCGACGTTGTCGTGGCCCAGATCAACCAGACACAGGTCTCGGCCATCGACTTCCTCCAGGCCGTGCTGGTGCAGTTCGGTTTCTCGCCCTTCAAGATGAAGAAGGCCGAGCTCATCGCGACCATCAACAACTTCCTGATCGAGCAGTACGCCGCGGGCCGTAAGGTACTGCTCATCGTCGACGAGGCACAGAACCTCTCGATGCGCGTGCTCGAAGAGATCCGCCTCCTCTCCGGCGTCGAGACGACCAAGGAGAAGGTGCTGCGGATCATTCTCGCGGGTCAGCCGGAGCTCAGCGAGAAGCTCGACGCGCCCGAGCTGGTGCAGCTCACGCAGCGCATCCGCCTGCGCTTCCACCTGACCACGCTGTCGCAACCCGAGATGCGCGCCTACATCCAACACCGTCTCGAAGTTGCGGGCGGCGGCGACCGTCAGATTTTTGCCGAGGATACCTTCGCCGACATCTTCCGCTATACGGGCGGAGTGCCCCGGCTCGTCAACACCCTGTGCGACACGAGCATGATGGCGGCCTACACCGCCAGTCACGACACCGTTACCGGAGAGGACATCAGGGAAGCGGTGGAGGAGTTGCAGTGGGTGGAGTACGCCGCGCGGCCCCACCATAATTTCGAAGTCCTGCCGGAGTTCTCACCGCAACGGGCCGCCCAGGCCGATGCGGCGCAGCCGGTTCTCGGGCGCATTCTCGTGGCGACGGACGGGCGCACTGTGCAGGAAATCACACTGAATGTTGGACGGATCATCGTCGGCCGTACTCCCGACAACGACCTGCAGGTCGATAGCCGTTTCGTGAGCCGCCACCACTGTCAGATCGTGACCACGGCCAACTCGTGTGTGATCGAAGATCTGAACAGCACGAACGGCATCTACGTGAAATCCAAGCGCGTACGCCGCCACTATCTCAACGACGGGGACGTCGTGGTGCTCGGCAAACACGAGCTCATCTACGTCGACGAGCGCCTGGCGAAGACCCGCAGTACGCTGACCGACACCGTGCCCGGATTGCAGGCGCTGCAGGCGGCGCACGCCATCGAAGGCGTGGAGACCGAAGGATTGATCAAGGGCGGTGTGGAGCCGGTCGCGAAGTGATCGAAGGAGCCCCCCCGGGGGCTCCTGGCGAGACTCAAGCGTCGGTGTTTTCTTTTTCCAGCGGCGCCGCGTGGCTCAGCGCATCGGGATGACCATATTGCGAGCGCAGCTCGCGATAGTCCCGCCGCCGCAGCAGGATCACGACCCCCCCGAGTACCGCGGCAATGCCGGCGAATCCGACGATGAGACTCAACGCGCCGGACGGCAAAAGATAGCTGCCTACGCATGCTGCGATGCCACATGCCATGTAAAACCACGGCAGGCCTTCGTAGACGGGCCGAGAGAAGCGCTTTGCGGAAGAGGGCTCCATGGCGAACCATCCTACGCTCTAAAGGGGAACAGCGGAACCTTTAGCCGCACCGGTCGGGCAGGCGACGGGCGGGACCCCGGGGCCGCCTGCAGGAGTGGACGGGCCGCGCTACGCGAATCGCAGCGCGGCCCGTCAAAGCTCAACGGCTGCCTTTACCCAACAGCTTCTCGAGGAAGCGATCCAGCAGCGACGGCTTCATGGCCTCGACGCCGAAATCGGCTTTCGATTTGCCACCGCGTTTGACTTCGGTGAGCAGATCCTGGGGCAGGTTGAGTTTCGGCAACTCGGTCGTAACGGCGCTGTCGGCGTGCATCGTGCTGTCCTTCCTCGAAGTGGGCGAATCGTTGGCAGCAAAGTACGGGCCCACGGCGCCGGGTGGCGTGCAGGAATTCACAGACTCGTGATGGGGCCGCTCCGCGTCGCTGAATTCAGACACAATGCTCGCTCGCTAATTGAATTATGTCCGCGGTCTGACAGGACGAACGGCTGCAAGTTCGGTCAGTGCACCATCGGGGAGCGCGCCACTGTGTGATTTCGATGCAAGGGTTGCGCGTCCTTGCGCACGTTGTGAGCGTTCTTGCTCAACCCTTGCCTACATCATGACGACATCGCAGTGCTCAATACGAGCCTCCATTCGCGCTGTCTTCACTCAGAAATACAAAAGCAATTCTTTTTGCCAGTGCCTTTGTGCAGAAATAGCGTTTGCGTGGGCTGAAGAACCGCTCAACCGGTGCCGCCCACCGTCAAGCCTTCGATCTTCAGCGTGGGCTGTCCAACGCCAACAGGAACACTCTGCCCTTCCTTGCCGCACGTTCCTACGCCATCGTCGAGCCGCAGGTCGTTCCCGACCATGGCAACGCGTGTTAGGACATCGGGACCGTTGCCGATGAGCGTCGCGCCCTTGATGGGAGCGCCCAGCTTGCCGTTCTCGATCGCATAGGCCTCGCTCGCCGAAAAAACGAACTTCCCGGAGGTGATGTCGACCTGGCCGCCGCCGAAGTTGACAGCGTAAATCCCATTCTTCACCGAGCGGATGATCTCCTGCGGATCGTGCGGACCGGGCCGCATGTAGGTATTCGTCATGCGCGGCAATGTCATGTGAGCGAACGACTCGCGCCGCCCGTTGCCGGTCGGGGCAACGCCCATGAGTCCGGAGTTGAGGCGGTCCTGCATGTAGCCGCGCAATATGCCATTCTCGATCAACATCGTGCACTGGGTCGGCGTGCCTTCATCGTCGATGTTGAGTGAGCCGCGCCGTTGCGAGAGGGTGCCGTCGTCGACGACCGTGCATTCCGGGGCCGCCACGCGCTCACCGATACGGTTGGCGAACGCCGAAGTGCCCTTGCGATTGAAGTCGCCCTCCAGGCCGTGGCCGATCGCCTCGTGCAGCAGTATCCCGGGCCAACCCGGTCCCAACACCACCGTCATCGGACCCGCCGGCGCGGGTACCGCCTCGAGATTCACCAGTCCCTGGCGAACCGCCTCGCGAGCCAGCTCGAGCGGCTTGTCGCCCGCCACCAGGTCCGCCAGCGAGTAACGGCCGCCCATACCGGCGTAGCCCTGCTCACGACGACCGTTCTGCTCGACGAGCACCGAAACATTGAAGCGCACCAACGGGCGCACATCGGCGGCAAGCTGACCTTCGCTGGTAGCGATGAGCACAACCTCGTGTACCGCGGTAACGCTCGCCGTCACGTGCACAACACGTGGATCCAGGCGACGTGCCTCGCGATCCACTCGCTCGAGCCACGCAACTTTATCTTCCGTCGATAACGCAACGTTAGGATCTATAGGCAGATAGAGCTGGTGGCCCGCC
>DATMQL010000235.1:0-2898 GCA_035566815.1 Steroidobacteraceae bacterium | reverse complement strand
AACTGGAAAAGCCGCAGGTCCTCATTGGACGCGGTGTCCGGCGATCGCTGCAGGAAGATCGTGAGATTCTTGACTGCCCGGATGTAGTCCTTCTGCGTCTTCTCACAGAAATTACGCAACGACATGTCTTCAATCATGCGCTGCCGCAGCAGGCTGATGCACTCATCGGTCATGGGATACTCCTGTCTGAACCGAGGTTGTTGACCCCCGATCTTCAGACAGGACGAGCCGTCTCGTTACCGCGATCCCATCAGTCTCAGGCACCACCTGGCGCGCAGCGCTCTACCGCGAGAGCGGTTTCGTTCAGTGACCCGAAGGGGACCTTGCCGACTTTTGTGAACGCGTGGACCCGGTGCCGGCTACAGCCCGGACTCGATAGCCCGGAGCAGCCGGAAGCGCATCTCGCCGTCATTGCTCGTGAGCGAGATCACGAAACGCACCCGCCCGTGGCTTGAGGTGTCGGCATAGCCCGCGAGCGTGCGGACCCCCTCCAGGGTGCCGGTCTTGTTCATGCCGCCGTCATGGCCGTGGAGCAGGTCGGCGTGGGGCGCGAACAGGTCGAGCACTTTGGCAAGGCCGCGGGCGGTGAAGCGGTTGTTGCGGCTGATGCCCGAGCCCTCCTCGAGATGGATGGCCGCGGCGAGGCCGTGCGCGGCGAGCATCTCGTTCGCGACCTGGAGCGACTTTTCGAGGCTGACCGGCCCGCCCAGGCGGTGCCCGCCGATCTCCAGGAAGACCTGGTTGGCGGTGTAGTTGTTCGAGGCGCGGAGCAGCTCGGCGAGGATCTCTGAAAGGGTGCGCGACTGTCGGTGAACGTAAACCGGCTTCAGTCCCGCGGGTACCATTCCGGTCGAGATCTTGCCTTTCACGCTGCCGCCGGCCCGCTCGATGAACGCGGCGATCAGCTCGCCGGCATATTGCAGGCTCACCGCGGGATCCTGGCTCAGGCTGATGCGGCCGCTTCCGTTGGGGCCCCGCGCCCGGAACTGGGCGATCGCGAGCGGGGTGATCGGGGTCTGCTTCTCGGCGGAGCGCACCTTGTTGCCGCTGCGCACGGCGTAGACTGTGTTGAAATTCACCGCCAGCGCGGAGTTCAGCGCGTTGTAGGCCTCGTCGGTGTCCTCGATGCCCGGGATGCGGAGGTGCGAAGGGTAGTAGCTCGCGTCGAGCACGATGCCGGTGATCGGCTCCTTGCCGACGGCTGCGACCAGCTCGGCCGCGAGCGGCGCCAGCTCCTCCGAGATCAGGAACGGATCGCCGCCTCCGCGCACGTAGAGCAGCCGCTTGTCGTCGAGGTAGAAGCGGGTCTCGAAGCGGTAGTCGCCGCCCAGAACCTCCATCGCCAGCCAGGCCGTCACGATCTTGGTGACTGAGGCCGGGACGAAGGGCTCATCGGCGTTCTGGGCCACCAACTCGTTGCCCTCGGCGTCCATCACGAGCACCAAACCCCGCGGAGCGAGGGCGGCGACCTTCTCCTTGGCGCCGGCCAGGGCCGGGGCGGGTAGCAGGAGCAAAGCGAGGGCGACCAGGCGAGACCACATGGCGACTCCGGCGCGGACGCAGCGTCTGCAACTTGCGGACATATGTCAGTGATACTCAAGCGTCATGTCGGTCAGATCGCAGAATTTCCGCGGGCCGCCACCGCCTCCGATATGTCCAGTGATCACCTATGATACACTCGTCGGTACGGGAGACATGCCACAGTGCAGGCCCGAGGGCGGTGTCGGTGCGACATTCGGAGCGACGTGCGACTCGCAGGGTAACTATAGTTGTCCATATGGTGCGCCTTTCTGTCCGAGTCCCGATCTCTTCAAGAACCCCGGGGGCTGCTACCGTCAAGGTCCATGACCGTTGTTTTGCATCGCTCTGCTGCCAGGCGCAGGCCATGGAGAAAGTTTGGCACGACGCTTCAGCCAAAGGCCGCGTGTGGACGAAGTCTTCGACAGTGTAATTGTCAGATTTGGAGGAATAAAACCATGGCGACGCACGCAAGTTGGTCTCCAGGCATTGCTTTCATGCCGGCCGAATTTCCCGGGGATATGAGGCCGGTCAATGGCGTCAGTTGGAGCGACGCTCTCGGACTGCGCCAGAACGGCGGCACGACATTCCAGGGAGCCGTCGGCACTTCGAATTGGTTCCACGTGCCCATCGCAACTCCGGTCATTGTCGCCGGTACGCGGGCAAAGCTCGTTCAAGTCTTCGTCATGTTTCGCTGTGGGAGCGCCGCATCCATAGCCGCCAACGACGCCACGATTGCCGGCTGCAACATAACCGAGGTGGACGTCTGGGACGGGGCGAGCCAAATCCACAAGTTTGGTCCCTTCCTGCTCTTCGGCGAACATCGCTTCCGGCTCGGCACCAGCAACACGTTCAAGCTGCCGACACCGCCGAGTGTTGTCTTCGGCATCGAATTGGCCGTGCACGTCTCGTTCACCCAAAACGAACCCATAACCTTTGCCTCTGCCGGCGCGGACTTCGACGTCTGAACGAGCGGTGGCCGCAGCGGGCGGGCAAACGGGGCTTCCGCCGAGCGCGCCGTCAATTCGAAGCCGCGTAAAGGTCCATCGGCTCCTGCAGGCCCTTGAGTGAATGTTTTCCTCGCTTGTTGAAGCTGAGGCCTGACCCAGCGACCAGATCTTTGACGGACCAGCACCTCGCCGGGCTCGGCGAGTGCCGAGACGCGCGAGGCGATGTGGACGGCGATGCCCTTCACATCGTTGTCGACCTGCTCGATTTCGCCAGTATGGAGACCGCTGCGGATTTGAATGTGAAGCGGACCAACCGCCTCGGCAATGGCGCAGGCGCAACGCACGGCACGCGCCGGACCGTCGAAGGTGGCGAGAAACCCATCCCCCAGCGATTTCACTTCGTTGCCGCGGTACCGCGCGAATTGCCGCC
>DATMQL010000234.1:0-21111 GCA_035566815.1 Steroidobacteraceae bacterium | reverse complement strand
TCGCGATGCCCACGACGTGAATGTCACGCTTCGCCAGGTCCACGAGCCGGTTCTGCCAGCCCTGGGTGCTACTCTCGCCGTCGCTGAGGACAATGAGGTAGCGGTCCCGGTCGCGACGCTCACCGAACCCCTCGAGCGCGGCTTCGAGCATTTTCTGGTAGTCCGAGCCACCCTGCGGCATATAGTCCGGGTCGAGGCTCGGCATGAACTCGCGGATGATCTGATAGTCCGGGCTGAGCGGCACCTGTACGAATGCCGTGCCGGCAAACACCAGCAGCCCGACACTCTCGCCCTTGAGGGCGTCGAGCAGAGTCCCGGCCGTCTGCTTGGCCAGATCCAACCGCGACGAGCCCACATCCTCGGTCCACATGCTGCGCGACAGGTCGAGGGCGATGATAACCTCGCGGGTCTGGCTGAACGACACCTGGGTGTCCTCGCCCCAACGTGGCCGGGCGAGTGCGACGATGGCGCAGGCGATTGCCGCCATGATGAAAAACGCCGGCGCCACCTTGCCAGCCAGCGCCGGCCGCAACCGATCGCCGCGGATCGCCACCCGTTTCATAGCCGGCCACAGCGGGCGCACCTGGCGGCGCAGTCGCCGCAGCATCCAGATGCCCAGCGCGGGCAGCAGCAACGCCAACAAAATCACCGGATTCCCCCAACTCATACGGAACCTCCGAAGGCGCGCTCGCAGAACCAGAACAACGCACACAGGCCGGCGATGCACGAGCCGGCATACAGTACGCCGGTTCGATAAAAGCGTGTCTGGCGCAGCACATAGGCGCCGGGCAGGAAGACTGCCACGATCGAGAGCTGTCCCGCCTCCACCCCCAGATTGAAACCCAACAACGTCTGCCACAGGGGCGCGCCCTGCGCGCCGATCTCATTCAGCGCCCCGGCGAACCCGAAGCCGTGAATGAGGCCGAAGCCGAAGGCGAGCCCGGCGCTGCGGCCGCCGGCCGCGCGCGGCAGGAAGTTGTTGACAGCCGCGATGAATATCGACGCCGCGATCACGGATTCGACCAGGCGGCTGGGGAGACGGATCCAACCCAGTGCCGCGCAGGCGAGTGTGATCGAGTGGGCCACGGTAAACGCCGAGACGATGACCACCACGCGCAGCAGCGCGCTGTTGAAAGTCGGAACCGCTTCACGCCCGTGAGCCGTGCGGCGGAATACGGCGGGAATCAGCAGGACCAGCAGAAACAAAACATGATCGTAGCCGGTCCAGATGTGCCAGACGCCCTGTTGCAGCGATTCGACGAACCCGCTGCCGGCGGCGCTCCCGCGCGCGAAAGTACGTGCTCCGCTGTTGGCCGCGAGCTGCGCCTTCTGCAGTCCTTCTCCGGACCACACCACCGTCAACAGACACCGCTCGCCCGGGCGTTGAGTGGGCAGGGAGTCGTCCACGGAGAGGGATTGGATTTCATCGGGCGCGTCGGCCGCGAGTCGTGCCTGCAGGAGGGGCTCGCCCCCCTGTGTCCCATAGACGAGCCGCTCGAAGCGGTAGGGCAACTCCCGGCCCTGGGCCGCGATCCGCAGGTGCGCGCTGAGGTAACTCTCGATGTCTTCCCGCCGATGCTCTATTTCCGGCCACGTGACCTCGCCGTCCCCATTGCTGTCGAGCTTCAGGGCCGGTTCGAGGTCGGCCACCCGGACCTGCCATTCGCCCGTGAGGCTCGTCGCCGCCACCGTAAAGGTGAGCGATGACCGCTGCCCCTGCGCGGCAACTGCCCAACAGGGCAGCAGTGACAGCAGACACAACAGGCCGCTCAGCCGCAGCATCGCCGCCTCATCACGCGACCTGCATTTTCGTCGTCGCAGGGGTCAGAAAGCTGATGGACTCGCTGGCCACGGTCTTCACACACTGCACGAAGGACTTCTGTACCCGGTTGAGCGCGTCGTCGACCCGGTAAACGGCATACAGATCGATGGGCATCAACGGCTCGATCACCCGGATCTGCAGCTCCGGACCGGAGGAGACGGCGGTGAACGGATCGATGAGCGCGAGCCCCTCGCCGCTGCACACCAGGTCCTTGGCGATCTGATAGGTCTGCACCCGAATGGAAATGCGTGCCGGCGGGCGCAACTGCTCCAGGTGCGCCTCCAGCTTACGCCCGAGGGAGTCGGCCTTGGTAATGGACACCAACCGCGAGTCCGCCAGCGAGTTGATATCGATCGGCTTGGAGGCCTCGCCACGCGACCAGGTGCCCAGCGGCGCGATGAGCGACAGCGGTCCCTGGCACAGAGGCTCACAGCGCACGTCGGGATGGTTGAGCTCCTGCAACGTAAAGCCGATGTCCGCCTCGCGCAAGGCGATGGACTTGAGCATCTCCCGCGAGTGTTGCGTCGACAATTCCACTGCCGTCTGGCCAAACTGCTGGCGCAGGCGCGTGATCGACTTAGGGATGATGGCGTTCGCCAGCGTCGGGGTACTCACCACGCGCAGCAGCTGCTTCTCTGCCCGCGCGATGCTGGATATCAGGCGCTGCAGGTCGCGCAGATCGTCGAAAATGCGGCCGATCTGTCCCTTGAGCAACTGGCTTTCGGGCGTGAGTTGCCACTGGCCCTTGACGCGCACAAAAAGCGGGAAGCCGAGGCGCCGCTCCGCCTGTTTCAACAGCTTGGTGGCCGCGGGCTGCGAGATGTTCAGCAGGCAGGCCGCGTCCGTCAGGGTTCCGGCCTGGAGGATGGCCTGGAACATTTCGATATAGCGCAGATGAATCAGACCCACCGGGGCCACGTCGGGATCGGAAACCCGCTTTCGAGAAGATGACTGCATTGGGACTCCACGGCCTTCGAACCGGCAGCCTTGCTGCAAATTGAGTGCCATGGCTTTCAATTGGCTTGCATTGTCCCTGCCATCCTTGCCGTGTAGCACGCGCGTGGCGCGGCCTCGACGGTGTGCAAGTGCCGGAAATTCAAGGACGCTCATGATCGGTGAGCGTGCGCGCGCGGTGGTGAACCAGATGAGGGTTCATAGTCCGGAGGAGGTGAGGGCGCCGTGCACCCCGGCGGGGGGCGAAGCACCGAATAGGAGCAAAGACGGTTTGAAAACCGCACCGTGTCGTTTAAGGATGCAACGCGATGGTGCGCATGAAGGGGGCTCATACACCCATGACGACCTGTCATAGCTCGCTCGCGGCGGCCTCGCCGCCCCATAAAGAAGCTGCGGCGGGCCGTAATTCGCCGCCTTCGAGGCGCACTCCGCCAGGATGATCCTTCTTCAACCACAGCGGGCCATCGAGATCCACGAAGCGCGCGTGGCGGGCGATGTGGAAGGCCGGGGCGATGCTCAGCGAGGTGGCCACCATGCAGCCACACATGACGGTGAGCCCGGCGGCGCGTGCCCGTTCCAGCAGCAGCAGGGCACCGCTGAGGCCGCCGGCCTTGTCGAGCTTGATGTTGACTGCTTGGTAGCGCGTCAACAGTCCCGGCAAATCGCCGGCGACATGGCACGATTCGTCGGCGCAGATCGGCACAGTGCCGCCGAACCCCTCGAGCGCGGTGTCACAATCGGCGGGGAGGGGCTGCTCGATGAGCTCCACGCCCATTTCGACCAACACCGTCTGCATCCGCTCGAGGATGGGCAGGTCCCAACTCTCGTTCGGATCGGCGATGAGCCGTGCCGCCGGCGCGCCGGCACGGACCGCTCGCAGCTGTGCCTCCGGATCGATGGCGTCCAGCTTCACTTTGATCAGGGGCGCGGCCCGCAAGCGCTCGGCCGCGGCATGCATGCGTTCGGGCGAGTCGATGCCGACAGTCAAGGCGGTGACCAGGCAGGGCAGCGGTCCCTCATCGAGCTGCGCAGTCACCGATCGACCGGTCAGGGATGCACTCAAATCCCACAAGGCGCAATCCATGGCGTTGCGAGCGGCTCCGGGCGGCAGTGCATCCTGCAGCTCGCCCCGAGCCATACCAGCGGCGATCCTGGGCGCGATGTCGCGCAACTGCTCCAACACCGACTCGACGCTCTCGCCGTACCGGGGGTAGGGTACGCCTTCGCCCCGTCCGCGTGCGTTACCTTGATGGATCTCCACCGCCACGACGTCCGCGACCGTCTTCACTCCGCGGGAAATACGAAACGGAGTGGCGAGCGGCCAGGACTGCCGCGCGATGTTCAGTTGGCGAAGCATGCAAGCAGTTTATCGACGATACGACCGACTCCCATGGTAACCGGGTCCTGACAGGGAAGCCCCAGCGCATCCTCCGCCGCTCTGCAAGCGTCCGCGGCAACGGCGGGCGCGAGCTTCGACGTATTCAAGGAAACACCGACCGCCACGACTTCCGGCTGCGTGAGGCGTGCCAGCTGCAGGTTGGTTTCCAGGCAGGCCCGCAGATCCGGCAGGCGATAGTGCGGCAGTCCACGCATGTGCGGCCGTTGCGGCTCGTGGCAAAAAACCAGTGCGTCGGCCTGTGCACCATGCAACAACCCGAGCGACACACCGGCGAAGGAGGGGTGGAACAGCGACCCCTGACCTTCTATGAGATCCCAACCCGCACCGGTTCGCGCCGGCGCGACCCACTCCGCGCCACCGGAAATGAAATCCGCAATCAACGCATCGATGGGCACTCCGCTGCCGGCGATCAGAATACCGGTCTGCCCCGTTGCGCGGAAGTCGGCGGGAATCCCCCGTTCCCGTAATTCCCGCTCCAGCGCGAGAGTGGTGTACATCTTGCCGACGGAGCAGTCGGTTCCCACGGTGAGCAGCCGCCGTCCGGCGCGGCGTTTACCGTTACCGACCGGAATGGAATGGGGAAAGCGTCGCGCATCGAACAGCGTGCGCCCTGTCCGGGCCGCCGCCGCCACGATTTCCGGATACGCCTCGAGTCGTTGATGCAGTCCGGAGGCGATGTTCAGCCCGGCTTCGAGCGCCGCCACCACGTCGTGCACGGTTTGCGGCGACATGACACCTCCGGCGTTGGCGGTCCCCACCACCATGGTGTTGGCACCCGCGGCGCGGGCGGCGGCGACCGTCATGTCCGGCAGATCGAGTTTTGCCTGGCAGCCCGGCCCCCGCAGTTGTCCCAGGCACCACTGCGGCCGCCAGAAGGCCAACCCGCGCGCGGTCTTGATTGCGAGGTCATCGTGGGCATCACCCAGATACAACAGGTACGGCGGTCCCCACGTCGAGCCGGGGGGGACGTTGGAATTGGCGGCGGGCGTGGAGGGTGCAGTCATGGAGCCATCGCTGTGTCTTTGTAAGCTCCATTCTTAGGGAGCCGAGCCGACGATAGCCGCCCGGCCCGATGCCTCCAAATCAAAAAAACGGTGGCAAACATAACCCTCGGTTATTCCGCCATGCATGCCGATTGGTTATGCGCAGCCACGGTCTTTTCATTGGCCCGCGGCGAAGTCCTGCCCCAACACTAAGAAAAAAGCAGTCGCGACGGCGTTTGTTAACGACTTCCCATTGACCAGGAGCAGCACAATGAAAATTCCACGACGTAGAGCTCTCGCAGCACTCGGTTCCTCCGCCTTGCTGCCCCTGGCCGGCCGCGCCCAGACCTCATCCAAGGCGCCGGCCAACGCCAGGCCGATCCGCATCGCCGTCATGCACTTCGTGCACGAGACGGTGACCTTTCTGCCTTACGACACCACCACCGACGACTTCATCTACGAAGGCTCGCCGGCGCGCGGCGAGGCTCTGCTGGCCTCGCAACCGGTGAGTTATATCGGCGGCTTCGTCACCGTGGCGCGCGAGTATCCGAACGTCGAGCTGGTGGGTATCGAGTCGCCGCTCGGCTCGAAGAAGGGCTCCGGCTCCGGCTGGATACAGAAACAGGCTTTCGATCACTTCCTCAACAAGATGATCGAGGACTTGAAGCAACAGGGCCACTTCGACGGCGCCTACCTGTGCCTGCATGGGGCGATGGGCGTGCGCGATGTCGCCAAGCCCGAAGCGGAGATTGCCCGTCGGGTACGCGAGGTTATCGGGCCGAAGGCCTTCATTGCCGGCACTTTCGACCCGCACGGCAACGAGGACGCTGAGTTCCTGAAATATGCCAACTTGTCATTCTGCATCAAGTACTACCCGCACTACGACGGCTATCTGCAGGGCGAGCGTGCCGCGCGCACGCTCATCCGCTGTATCCGCGGCCAATATAAGCCTGTCAGCGCGACCCGCAAGCCGCCCATCCTGACGCCCTCGGTCCTGCAATGGACCGGGGCATCGCCATGGATGGACGTGGTGCAACGTTGCCTCACCTGGGAAGCGCGCGAGCCGGACGTCTACGTGAATTTCTTCTATGGCTTCGCCTTCATGGACGCCATCGACGCCGGCATGTGCTTCCAGGTGGTCACCAACGGCAATCCCGAGTTGGCCGAGCACATCGCCGACGACATCGCCGGAACCGCCTGGCGACTTCGCGATGACCTCCTGCACCACACCAAGGTCGTACGACACGCCGAAGGCGTTCGGCTGGCCAAGAAAGACATGGAGGAAGGAGGCAAGGTAGTGCTGGCGGATCACAGCGACCGCACCGGTGCCGCCACCTGGCTGTTGCAACAGATCCTCGAGCAGAAGCTCAGTGACACTCTGATCGGCACCATCGCCGATGAGGACGCCATCAACACACTGCGTAAGAAGGGCGTAAAGGTAGGCGACCCCTTCGACATGGACATCGGCGGACGCATCGATGTCTCCGCCGGCAAGCCGGTGCGCATCAAAGGTACCGTTGTCTCCGTCAGCGGTGGCGTCACTCATGGCAACGGCAAGGCGGCCGGCTCGCAGTTGTGGGTCGGGGTACGCTTTGGCGACAACAACGTGGTGGTCATCAGCCCCTACCTGGTGCAGATCGTCGAGCCGCGGCATTTCTACGATCTGAACCTGGACCCCGACAAATTCAAGGCCTTCGCCATCAAGTCGCGCGTTCACTTCCATCGCGGCTTCACTGACAGCGGCTACTGCAGGAGCTTCATCCTCGTGGAGCCCGAGCAGCCTTTCGTCGGCACAGTGCGCCTGGAGGCGCTCAACTACCAGCACACGCCGGTGAAAAGACTCTATCCGTACGCCGCCAACGTCACTTTCCAGGTCAAGGGGCCCGGCAAGCTCGCCGACTATCCCGGCCGGGACGGCACCACGGAGTGAGATATGCAGCCACGTTGCACCGAAATGGTGGCATCACGCCGGCAATGCTCCGTCGCAATGCGTCCGCAGCGGGACCATAACACCAGGTTATACGGCTTCTCGATCTTTTGATTGGCCGCAGCAAAAGCGCCTTGTTAGCGTGAAACCACTCATAGAAATGCGGCGGGAGTGTTGGGAATACGCACCGCGCGCCACGCCGCATGAACAATTTGACAACGATTGGGGAGTCCTGCTGTGTTAATTCGTAATGACCTGCGTTCGGGCACCGGCGGCGAAGCGAGCTGGCGCAAGTGGACGGTGCGAGGAGTGGTGAGTGTGTTGCTCATGGCCGCCGC
The DNA here is from genome assembly GCA_035566815.1 of Steroidobacteraceae bacterium. Lineage (GTDB taxonomy): Bacteria > Pseudomonadota > Gammaproteobacteria > Steroidobacterales > Steroidobacteraceae > 13-2-20CM-66-19. Next base: position 13,688 of record DATMQL010000234.1, on the reverse strand, counting down.
AGCGGCTCGCGCCGCGGACGCCGGCGGGGCGGACGCCGCGGCTGGGCCGGCCGCGCCGGCCGGTGCCTCCGATGCGAGCGAAGCGTCCGCCAACAGCGATAGTCTCGATATCTCCGAGGTCGTCGTGACCGGAACGAGCATCAAGCGCAAGGACAACGAAGCGCTGCCGGTGTCCGTCATCAGCGTGGAGCAGATGGGGTTGCGCGACGCCAACACGCCGGCGGACATGCTGACCTCGTTGCCGGCTGTGGTCAGCGTGCCGATCAACGATTCGACGCAAGGCGGCGCCGGTGCTCGCGGTGACATCGCGGCCGTGAACCTGCGTGGCATCGGCTCGGGCAACACGCTCGTGCTGTTGAACGGCCGTCGCGTCGCAGCGCATGGCATCTCGTCGACGGAAGACGGCGTCCCCGAGCTGTCGGTCAACGTAAACGTATTGCCGACGGTCGGATTGGGCCGCGTGGACGTCCTGCGCGACGGCGCATCGTCCATCTACGGTTCGGATGCGGTCGCGGGCGTTATCAACTTCGTCACCGACAATAAGTACACCGGCAACCAGGTGCAGGCCAATACGCAGCTCACCGAGATGGGCTCCGGCAACGAGGCCGGCGTCAATTTCCTGCATGGCAATGACTTCTGGGAAGGCCGCGCCCACTGGGTCTCGAACGTGAGCTTCATGTGGAAGCAGGCGGTCAAGTCCGACGACCTGCCCAATGGCGCGAGCTCGGACAAGACTGCGCTCGCGCCGGGTCCGTTCTTCAACTCTCTCAACGGCCCGTTCTTCGACAGCAGTGCTTCGAGCGCTTACCCGTCATTCAAGGTGGGCAACGGCACGAAAACGTACTACCTGGCCCCCGCGCCGGGCGGTGGCGCCGTGATTCAGACGGCCTCGCCGTCCAAGACCGCGCAGGCCGCTGCGTACTACAACGTGAACGGATCGGGTTACGCGGAGCCGGAGACCAAGCGTCTCAACTGGTTCAACTCCCTGGACTTCAAGATCAACGACAACCTGACCGCGTTCGGCGAGATTGCCCTGTATCGGGCGCAGTCCATCCAGGAGCGTCCCGCGGTGGCCTACGGTTCCGGCACGGACGTACCGCTGGTCGTGGGGCCGAACAATCCCTGGAACCCGTTCGGCAGCAGCTTCTACGATCCGAACGGAGCGCCCACGGCCAGCGGCCAGGCTCGTCTGGTGGGAACTCCGCAATCCGTGACCATCTCGGCCTTGCGCTTGGTGGATGACGGCCCCGAGGTGATCGATATCTCCTCGGATTTCGCGCGTGCGGTTGCGGGTTTGCGCGGCAAGATCGCTGACGGGTGGACCTTCGAGTCGGCCCTGATGTATTCGATCGACCACGTCTCGGACGTCTCACAAGATGCCATCCGCGAGAGCGCGTGGCATTCGGCCGTGGCCAATGGCACTTACAATCCGTTTCTCTACACGTTCGGGATCGTCAACGGCGCGGTCGTGCCGGTTTCGCCGTACCTCAACTCCGCGTCGGCTCTCACCAACGTGGCGCAGCACTTCTCGCAGTTCGGTAAGGACGTGCTCACCTCTTGGGACGGACACGTGAACGGCGAGCTCGTCGATCTGCCCGCCGGGCCGGTGCAGTTGGCGGCGGGCGGCGAGTTCCGTTATGAGTTCTACGCGTTGACCCGTCCGCAGTACGCAGGCTTGAACGGCGTCAACAACCTGGGCCTCAGTCCCACAAACAACGACTTCGTGCAGGCGTCCGCGGCCGGTAACGTGATCGGCGACCGTACCGTCGGCGCCGGCTTTGCGGAGACCGTGATACCGATATTCTCCGCGCAGAACGCGTTGCCGGGCCTGCAGCAGCTGGAGCTCGGTGCCTCCATCCGCTACGAGCACTACAGCGACTTCGGCAGCACCACCAATCCCAAGTACACTTTCAGCTGGCGACCCGTCAAGCCGCTGATTCTGCGTGCGTCCTTCAACCACGGCTTCCGGGCGCCGAACCTCGCCGTGTTGAACTATCCCACCCGGTCCACCGTGGGCACGCAGTACGACTACTATCGCGGACCGGTGACCGGGTTCCCGGGCGACGGCCAGGCGCAGCGCCTGACGACCATCGAAGGTAATCCGAATCTGCAGCCCGAGAAGTCCGAAGGCGGCACCGCGGGCTTTGTGCTGGACGTGCCGTTCGTGGATGGTTTGAGCTTCTCCGCCGACTACTGGAAGATCCGCCAGCGGAACCTCATCGCCGCGCCCGTCGTCACCCAGCTCGGCGAGGACGATGCCGCGAGGCTGCTCGCGGCGACGCAGGCGGCCCTCGCGAAAGGAATTCCGATCGATCAGATCAACCTCGGCAGCGGTACCGCCGCTTATGCCGGCAACCCGTTGGTGACCCGTTCGTCCGTCATCACTCAGGCGGACATCGCGGCATTCAACGCCTACAACGCGACGCACCCGCAGTCGCAGTGGGTCGCCCCGGTCGGTGCGCTACTGTCGACCGCCACTCCGTATACCAACCTCGCCAACGCAACCATCGACGGTGTCGACTTCAACATGACCTACAAGTCGCCGCGCTTCGACTGGGGTCGACTCGAGTTCATCACCGACGCGACCTACCTGATGGATTATGCGCGCCGCGAGTCGAGCACCTCGCCGATCGAGCACCGTCTCGGCCTGGAGGGCTCCACCCGCTGGCGCGGCTCCGCCAACCTCATCTGGTCGTACAACGACAACTGGCAGGCGGGCATGAGCGCCTACTACATCGGGTCGTACGCGGACGTAAACGCGTCGCTGACGCCGGCGCAGGCTACGCAGGTCGGTAGTTCGAGCTACCTCTACCGAATCGACGGCGTGAGCTACTTCCGCATCAAATCGTCGATTACCGCGAATGCCTTCGCGTCCTACAAGTTCACCCATGGCGGGCTGTTGGATAACGCCTCGGTACGTGTTGGAGTGATCAACTTCACCAACGAAGCGCCGCCGCTGAGCTCGGACCCGGCTGGCTACGATCCGACCGTCTACCAGAGCATGGCCGAAGGCCGCACGTGGACGCTGCGCTTGACGAAGGAGTTTTGACCGGTGATTTTCACGAATCGCAATCTCATTTCGCTGCTGATGGGCTGCGCGCTCACCTTGAGCCTGCAGCAAACGGCGGCCGCCGCGAAAGCGGCGGCGAGCGGCTGGGACTCGGCCGCCGGCAAAACGGACGAAATGGTGTTTGTCGCGACCGGTGACTCCATCATCAACCGGCGCCTGTCGACGTCCGCCCTGCCGGGCGTCGACAGGATGTTCGACCTCATTCGCAAGGCGGATGCCGCCTTCACGAACTTCGAGACCCAGATCCACGACTTCAACCTCGCCGGAGCACAGCAAAGTGGCGGTACCTACATGGGCTCGCCGCGCTATGTGACCGACGAGCTGGCCTGGGCGGGGTTCGACCTCCTGGGACTGGCGAACAATCACGCCAACGACTATGGAGTCGACGGGTTACGTAGCACCCTCGCGGCGCTGGCGCAGACGAAGTTCACCTACGCCGGTGTCGGCGAGAATCTCGCGATGGCGCGTCGCCCGGGCTACTTCGATACGCCCAAGGGGCGCGTGGCACTCATCTCCGTCGCTTCCACCTTTCCGGAGGCGATCGTCGCGGGCCCGCAGCGACCGGATATGCGCGGGCGCCCGGGCCTCGACCCTTTACATCATACGACCACGTACACCGTGACCCAGGAGACCTTCGACACGCTCTCGAAGCTGCACGGGTCGGCCAGCGCCAACATGGGGGAGGGGGGCGGCGAGCCCGACAAGGAGGGCGTGCTGAGCTGGGCGGGTGCCAAGTACGTCGTTGGCAAGAACATCGGTGAGAGCACCAAGGCCAACAAGCGCGACCTGGAGGAGTTGGTGGCCGAAGTGCGCAATGCGCGCCGCCAGGCCGACTGGGTGATGGTCAGCATCCATGCCCACGAGCCCGCCAGTCCCGACGAGAAGGGCAAGCCGGCGCAGTTCACCGTCGAGTTCGCGCACGCCGTGATCGATGCCGGCGCCGACATGATGATTGCCCACGGCCCGCATATCCTGCGTGGGATCGAGGTCTACAAAGGGAAACCCATCTTCTATTCCATGGGGAACTTCATCTTCGAGAACGACCTGGTGGAGCTGCAGCCGGGGGACAACTACGAGAAGGTCGGATTGGGGGACGACGCCTTGCCCGCCGACTACTATGACAAGCGCTCGAAGAACGAAACCGTGGGCTTCCCCGCGGACCGGAAATACTGGCAGAGCGTGGTCGCCGAGATGGTCTTCAATGCCACCGACCGGTCTTTGAAGGAGATCCGCTTGCATCCCATCTCCATAGGCTTTGGCCAACCCCGCATCAAGCGGGGTCAGCCTTATCCATCGCCGGCGAGCGAGGCGGATCAGATCATCAAGGACCTGCAGGACCTGTGCGCGCCCTACGGGACGACCGTTACCTACAAGAACGGTGTTGGCATCGTATCCTGGAAGTAACACTTGGCCGTCCGCTGGGGCGCGTTGGTACTCGTGGCGATAATCGCCGGGGGATACCTGTTTCTTCACGGCCATGGCGACAGTGGCACCGGCGGCTCCGGCAAGGGGAAAGGTAAGGGCAAGGGTGCGGGAGACGTGCCGGTCGTCGTCGAGCGCGTGGCGAGGCGGGATGTTCCGATCGTGCTCAACGGCATCGGCACCGTCACCGCGCTCAACGTGGTGGAAGTCAAAGTCCGGGTCGACGGCCAGATCCAGAAACTCACTTTCACCGAGGGACAGGAGGTCAAGGCGGGCGAACTGGTCGCCCAGATCGACCCGCGCCCCTTTGTCGCGCAACTCGACCAGGCCGAGGCCACGCGCGCCAAGGATCAGGCGCAACTCAACAACGCCAGGACGGACGTGCAGCGCTACGGCGACCTGATCGACTCGGGTGGTGTCTCCGCCCAAACCCTGGAGGCGGCCAAGTCGAGTGTCGAGTCGCTGCAAGCGACGGTGCGAGCGGACCAGGCGGCGGTCGATACAGCGAAGCTGCAACTGGAATTCACACGGCTGCTGTCGCCGATAGACGGCCGCGTTGGGCTCCGTGAGGTCGACGCCGGCGCGATCGTACATACGACCGACGCGACGGGCATCGTCACCGTCACGCAGATGCACCCGATTTCCGTCATCTTCTCACTACCGCAGGATCAGCTTCCCGACGTGCTGTTGAATTCCGCGCGGGGCAAGCTACCCGTCATCGCCTATACGCGCGATGGATCCCGGAGCCTCGCGAACGGCGAGCTGGCCGTCGTCGACAGCCAGGTCGACTCCACTACGGGGCAGGTGCGCCTGCGCGCGATCTTTGCCAACGATAATCGGACACTCTGGCCGGGCTCGTTGGTTTCGGTGCGGATACTCGTCCGCACGGAGAAGGGCGCCACAGTCGTTCCGACTCGAGCCCTCATGCGCAGCGAGACGGGCGAATTCGTCTATGTCGTGAAGAAGGACAAGACGGTCGAAGCGCGACCCGTGACCACCGGGCAGGTGGCGGACACCGCGACCGTCGTCCGCTCCGGAGTCGAGCCTGGCGAGACCACGGTCGTCGACGGCCAGGCGCGCCTGGCCCCCGGCAACCATGTCCATTTCTGAGGTCTTTGTCCGCCGCCGCGTCGGCACCGTGCTCCTGGCGCTCGGACTCGTGTTCGTCGGCATCAATTCCTACTTTCTGTTGCCGGTCGCGCCGATCCCCCAGGTCGAGTTCCCCACCATCCAGGTCTCCGCCAACCTGCCCGGCGCGAGCGCCGAGGTCATGGCTTCTTCAGTGGCCACTCCGCTGGAGCGCTCTTTGTCGAACGTGCCGGGTATTCTGCAGATGACCTCGTCGAGCTCCCTTGGCTCGTCGCAAATCATCCTGCAGTTCGATCTCAACCGCTCCATCGACGGCGCCGCGCAGGACGTCCAGACCGCCATCAGCGCGGCCTCGGGCCTGTTGCCCAAGAACCTCCCTAACCCGCCGACCTACAAGAAGACCAACCCAGCCGACCTGACGGTGCTCACCCTCGCACTTACATCGGACACCATGCCCCTCACCGAGGTCGACCGTTACGCGGAGGACTTCATCGCGCAGCAGATCTCGCAGATGCCCGGCGTCGGCCTGGTCGATTTCCACGGCCAGGCGCGTCCCGCCGTGCGGGTGCGCCTCGATCCCGACAAGGTGGCGCAGCTCGGACTCACCCTTGATGACGTGCGTAACACCATCGCCGTGCAGACGGTCAACTCCCCGAAGGGCAGTCTGACCGGTCCGCATCAGGCCGTGATCCTGGACGCCACCGACCAGGTCATGACCGCAACCGCCTACAAGTCCATCGTGGTGGCCTACAAGAACGGTGCCCCGGTCCGGCTCGACGACCTGGGCACGGTGATCGAGGCGCCGGAGGACGTGCAACAGGCTGCCTGGCTCCAGGGCAAGCGCGCCATCATCATCGATATCCACAAGCAGATCGGCTACAACGTCGTCGAGACCATCGACCGCATCAAAGAGCGGTTGCCGCAGCTCGCGGCCTCACTCCCGCCCGCGGCGACCCTGTCTCTCGTGGGTGACCGCACGCAGACCATCCGTGCGGCTGTCGCCGATGTGCAGGTGACGATGTTGATCACCATCGTGTTGGTGGTACTGGTCATCTTCTTCTTCGTGCGCAACCTGTGGGCAACCGTCATCCCGAGCGTCGCGATTCCACTGTCGCTCGTGAGCGCGTTCGGCATCATGTATGCGCTCGATTACAGTCTGGACAACATTTCCCTCATGGGCATGACGATCGCGGTCGGATTCGTCGTGGACGATGCGATCGTCGTGGTCGAGAACGTCATGCGCCACATCGAGAACGGCAAGCCGCCACTGGAGGCTGCGATCGAAGGCTCGCACGAGGTGAGCTTCACGATCATCTCCATGACCGTATCGCTCATCGCGGTCTTTATCCCGATCCTGCTCATGGGAGGCATCATCGGCCGTCTTTTCCGGGAGTTCGCCGTCACCGTCACCGTGGTGATACTCATGTCGGGCATCGTCTCCCTGACGGTGACACCCATGATGTGCGCCTGGTTGATTCGCCACGAGCCTGCCGAACAGCACGGCCGGCTGTTCATGGGGTCGGAGCGCATCTTCAACGCCACCACGGCCTTTTATCAAAGGACGCTCGATAGCGTGCTCGCGCGCCCGCTCACGACACTGCTCGCGACCGTCGCCACGCTCGTCCTGTCGATCTACCTGTACGCCGTAACGCCCAAAGGATTCTTCCCGACAGTCGACACTGGATTCATCTCCGGTACGGTGCAGGCCGCTCCCGATATTTCATTCGCTGCCATGGCGCAGCGGATGGAGGCCATCGGCCGCATCTGCTCGGCCGATCCGGACGTCGAAAACATCGACTACTGGATCGGCAACAATCCCACCATGAGCCAGGGCCGCATCAACATCAACCTCAAGCCGGCCGAGGTGCGCCATGCAACCGCCGCGCAGATCATGGCGCGCCTCAAGCGCAACAGCGCCGGGGTGGCCGGCGCGACGCTCTTCATGCAGATCCGCCAGGACATCCAGATGGGCGGCCGGGTCACCGCCACGGAGTACCAATACACGCTGCAGGATGGTGACATCGCCGAGCTCACCAACTGGTCGCAACTCCTGTTGAAGAAGTTCTCGGCCATGGCGGAATTACGGGACGTGAGCTCCGATGCGCAGTCGCTGGCGGCGAACGCCACCATCCGCATCGATCGCGACACCGCCTCGCGGCTTGGCATCACGGCGCAGGCCATCGACGATGCGCTCTATGACGCCTTCGGGCAACGGCAGATCGCCACCCTGTTCACCCAACTCAACCAGTACCACGTCATCGAGGAACTCGACCCGCGCTACCAGGTTTCGACCGATTCACTGCGACGCCTGTACGTTCGCTCATCTGTGACCAACGGGCTCGTGCCGCTCAGTGTCCTGGCGAGCGTCGAGCCGGGACTGGCGCCGATTGCGATCAACCACCAGGGCCTCTTCCCGGCGATCACACTGTCCTTCAACCTCGCTCCCGGCAGCAGCCTCGGCGAGGCCGTGGAGGCGATCCGTGCCGTCGAGCGGGACTCCGGCAAGCCCCCCACCCTGACCACCTCATTCCAGGGCTCCGCGCGGGCGTTTCAGGACTCTCTGAGCACACAACCCTGGTTGATCTGCATCGCCCTGGTAGCCGTTTATATCGTGTTGGGCGTCCTCTACGAGAGCGCCATACATCCCTTCACCATCATCTCAACATTACCCTCCGCCGGTGTCGGCGCGCTGCTCGCCTTGTTGCTCTGCGGCCAGGACCTGTCGATCATGGGCATGGTCGGCATCATCCTGTTGATCGGCATCGTGAAGAAGAACGCCATCATGATCATCGACTTCGCCCTCGCGGCCGAGCGCGACGAGGGACTTGCGCCACTCGAGGCCATCCGCCAGGGCTGCATTCTTCGCTTCCGTCCCATCATGATGACGACCCTGGCCGCCCTGTTCGGAGCGGTGCCCTTGGCTCTTGGCACCGGCGTCGGCGCCGAGCTACGCGTTCCGTTGGGCATAGCCATCATCGGCGGTCTCATCGTGTCGCAGGTGTTGACGCTGTACGCGACGCCAGTCATTTACCTTTGGTTTGGAAGGCTGGCAACGGCCGGCCGCCGCGACCACCGCCCCCACGTGGCCGCCGGGCTGTCATCCTCGAGTAAGTGATCGTGCGGGGGGGCGGCCGCAAGCCCCAGCTACTGGACGCGGCCGACCTCGACTGAGTCTGTGCTCGCCCGGCCGCTCGTGCATAATCATTCTCTGGTGAAACAACGAGCCGTCACCGGACATTGCGGATTCATGCAGCTCATACGTAATTTTTCGATTATTGCCCACGTGGATGACTGACGGTCGTCCCAAGCGCGCGGGTCCTCCCGGGGTTCGTCCGCCGGCAGGTAAACGTAGCGATTCATACGATCCGGGTTGCACCCAATGCCCCCGGCTCGCCGAGTTTCTGGCCGAGACGCATGAGCGGTACCCGGACTACTGGGCGCGCCCGGTTCCTTCGTTCGGGCCGCCGGATGCGAAGTTGTTGTTCGTGGGTCTTGCGCCCGGAATGCATGGCGCGAACCGGACGGGTCGCCCTTTCACGGGCGACTACGCGGGAATTCTTCTTTACGAGACTCTGTATGAGCTCGGGCTGGCGACCGCCGGCGAGTCCATCTCGCTAGACGATGGTCTGAAGCTGAAGGGCACCCGCATCGCCAATGCTGTGAAATGCGTTCCGCCGGAGAATAAGCCGCTGCCGGACGAGATCCGGACTTGTAATGCCTATCTAAAGGTTGAGCTGGGCGAGCTGAGCCGGGTGAAAGTGATCCTGGCGCTCGGGCGTGTGGCGCACGACGCCGTGCTGATCGCGTTGGGGTTGAAGAGAAGCCAGTTTCAGTTTGGGCATGGAAACGAGCATGCCGTCGGCGAGACGCAGTATCTCGTCGACTCTTATCATTGCAGCCGCTATAACACCTCGACGAAGGTGTTGACGGTGCCGATGTTCAAGAAGGTGGTGACACGGGCCTGCAAGCTGGCGGGGTTGTAGAGGGCGCAGGCCGCCGGCTCGCTGGAAGACTCTTGCAAGATGAACGACACGGCATTCGACCATAAGGAATACACGGCGTCGCTGCCTAAGCGTCCCGGGGTGTACCGCATGTTCGATGCGGATGGCGATATCCTTTACGTCGGCAAGGCGAAGAGTCTCAAGGACCGCGTCACCACGTACTTCAATCCCAGCAACGTCGTTCCGAAAATCCAGGCGCTGGTTCAGCAGATCGCCCGCATCGAGGTCACGGTCACCAACTCCGAGGCCGAGGCGCTGCTGCTCGAATACAACCTCATCAAGGCTCACAAGCCGCGCTTCAACATCGTTCTGCGCGACGACAAGAGCTTTCCCTACGTGCATCTCGAGGTCGGACACGACTTCCCGCGGCTCGCCTTCTACCGCGGCTCGCGCAGCGCCCCCGGGCGCTATTTCGGGCCGTTTCCCAACGCGGGCGCGGTGCGTGACAGTCTCAACCAGTTGCAGAAGCTGTTTCGGATCCGCAATTGCCGCGACAGTTTTTTCGCCAATCGCAGCCGGCCCTGCCTGCAGCACCAGATTGGCCGCTGCTCGGCGCCCTGCGTGGGGCTGATTTCGCGCGAGGACTACGGCCAGGACATCGAGGCCGCGGTGAAAGTTCTCGAAGGCCGCAGCGACGAGGTCAACGCACAGCTGCAGGGTCGCATGGAGGAGGCGGCCGGCCGGCTCGAATTCGAGCGGGCGGCCCAGATCCGCGATCAGCTCGCGACACTGAAACGCATCCAGGCGCAGCAGATCGTTACGGCCGAAGGGGAGCGCGATGTCGACGTGTTCGCCATCGTCGGCGAGCCGGGCGAGTATGCGGTGAGTGTCATGTTGGTGCGTGGAGGGCGGAACCTCGGTACGTCTGCCTATTTCCCGCGTGCCGCCCTGGCGGAGCCGGAGGAGGCGTTGGCATCCTTCGTCATGCAGTACTACGCGACCCAGGATCCGCCACCGGAGGTGTTTCTCGGCCGCAAGCTCGATGACGCGGAATCACTTGGGCAGGCGCTCGCCACTCGCGCGGGTCATTCGGTGGAAGTGCGTTGCCCGGTACGCGGGCTCGGTGTCCGTTGGGTTGACATGACGCTGGAGAACGCGACGCAGGGATTGCGGATGCGGTTGGCGCAGAAGCAGGGCATGGATGAAATGCTCGCCGCGCTCGCGGCCGAGTTGGATCTGCCCGAACCCCCGGCGCGTATCGAGTGTTTCGATATCAGTCACACCGGCGGCGAGGGCACGGTGGCTTCCTGCGTGGTGTTCGGTCCTGAAGGTCCGCTGAAGAAGGAGTATCGGCGATTCAACATCACCGGCGTGACTCCCGGCGATGATTACGGGGCGCTGCGACAGGCGCTCGACCGACGGTACACGCGGATCCGGGCGGGCGAGGTGCCGGCGCCGGACCTGTTACTCATCGACGGCGGACTCGGGCAGATCGGGCAGGTGCATGAAGCGCTCGCGGCCTTGGGCTTCGGCGACATCACCCTGGTGGGCGTCGCCAAGGGGCCTGACCGCAAACCCGGACAAGAGCGGTTGTTCATCTTTGGTGCGGCAGCTCCACGGATACCGGAGGCGCATTCGCCGGCGTCACGGCTCGTCCAACGTATTCGCGACGAGGCTCACCGCTTCGCCATCACGGGCCACCGGCGCAAGCGTGCCCGCCGCTATAACGAATCGGTGCTCGAGGTGGTGCCGGGACTGGGGCCGGCCAAACGGCGTGAGCTGCTCAAGCACTTCGGCGGCTTGCAGGGTGTGATGCGCGCGGGGGTCGCGGACTTCGAGCAGGTCCCCGGAATCGGGGCATCCTTGGCGCGAAGCCTTTATGATCACCTCCATCCAGGTGCCTGACACGCCTTTGCCCGCCCCCTGATGATTTGGAACGTTCCGAATACCCTGACGTGGATTCGCATTGCCGCGATTCCGCTCATTGTCCTGCTGTTTCTGATGCCGTATCCGTGGGCGGATCCCGCGGCAGGGCTGCTCTTTGCGGCTGCCGGCATTACGGACTCGTTGGACGGATATCTGGCACGGCGCCTCGGGCAGACCTCCCGGCTGGGGGCGTTTCTCGACCCTGTCGCCGACAAGCTGATTGTCGCGGTCGCCCTGGTGTTGCTGGTGAGCAAGGACGCGCAGCCCATTATTGTCCTGACCGCTATTGTCATCATTGGCCGCGAGATCACGATTTCGGCATTGCGGGAGTGGATGGCCGAGATCGGCCAGCGGCGCAAGGTCGCGGTCTCCCAGATCGGCAAGTACAAGACGATCCTGCAGATCGTCGGTCTGTCGATGATGCTGTTCCGGTGGGACCTGCTGGGGTTGCCGATCTACTGGCTCGGGGTGGTGATGACCGAGCTGGCGGCGGCCGCCACCCTCATTTCCATGGTGGCTTATCTGCGTGCGGCGTGGCCTGAGCTCAAGCGGTAAGAGGAGCCTTGACTTCGCGGGGTATGGACCTACAATTCCGCCCCTGCTTGCTAGAGATGCGGGAATAGCTCAGTTGGTAGAGCACGACCTTGCCAAGGTCGGGGTCGCGAGTTCGAGTCTCGTTTCCCGCTCCAAATTTTTCTTGGACGCCAGTAAGTTACGCGCCACCGTGTGCGTGACTTATCGTCGTCGGCGCACCCCATTCCGTCAGCCGAGGCCCGCTCAGAATCGGGACTCAGGTCAGCCAGGCTCTGCCGTAGGAACCTGGGACAGGCTTCTCGATATCGCATAAAGCAACCACGCCTTCATGTTTTCAACTGCGTGGCTCATGGTGCTGTTAGATACCTGGTCCGGTGAAAATTCCTCCCGCGCGGTGGCAACCAGGCGTGGTCCATCACAAATGGCAACGGCCAACATAATCTTCCCTGCTGGGATGTCGACGCTACGCATGGTTGGTGTCTTATCGCAATACGTGACGTTGACTGGAAGCGTGTTTCCACCGACATAGAGTTCGAGTCTGGGTATCGACCTCAAGGAAGAGGTTGCACCTGTCTGCGTGTAGGTGTCGTCGTTCGTGCCATTGGGTATCCGTGCCAGCGTCTCCGCAGGTTCGGAACCGGGGACAGTCCCATGCACATTTATCGGCAGCGTCGCCAATTTTGGTGACCAGTAGCCGACGGAGTCCTGTCGTTTAGCCCAACGAGAGTGAACCGTTGCTTCGCAGCCGGTCACCGCGACGACCGCCGCGATTAACACCAGGATTGTCCCGAAAACGCCGTATAGGGCCGGTCCTCGTGCTGGGCGCATGGCGTGAATCCTCGATTCCCGTAGAAGATCGATGGCGAGTGAACACCGTGTCAGTTGCTTGGAAGAGACTGCGCTGGCTGGGTCGTTGGCCGGGAGCCTAAGCGTTGAAACGCGTCGAGTCTTGTCCAGACAGGCGGAATTCCTGCTGATCAACTATGGCCCCTGCGAGCGGGTGACATACGTTCAGCCCCGATTGCTACAAGAACAGCGCCGCCGTTTCGGTCGCGCTGCAGTCGGTCAGTCAGTTCGCAAACCTGAAGCGCTCGGGCACAGCCGTGGCGGGCGACCACCGAACAACGAGTGGGTCAACGCCCTCGATTCAATTTGTCGAATCGGACTGAGGGGTGGCCCTCAGCCGGCAACCGACCGAGGGTGGCGCTACGGGGATCGTCCCAGGCGCCACTGGTCAAAATCGCAATTTCCTGTATTATTTGCGCCCTTGCGGGGGTATCGAGTTCCCGCGAGCACGATTTGACCCGGAAGCCCCGCCCGCCGCGGGGCTTTTCGATTTCGCGAACCGCGATGACGTCATTGGTCATTGGCTCGTGAGGCTAGGTGGCAGAGTGGTCATGCAGCGGCCTGCAAAGCCGTCTACGCCGGTTCGATTCCGACCCTAGCCTCCACTAGACGCTGTTCGCTCCCATCCGTCGGCGTTCGCCGAGATGGATAATCAATGAAAAAAGCCTTGTACCTGCGGTGAATCCGCTGCTCCTTGTGTGGTGCGTAGCGGTTCACGCGGGTGCGCCCGCAGCCGCGTTTGAACCGGGGTCACTTTCCGGGGTAACTTGCCCGGAATGGAAGTTTTTTGAGTGACCCCAATGCCGGCCCTCTCCGACACATAAATTCGCAGTGCCGAGCCGCGGGACAGGCGCTACAAG
>DATMQL010000233.1:0-8063 GCA_035566815.1 Steroidobacteraceae bacterium | reverse complement strand
CCGCTCCAGCCAGGGTTCCGCCTGCACGATGCGGTTGAGCGACTCGAAGAACCGCAGGTCATAGGCGATGGTGCTGTCGTACACGATGTCCACCACGTCGAGGAAGGTTGTCGCCGGCGGTTTGACCGCTTGTGAGAGCGGGTAGAGCTGCACCCGCATGCCGTAGGCGACTGCCGTGGCGACGTCGGCCTCCCTGCCACTCTTCGGAATGGAGCGCAGCAGGGCGTAGCCCTCGTACGTGTCCGACTGCAAGGGGATGTACCCTGCGGGAACCTTGTCCTTGTAACCCGGCGGCAGGATGAGGTACTTGCCGCCTTCCCCCTTGTCCACGCCGGCCGGCCCGACGTCCTCGAGCGCGCACTGCCAAGCATCCATGACGGTACCGGTGATCGAACCGTCATCGGCAGGTGGAATCTCGAGCGCCAGCGGACCAACCTCCGCCGTGTTGGTGAAGGGCGTGAGGTAGATCGCATCGGGGTTCTGGGTCAGAGTCTGGATCTTCCAGTCCGGAAGGCGCGACCAATAGGCAATCTGGTTAAACGTCCCTTTGACCTCACGTACCATCGCCTGATACATGAGGTCGTAGTTCACCGCCGGCATACCCCAGATGACCGCCTCCAGCGCGCGTCGCTCAATCGTCCGGCGCACCAGTGTTTCCGAAGAATAGTGTCGCAGCGCGCCTGAGTCCGGGTTTATGACGGTTGTACTTTTCGTGGTCACGTGGCCTGATGTTATAGCCCTTGCCGTCTCTCCAACGGTAGAGCCGGGAACTAGCTCGAAGATGTCTGCGCTATGGCGTGATTTTGGGGCCACCTGGTGAACTGAGGAATAGGCCCTTGGTCCGATTGCCGTCTACCGCGTGAAGAGAGACCCCAACATTCAAAATATCCGCAGGCATGCGGACGCGATCAGTTGCTGCTCTGCGCGCGCCTCGAGCGCAGCTTCAAATCCACGCGGCGCTTCTCCACCACAGCGTTTGTCGGGAATCATGAGGTAGCGAGCGCCAAGATGATGATGATCGCGTCCGAGGCGGTCCATTAGGTACAGTGCACGCGCGTCACTCTAGAAGAGATAGCTCACGCCCACGCCGAGCAGAAACGGGTTGATCTTGTATTTGGTCCCCAGGTATTCATGACTCGGACCTTGGAGAGAACGGGGCTCGAGGTCCCCGAGGTAGCGCAGATCCAGGTTGACGAACCAGCTCTGTGCTACTCGCGCGTCGACACCGGCCTGGGCTACCCAGCCGACACTGGAGCTGTCGATGGAGTCGTGATCGAGCGGATCATGTGTATTCAACGACAGTCTCGAGTAGTCCAGACCAAACCCGACATACGGATGAACGGCTGGCTGCGCGGCAGGGATTTCGTATTTGACCGTCCAGGTGTTGGGCATCATACGGATGGTCGGGCCGTCCGACAGGTTGAAGTCCGTCGGTAAGGCAATCGCGAGCTCCATCGACCAGCCTGGCCATAGAAACCATTCGCCGGAGAGTTCCGGATAGAAGTGCCCGGCGAGATTGTTGACGAGGGTCACCGGACGGCTCGGGTTGAGGTAAATCGCACGCACCCGTATCTGGAAATCGGAGTCGTCCCGACCGACTTCTTGGGCGGTCGCGCGCGCGCCAGGCACGAAGAACGACGCACCGATACTCATAGCGATAGCAACCGAGCGGATCCGGGAAGCCCAGCCCATGGACAACACCCCGTCATAATCTTTTCCGCGATGCTCGCCGCGCCGTCCTCCAAGATCCTCCGCTCGACTCTTCTATTCCGATCCCCGCCGCCCTGTCCGTCAAGCGAGATCCCGTTCGCTGCGGTAGGCGGCCATTCACGAGCAGCGATCGCCAAACCGCTCAGCAGCCCCCTCGAGTCGCGGCTCAAGCACGGGGCAGGGGGGTGAAGCTCTCCAGGTAAAACTCGAGCACTACGGGTCCTTGCGCCTGGAGCACCTTCCTTTCGAGCTCCCGGCCTGTCAGTGTCTCTCTATAGATCCCAACGTCCTGCGCGCACAACTCGTGCCCTACATCGAGAGGACGTTCGGGTTACAAGTCCCGGAAGTGAGGTGATGTGGGCGTGTCCCTCCCGGCCTATTTCGTGGCGGTGCTCCTGGGCGGAGGGTGGCTGACCACCGTTGCTCCCCCGGCGAGCGCCGTGGCGCCGCACCCTGCCGCGGCTGCGCCGCAAGCACCGCAGCCGCCGATCGTCATCGACGCTGCCTTCTCACGCGTTGACTACAAGACGAATACGGTGGAATTCAAGGACGTCGAGGTTTCCCAGGGAGACTCCCGAGTGACGGCCAAACGGGCGTATGCAACGGGGGTGGGCTTCGCAAACAGCCGGTGGACATTCGAAGGTACAGTGACCATCGTCCTTAAGCCGCAGGGTACGCTTCGCTCCGATCAGGCGGTCGTGTACTTTAGCAACAGCGGCATCACTCAAGCGACGGCCACAGGCAAACCGGCGCAATTCGAGCAACAGCGCATGGACTCCTCCAGCCGCCCGGTGAGCGGCCGCGCCGATCAGATCGTATACAACGCGCAGCAACACTCGGTCCAGCTCTCGGGCGGCGCGTACGTGTCTGACGGCCGAGTGGAGATCAGCGGACCTGTGCTCGTCTACAACATCCGAGATGAGCAATTGCAAGCCGTATCACGGGGCGAGAGTGTACACATGACGGTCACTCCTGCGGCCCCATTGAAGATAGAGGGGGGCACCCCGATCCGACAGAGTCCGCCGCCGCCACCTCAGGGACACCGATAAGAGCCACCGATCCTCAGATTTCTTCCAGGCGCCGGCGGGCGAACCGCCACGGGGGCGACCACCATCGCAATCTCGAGACGTCCAGCAGCCATTCGCCGGATACCGGGTGCCGTGGGGCGGGACTGCCGGCGGGTGGCTGGGCATACACCGTCTCGCGCGCGGGCCAGCGATGAGCTCGGGTCCAGGTCCATGCGCCGTGCTCCCGGTAGACGCGCATGAGCCTGCGCGCCGTGGTCAAGTCGGGCCGGACAATGCGGCGCTGCGTCCAGCACACCTGGTTGCCGAGCTTTCGCGCCAGGAGCCAACTCGCAGCGCTCACGTAATTGCCAAACCAGATTGTGTATCCGAGCTCGCCCTGCAGGGCGGCAACGGCGCGGTGGACCTGGATGTGTTCGGGATGGCCGTATTCACCCCAGGGATTGTGAGTGTAGACATCCCGGAAGCCCGCGAGAGCTGTGCGCAAGGCACCGAGCAACTTCGCATAATTCGATTCATAGCGCGTGCGCGCAGCGGAATCGGTGATTTTGATGCCAGTGGCCGTCGGTTCGGGATCCGCCGAGTCAATGGAAAAGCCGGCGCCGCTTTCGGGAATCGCCAAGTCGACGATATCCGCCAGCGGCAACGCGGCAACCGCTCGACGGCGTGCCTCCGACAGCTGCGGTCTCTCAAAGGCGGCGCCAAAACAGAATACGACACGACCCGCCGAGGCAACGGCAGAGCTCAACCACAGCGCCTCATCGTCGGGATGTGCTACGACCACCACATTCGCCGACGACGGCACCGGTTCGGCCTCAGCTCGCGTTCGCGAAGAGCGCGTCGTAAAGGCTTTCCAGTGCTTCGGTTTGCCGGTAAACATCGAAGCGCCGCTCGATGAGCGCGCGGCCCTCCAAGCCCATTCGACGCCGCCTCAAGGGATCGTCGAGCAACTCGCCCATCCGACCGGCGAGCGCCTCCTCATCGCGCTCCGGGACCAGAAAGCCCGTCCGGCCGTCGACCATACATTCCGGTATCCCGCCCACTCGCGAACCGACCACCGGCACGCCCGTGGCCGCGGCCTCGAGCAGCACCATACCCAAACCTTCGACCCGTCCGGTGGCGGTCCGGATCCCCGGCAGTACCAGCATCGCGGCTTTGCGCATCCAAGACAGCACCTCTTCGTGGCCCAAGGCGCCCAGTAGTCGCACGCGGTCCTGCACGCGCAGCGACGTCGCGAGTGCCTGCAGGGAACGTCGCAAGGGTCCGTCGCCGATGATAAGGAGTTGGACGCCGTCGTATCTTCGCGCCAGGGTTGCGAATGCGCGGAGCAGATACTCAGTGCCCTTGACCTCCACCAGGCGCGCGACGTGCAGGATCAGCGGTGTTTCCTCGGAAGCATCGCGCGGGAGGATCCTCCGGCAGTCCACTCCGATGTAGTGAGTGCGCGTGCGCGCCTCGGGGAAGCCCATTGCCAAAATCCGGTCGCGAATAAACGACGAGGCACAGATGAAGAGATCGCCCTCTCGTGCAAGCTTGCGCCGCCACACCGGATAGTGCGCCCATGCCGGTGAGCACAACAGCGCGCGGGTTGCGAGAGTGGCGTCGAAGCCGTGGAACGTGGTCACCAGCGGTATCTTGAGCCGCTTGGCCAAGGGAAGCGCGTAAACGCCCTCGACACCGAAATGCGCGTGGATCTACGACGGACGATGGCACTTGAGCAAACGCTGGTACGGGCGCGGGTCCCGCGTGATCATCTGCCAGCCGATCAAGGGTAGCGCCCGCCACCTGGCGAGATCCTGCAATGCGAGGGACTCAGTCCCGCCGGGCGGCTGGCCGAAGCGCCATCGTCCCAGATAAAGCGGCCGGTATCGCCGCAGATGTTGTGCCTGTTGAGCGATGAACGGCTCGGAGACCTTGAACAGGTTGTGACGGAAAATCGCGACCTTCCGCACATCTTCCATCAGTCCGATAACGTCCGCCGAATGCATGATCATCAATCGCTATCTGCTACATGAAATCATCAAGCCGCTGGTGGTTTCACTGGCCGTGCTCGCCATCCTGTTCACGAGCTTCGGGGCTGCCGAGTTCCTGTCGAATGCGATGAACGGACTCTTGCCGACCGACATGATCGTTCAGTTGATCGGTTTGAGGACCCTGATCGCGCTCGAGTTGCTGGTCCCGATATCGCTCTATCTTGCGGTGATCATGGCATTGGGCAGGATGTACAGCGACTCCGAGCTCACCGCCATATTCGCACTGGGTTTCTCACCGGCGAAAGTAATGGGGGTTGTGCTGGCCTTGTCGCTGTGTATGGCCCTGATCGTCGCCGGATTGTCGCTCATCGCGAGGCCCTGGGCCTATCAGCGGTCGCACGAGCTTTCCAATCTCGCCGCAGCCTCGCTCAACACCAACGCCATGGAGGCGGGCACGTTCTACGCAGGTAGCCACGGAAATCGAACGATTTTCATCGATCGCCGGGCGGGGCCTGCGGCCCCGGGGCACGACGTCTTTGTGCAATTGAAGCTTCGCGGCACCACCCGGATCATCCATGCACGGTCCGTCGAGCACAAACCGGACAATGCTCCGCACGGCGACTCGGAAATCCATCTCACCGACGCGCATGTCTACGATATCGTACGCGAGAGCGACAGCAGCGATGTCGTCATGAACGTGAAGGACCTGGTCGTGCAGCTCACCAGCCCGGAAGTCGAGCCGCCGGGATACAGCTCGGTCGCCGCCAGCAACGCCTACCTTGCGTCCTCCGCCTCCGCCCCGGACATCGCCGAAATCCAATGGCGCTTATCGACCTTCTGGTCGACGCTCCTGCTCGGCATGCTCGGCGTGCCGCTCTCCCGCTCGCGGCCACGCCAGCACAGGTATGCGAAGATCGGCATCGCGATCCTGATCTACGCGGGCTATTACCTCCTGTACGAGTCCGCGCGGACCTGGGTCCAGAACGGGCTAATCCGCCCGTTCCCGGGCATCTGGTGGGTGCCGGCCCTGCTTGCCTTGGTATTGATTGTCGCCTGGCTCGGGCCTGGATTTGGCCTGACATGGAGGCGCATACGCGCGTGTTAGGGCGTTCCCCATGTCCGACTTGTGACCGCCGCGTGCAACGCGCCAGGCGACCATGACTCTGCTCGACCGTTATATCGAATCTACCGCAGTAAGGACTCTCGTCCTGGTCTCTGCCGGGCTTACCACGCTATTCAGCCTGCTCGAGCTCGTCAACCAGCTCCACGACGTTGGAAAGGGCCAATACCGGCTGATCGACGCGATGGCCTACGTACTGCTGACCGCGCCGGCCAGGCTGTTGCAATTGATGCCCGCATCGATGCTGCTCGCCGTCCTGTTCGCCCTGGGAGGCCTCGCGAGCCACAACGAATTGACGGTGATGCGGGCCGCCGGCATATCCCCGCGCCGCATTGTCGCATCGGTATTCAAGGTCGCGGGGCTGGTTCTGGTCGTGTTGTTTTTGGCGGCGCAATTCGTGATCCCCTCTGCCGAGCAGCGCGCGCAGACGGAGCGCGTGTCGAGACTCTCGTCGGCGTCGGAACCGCTGCGCAGCGAGAACGGCCTCTGGGCCGAGGGCGAGCACGGATACCTGAACGTGCAGCGGTTCGCCCACGGAAACGTTCCCGAGGAAGTCTATATCTACGAATTCGCGGCCAGCGGGAAGCTACAGAGGTTTATCTACGCGGCCGGCGCCGAAGTCCGCCCGGATGGGACGTGGCTGTTGAGGGGCGTGCTCAGGAAAAAGTTCAGCGACACCGGGAGCGAAACGGAGCGCCTGGCTTCGCTTTCCTGGCATTCGTTCCTGCGCCCCCGCCAGGTTTCGCTGTTGATCCTGCCTCCCGAGAGCATGCAGCCCGTCGACCTGTATCAATATGTCCGCGATCTGGAGCGGCTGCATCTGCCCGCAGCTCCCTACGAGCAGGAGTTGTGGGCAAAGATCGATATACCGCTTGCGATGGTAGCCATGATCATGATTGCCGTCCCGTTCGCGCTGGGACCGGTGCGCACACACGTCGCAGGGCGGATCATGATCGGCGCAATGATCGGCATCGTCTTCTCGCTCGTCCAGCAGATCACGCGTTACCTGGGCCCACTGCTCGACCTGAGTCCGGCGCTCACGGCGACGTTGCCATCGCTCACGTTGATGGCCGTCGCATTCTACCTCCTCCGCCGGACACATCTCCTGTAGCACGGAGATGACGTTCAGACGGAACCGGCAGGCGTCCAGCGTCCGGAAGAGCGGGCGCTGCGCCACATCTCACGCACCGCTTGGGCATAGCTGCGGCGCACCGTACGACGGTATGGCGAGTCGGGCGGGAGCTGCGCCATCAGCCTGCGGTGGGCGGTGCCGAGAGAATGGTAGGGCAGCGATGGAAACAAGTGATGCAGCGAGTGGTAGCGCAATCCCACGGGGAACAGCAGCTCCGTCAACAGCGGGTGGCCTGGAATGCTGATCGAGTCCTCGATCTGTCCGATGAAAGTCATCGTGGAACCGGTGTTGCGGTAGCCGTGCGCCGCCGCAGTCCGCACCCAGTTCAGACCCGCTGCAGCCATGCCGAGGGCGTAGAGCTCAAAGAAGACCGTCCAGGCCAGCTCCCCCGAGAGCAACAGGCCGAAAAACGTGGCGAGCTCCAGGAAGATCACGGCCTCAAGAGCCGCCCAGGTCCCGCGCCCTTCGTCCGGCGGCAGGGTTCGCCGGTACCTCGGATTGATCACGTACGAGGACGCTCTCTCCAACACCATCCGGCGCAAGCGTGGATGCAGGAACGACAGTGGCGTCAGCACCAGGAATCTGAATATCGCCAATGCCGGAAGTAAGGGGACCTGCAGAAAGTAGAAGATGATCCGGCGCACGGGTCCCGCGCCCAGGGGCAGATATTCACCGTCCCTCGAGGTCCCGAAATGCCGGGGATTGTGATGGTCTGCATGGTTCTTGTACATGAAGGACGGCATCAGTGTTGGAATGCCGAACAGGATGTTCCAAGCGGCGCTCAAGAGAGGCAGGCGGCCTTTCGGCAGATGCACGATCTCATGCATGAAGACGCCACATCGGAACAAGGCGAATGCGGCGACGGCGAAGCCGAGGATGTAAAGCGACGAGAACGCGGGACTCGAAAGAAACAACACCACCGACCCATACGCCACCGACAGGGAGAGTAGGAAGTCCGCCCAGTAGACCCGCGCGCTGTGGTTGAACAGGTCTTTGACGATCTCTCTTGCCTGCGTGACGGAAAACTCCGCCGTGCCCTGGGCGCCGCCGCCGTCAGAGGATGGCTTCAGAAGCTTCTCGGCCATGGCTCAGCTCACTCACCC
>DATMQL010000232.1:0-7655 GCA_035566815.1 Steroidobacteraceae bacterium | reverse complement strand
AACACAAAGGAACGCCATGCGTAACGTGGGCATCATCATGCGCCGCGAGCTGACGAGTTATTTCGCGACGCCGCTCGCTTATGTCTTCATTCTCATCTTCCTGGTACTGGCGAACGCGTTTACGTTCTATCTCGGCGGCTTCTACGAGCGCGGCCAGGCGGATCTCGATCCCTTCTTCAACTTCCACCCCTGGCTGTACCTGTTCCTGATCCCCGCAATCTCCATGAAGCTGTGGGCCGAGGAGCGCAAGTCCGGCAGCATCGAGCTGCTCATGACGCAGCCGGTGACGCTCTGGGAAGCCGTGCTCGGAAAATTCTTCGCCGCGTGGATTTTCACGGCCCTCGCGCTAGCCCTCACCTTTCCGCTGTGGATCACCGTGAACTACCTCGGCAGCCCGGATAACGGCACGATCTTCGCCGCCTACGTCGGCAGCCTGCTCCTCGCCGGCGGCTTTCTCGCGATCGGCTCGTGCATGTCGGCCCTCACCCGCAACCAGGTCGTGGCTTTCATCCTGGGCGTGGTGGCCTGCTTCCTGTTTCTGCTCGCCGGCTTCCCCCTCGTGTTGGATGTGTTCCGCGGGTGGGCGCCCCAGGTGCTCGTGGATGCGATCGCGTCGCTATCGTTCCTCACTCACTACGAGTCGATCGCCAAGGGCGTCATCGACGTACGCGACCTGTTGTATTTCGGGATGTTGATCGCGTTCTTCCTGCTCGCGACCTCGATCGCTCTCGAACTGCGTAAAGCCGACTAGTCGGAAGGTTTACGGATATGACGAAACGCTCAACACTCGGCGGCGGCACACTGCTGGCGCTCGCCCTCCTCTTCATAGGGCTCACGGTCCTCTTCAACTACGCGCTGCGCGGCTGGCGGCTGGATCTCACCCAGAACCATCTGTACACCACGGCGCCCGGCACGGACCGGATCCTGAAGGGCATCAAGGAGCCCATCAACCTGTATTTCTTCTTCTCGGAAAAAACCGCCGACCAGATCCCGCAGCTGAAGTCCTACGGCACGCGGGTACGCGAGTTCCTGGAGGAGTTACAGACCCGCTCGGGCGGCAACGTACACCTGCACGTCGTCGATCCGCAGCCGTTCTCGGAGGAAGAGGACCGCGCGACCGAGCTCGGAGTGAAAAGCGCCCCTGTCGGCGCAACGGGCTCCCAGTTCTTCTTCGGCCTGGCGGGCACGAACTCCACCGACGGCCACGCTGCCATCGAATTCTTCGATCCGGCGAAGGAGCAGTTCCTCGAATACGACGTCGTGAAGCTCATCTACACGCTCGCGAATCCGAAAAAGCCCGTGGTGGCGTGGCTCTCGACGATTCCCATGGGCGAGAGCCTCGATCAGCGTACCGGCCAGGTACGCCCGGCCTGGGCGATTTATTCGCAGGCGCAGCAGCTCTTTGACGTCCGCGAGGTCGAAGCCAGCACGAATAAGATCGACCCCGATGTCAGCACGCTCGTCATTGTTCACCCGAAGGGATTGTCTCCGGCCACACAATGGGCCATCGACCAGTACGCGCTGCGCGGTGGACACATCCTGCTGTTCGTCGATCCGGTCGCGGAGTCCGATCCCGCCGGCCAGGGCGATCCCAGTAACCCGATGGCCGCCATGGGCGCCGACAAGTCGTCGCACTTCAACACCCTGCTGGCCGACTGGGGTGTGAACTTCGATCCGAAGGAGGTCGTGGCCGACCGCGCCCGCGCCCTGTCCGTCTCGATGCACCAGGGCGAGCCGCCGCAGCAGCATCTCGGCATTCTCGGGCTCGACTCGTCCTCCTTCAATGCGAGCGACGTCGTGACGGCCGGACTCTCGAATGTCAACGTCGCCACCGCCGGGTTCCTCACACCCATCAAAGGCGCGACCACGAAGTTCGAGTCCATACTGCAGTCGAGCACGGAAGCTCAACCGATGCCGGCACAGCGCTTTGCCATGTTGTTCGATCCGTCCTCGCTGCGCGAGGGTTTCAAGCCCACCGGGCAGCGCTACACGATCGCCGCTCGCGTCACCGGCAACGTCAAGACCATGTTCCCCAGCGGACCGCCCACCGGCGTCACACTTGCCCCGGGACAGGTGGCTCTCAAAGAGTCCGTGAAGCCTCTCAACCTCATCGTGTTTGCCGACACCGACCTGCTGTCGGACTTCATGTGGGTGCACGAGCAGAACTTCTTTGGCCAACAGGTCGCGCAGGCCTGGGCCAGCAACGGCGACCTGGTACTCAACTCACTCGACAATCTCTCGGGGAGCACCGACCTCATCAGCGTGCGTGGGCGCGCGACCTTCACGCGGCCGTTCGAGCGCGTCGAAAAACTTCGCCACGTCGCCGACGAGCGATTCCATGCTGAGGAACAGCAACTCGAGCAGAAGCTGCATGAAACTGAGGAGAAGCTTCAGACGCTGCAATCCAAGCGCAGCGACAAGTCCGCCATCATTCTGACTCCTGAGCAGGAGAAAGAGCTCGATCGCTTCCAGGATGAAAAGGTCAGCATCCGCAAACAGCTGCGCCAGGTGCGCGCCGGACTGGATGCGGAAATCAAAGGCCTGGGCAATGAGCTGAAGATTCTGAATATCGTGGTGGTGCCGTTTTTGTTCGCCGTCGTGGTGCTGCTCATCGCGGTCGGCCGCAGGCGGCAGCGAACGTCGTCAGCGACCAACAAGGAAAACAACCCATGACCCCCCGTCGTGTCGCCATCCTGCTCGGGGCAGGAGTCGCCGTCATTGCTTTTGCGATCTGGTTGTCCTCGAAACGGCACCTCGACCGTGCCACGATGGCGGGTGACCTGGTGTTGCCAGGCCTCGAAGGCGCTCTAAACACGGTGACGGAGATCCGTCTCACCAAGGGCGACGAAACCCACGCGACGCTGAAGAAGAGCACTTCCGACTGGATGGTCGGCGAGCGCGACTACCCTGCCGACTCCGGCAAGGTCCGCAAATTCCTCCTCGACCTCGGCGCCTTGAACGTCGTCGAGGAGAAGACCCACACTCCGGCCAACTATCCGCAGTTGGGTGTCGAAGACACGACTTCGCCGCAAGCCACCGGGACGCGGGTCGCCGTGGTCACACCGACAAAAGTCTATGAGCTCATCATCGGGAAGTCCTCGAGTGCCAAGTCAGGGTACGTCCGCGTACCGACGACCCAGCAGGCGCTCCTGGCGGCGCCGTCACTCTCCGTGGAGGGCGATCCGAAGCGCTGGCTCGATCACACGCTCATCGACATTCACCAGGAGCGGGTGAAATCGGTTGAAGAGAAGCCCGCCGAGGCGCCGGCCTATACCGTGTCGCGCGAGAAGAAAGAGCAGACAGATTTCACTGTCAGCAACATCCCGAAGGGGCGCGAGCTCTCGAGCCCTGTCGCCGCGGATCCGATCGCGGGTGCGCTGGGTGGGATGACGTTCGACGACGTGCACAAGACGGCTGCGCCCGGCGATGCGAAAGTGTCGCACGCTATCTACCACACCTTCGACGGTCTCGATCTCGATATTGCGGGACGCAAAGACGGCACACACGATCTTATTACGATCATCGTCCACTCGACCGCCAAGGAGACCGCGGACGAAGCGCAGAAGCTCACTACCCAGCTTCAGGGTTGGGAATACGAGCTCCCGTCCTACAAGTACGACTCCATCTTCCATTCCATGGATGATCTGCTCAAGCCGGTCGAGCCGCCTAAGAAGGCTGATAAGGGCGCGGATAAGGCGAAGGGCGGGAAAAAGGCGGATAAGGCGGCTGACGCGCCCTGAGACGAAGACGGCGCGCTCCCGCTCGGGGGCGGACCAATACCTCACGCCACTCGCGAGTTCTCGAGCAGAAAGGCCAACGCCGCCGCGCACGAATGCGCCACCTTCAACGAAAACAGATCGTCCGCCCGCGTCCGGCCGAGATTCACCGTGGCGATGGGTTTGCCCGCGGCCGCCGCTTCGCGTGCGAACCGGTATCCCGAGTACACCATCAGTGACGACCCCACCACGAGCATAGCGTCGGCATCCTGCACCCCTTGCATCGCTATCTCCACCCGTTCTCGCGGCACACTCTCCCCATAAAACACAACGTCGGGTTTCAACAACCCGCCACAAACCGCGCAAGCGGGCACCTCGAAAGTCGAAAAATCCAACCCATCGAGGTCGGCGTCCCCATCCGGTGCTTCACGCGCGTCGAGGTCGATCCAGTCCGGATTGCGCGCCAGCAGCTCCTGTTGCAGCTCCTCTCGAGGCAGCCGCCGCCCACATCCCATACAGCGCACCAGGTCGAGCCGCCCGTGGAGATCGACTACGTTAGTACTGCCCGCGGCCTGATGCAGACGATCGACATTCTGGGTAACCAGCAGCGCAACACCGCCACGCTGCTCGAGGGCAGCTAACGCCCTATGAGCATCATTGGGCCGGGCGCGTCGAATGCGCCGCCAACCCACGAGGCTCCGAGCCCAGTACCGTTTGCGCGTCGACAACTCATCCATGAACGCACGGAACTGCACAGGTTGCGTACGCTTCCAGCCACCGTCGGCATCCCGATAATCCGGAATGCCCGAATCCGTGCTGCAACCCGCGCCGGTGAGCACGAACAGCCGGGGGTATCGCTCAATGAATCCCCGCAGGGCATCGCTTTCCATACCGAAAGCATAGAACATCCGGCGGCCCGGATCGCGAGTACCATAGAGGACCCCGTCTGACTCCCGGAACCCACCGAGGCATTACTGCAATGGGCACGACTCGCAATGGTGGCTGCTTCTGCGGCCAGATCCGCTACGAAACCACCGGCACCCCATTTCAAGAGACGAGCTGCCACTGCGCAATCTGTCGTGGCACCACCGGCGCCGCTTGTGTGGCCTGGTTCAGTCTCGAACGCTCACAGTTCCGCTTCACCGCAGGAGAGCCGACACGCTTCAAGTCGACTCGCCGCGGCACCCGCTCGTTCTGCGCGCAGTGCGGCACCCAGTTGACCTTCGAGACGGAAGATTTCCCGAACGAAATCGACGTGACGATCTGCAGCCTGGACGACCCTGAGAGCGTCCGGCCCAAAGACCAGACCTGGCTCAGCAGCAGGTTGAGCTGGGTCGTGCTCGACAACCGGCTGCCCCAACACCGCACGAGCGCCTCAGGCAGGTAAGGCGAGCCAGGCTGCGGCCTGCCGACCTCGACGCCGCCCTTTACTTCGCCCGGGCCAACAACAACAGGGTCACCATCCCCATCGCTGCAGTGGGGATCCACGCCAATATCACTGGATTGAGGGCGAAAACGACGGTGCCGCTCTCGATCAGCCGCTGCACCAGGAAGAAGCAGATGCCCAACAGCAACCCCATCATCGTCCGGGTCCCTGCGCCCGAGGAGCGTAGCGAGCCGAGCACGAAGGGGATAGCCAGCAGCACGGAGAAGCCAATCGCCACGGTACGCGCGATCCGCGACCAGAATGCGAACAGATACTGACTCGGGTCCAGCGAGTTTTTCCGGTAGTACTGGATCAGTTGCCACAGTGCGCGGCTGGTGAGCTGCTGCGGGTCCTGCGAGGCGAGCCCCAGGAATCCTGGTGTGACATTCGATTCCAGGATTCGCCGGCCCGGCGACTGCGCCTCGACCGAGTCGGCCGCGAAACGTGATTCGGTGTAATCGCCCAACAGCCATTTCTTATCGGATCCAACCGTGGCATTGCCGGCATGACCGAGCGCGACCAGGCCATGATCGGCAGACAGCTCGAAGATCTGAATACCGCCGAACTGCCGCTGTCCCGACTGTCGTGCGACGTTGAGGATCAGGTTTCCGTCACGTACCCATGCAGCACCGCCGCCACCGAAGCTGATGTTGGTGAACTTGGCGAAGGCCTTCTGCTCGCGCGCAGCCACGTGCAACGGCGGAGCGAGAAACTCCCCGAGCAGCACTTCGACGCCGATGAGGAGCAGCCCCGCGACGAGTGCCGTACCCGCGAGGCGCACGATCGAGACGCCGGTCGCGCGAATGACAGTCAACTCGCTGCCACGCGCGAGCGAGCCCAGCCCGAGCAGGGAACCGATGAGCACCGTGATCGGCAGCAGCTCGAACGCCTGCTGCGGAAGGTTGAGAAGCGTGTACCAGACAGCTTCGGCCGCGGTGTAGTGACCCACGCCGATGTCGTCCTGTTGATCGATGAAAATAAACAGTCCGCCCAGGATGAGCACGACCGCCATGACCAACAGCACCGAGCCGAGGATGGAGCGCACGATATAGCGGTCCAGGATTGTCATAGTCCGCGAACCCGGTAGCGCAGGCGGGTGCCCAGGGTGGGCCCCAGGATCACAACCAACGCGAGCAACACCACGGCCGCGTGAGTCCACCACAGGCCCGCAATCTCCGGCACCGTGCCGCGAGAGATCCAGACCTTGCCGATGGTGATCAGGTTCTGATACAGAAAGTAGATCACGACGGCGAGCCATACCCGCGCATACCGACCCTGCCGGGGCCTGAGCCTGGATAGCGGCACCGCGAGCAGTGTCAGCACGATGCAGCTCACAGGCATGGCCACGCGCCAATGCCACTCGGCGCGCTTGTTGAGATCCACCGACTCGAGGAGTGAGCGGCTCGGTTGCGCCTCGAGATTTTTCACGACATCGGTGACCGCCGGCACCTCCACAGGAATGGTGTGCTCGGCAAAGTGCACGATGCGGAATTGAGGGCTTCCCGGCTCCCCTTCATAACGCTCACCATCGTAGAGCGTAATGGTGTGCGTCATACCGTCCGGCGACACCGAGTGCCGCGCCCGCTGTGCCAACGCCACCTCGACTACCGGGCCGCGATTACGCTCCACGAACACGTTGCCCAGTGTTCCGTCCTTGTTCACATTCTGGGCGTACACGACCGCGTTCGCGCCGCCAAAAGCGCGGAATTTGCCGGCGGCGATCGGCGCGAACTGACCTGCCCGCAGCGCCGCATTGCGCAAACTCAACGCACGCGCCGTCGCGTCAGGCGCCAGCCCTAGCGTGAGCCAGGCGAGGCCTGCCGCGACGAACACCGCCAGCAGCCCGACAGGCACATAGACGTTCGCCGGCCGGATTCCGCAGGCTAGCGCCGCGGCCATCTCACTGTCGTGGTACAGCCGGCCGAACGCGAGTACCACCCCGAGCAGCAGGCCGAAGGGAACCAGGAGACTGAGATTCTGCAGCGCGCCGAGGCCGATGAGCTCGAGCACCACGCCTTTCGGATATTGATTGACCGCGGCGCGTTCCAGCACGCCCGCGACTTGATTCGCGAGCAGGATGACCAGCAGCACACTGGTCACCACGAGCCAGGCGGTCACGACTTCACGCAGAATGTAGCGTCCGAGAATTTTCCCCAACCGATTTCCCTATAGCCGCTTTACGGCGGCCGCTTTCACACCGGAAAGGCGGCGGTGTCTAGGAGCCTGTCTGAGCAATGCTCGCCTACTGCGGCCGCCCCAGATCGGCATCTTTCTGCGATCGTTTCCCTTACATATGCGTCGGCTATGCGCGGGAAACGATCGCAGAAAGCTGCTCGATCTGGGTCGCCCTCGCTACGGCGATCATTACTCAGACAGGCTCCTAGGACGTTGGCGAGCGGAGCTCCATCATGTCCTCCTCGGGCACCGGGAGTCTGCGACCGCCGACGAGAGAGGCATAAGCGGTGGTCTGCGCCTGGAAGGCCTTCTGCCAGGTGAAGCGCCGCAGAACCCGC
>DATMQL010000231.1:0-2871 GCA_035566815.1 Steroidobacteraceae bacterium | reverse complement strand
CCGCGGTCGCCACATAGCTCGAACCGACGCGAATTAGGCGGCGGCCGTCGCGCCGACTTCGCCCAACAGTTTCTTCAGCTCACCACTGCGATACATCTCCAGAGCGATGTCGCATCCACCGATCAGCTCACCGTTCACGTAAAGCTGCGGATAGGTGGGCCAGTTCGAGTAGCGCTTCAGGGCTTCGCGCAGCTCGGGCTCCTCGAAAATGTTGATGTGCTTGAACTCTGCGCCGACCGCGCGCAGGGCGCCGACGGTCTGTGCCGAGAAGCCGCACTGGGGGAAATCGGGCGTGCCCTTCATGAACAGGACTACCGGCGCCGAGCTCAGCTCGGCTTTGATTCGCTCGACAACGTCCATCGTGTACCTCTAGTCGCTATAGTTTACTGAGCGTGGGCTCAATGATCTCGGGCCCCGGGCCTGGCGTCTCTGCTCCAGGTCCGCAATAAGTCGCCACTGCTGCGCAGGGCTCATGGACAGCCACTGTCCGATCTCTGTCCCCGTCCGCAGACAGCCCCGGCAGTACCCCTCGGTATCCAGCTCACAGACTTTGATACAGGGGGACGGGGGGCGTTCCATGGGGGCGATCATCTCATAGCCGCCCGACGTCAGCCGAAGCGTCGCCGCGTTGAATTATGGGGGGGTGTGGCCTATTCTCCAAACGTGCCCTGCACCGCGCAAGTGCAATCAAAACAAAAGCCTGGATGCTCGAGGGATACCCAATGAATCCGCTGAATAATCATCGCCACTCTCTGATTCTCGGCATCGTGCTCGCAATTCTCCTTGCACTGGGGATTGGCGGCACACATTTCAACCAGCTCGGCCTCGCCCGCTGGTTCCATATCGTCTCGGGTGTGTTCTGGATCGGCCTGCTCTACTACTTCAATGTCGCGCAAACCCCCGCCATGGCCGATGCCGCGGCCGACAAGGGGGGTCCGGGCGGCGCGGGCATCAACAAGTACGTCGCCCCGCGGGCCCTGTTCTGGTTTCGCTGGACGGCGCTGGCCACATGGATCGGCGGTGCCTGGCTGCTGGGACCGAAGTTCGTCGGCGCCTTCACCCTGGGCGCCGGGCTCGATGATCCGACGCACTACTACCTGATCATCGGCATTGGCGCCTGGCTCGGCACCATCATGCTGTTGAACGTGTGGGGCGTCATCTGGCGCATGCAGAAGAAGATTCTCGGTATCGTTCCAGCGACGGACGAGGAAAAGGCCAAGGCGCGGCGCGTGGCCCTGCTGGCCTCGCGGACGAACTTTGTACTGTCGATCCCGATGCTCATGTGCATGGCTTCGGCGAGTCACGGGCTGCCGTTCCTGACGCCATAATAGGCGGCATGAATGACATTCCCAGAGATCTTGCAAGCCAGGTAGCGACGGCGCTCCGCGAGGACGTTGGCAGTGGCGACGTCACCGCGGAGCTCGTTCCTGCCACGCAAAAGGCGCGTGGTCGAGTCATTACGCGCGAGGACGCGGTCCTCTGCGGCCGCCCCTGGGTCGAGGAGACTTTTCGCCAGCTGGATCCGGATATTCGGCTCAGCTGGCACGCCGTCGACGGCGACCCGCTTACGGCCGACAGTGTGATCTTCGAGATCGCAGGACCGGCCCGCGCGATTCTCACGGGCGAGCGCACCGCCCTCAATTTCATGCAACTCCTCTCGGCGACCGCGACGGCCGCACGCGGTTTCGTCGACGCGGTAGCCGGAACGGGCTGCGTGATCCTCGATACGCGCAAAACTCTACCCGGCCTGCGTACCGCGCAGAAATACGCGGTACGGTGCGGCGGCGCCCGCAACCATCGCATCGGCCTCTACGACATGGTCCTCATCAAGGAGAACCACATCGCCGCTGCGGGCTCGTTGTCCGGCGCCATCGTCGCTGCCCGGCGCGCGGCGCCGGGGCTGCCGGTCGAAGTTGAAGTCGAGTCACTCGCCGAATTCCAGGAAGCGCTGGCGGCGCGACCTGACATCATCATGCTCGACGAGTTCACTCAACCCGACATGAGCAAGGCTGTCGCCATCAACCGCGCGAGCGGGCACCCTGTCAAAATCGAAGCCTCCGGCAGCGTCTCCCTGCAAACAGTCCGCGCCATCGCCACGACCGGCGTGGACTACATCTCGGTCGGCAGTCTTACCAAGCACGTTCGCGCGGTGGATCTATCCATGCGACTGGAGTTCTCCAACCCGAGCGCGCAGGTGTAGCACCAAGGGTGGAACCTGCGGGCAACAGGCCCACCGTGGCCTGCACGGGGTCGGCCGAGGCCGCGGGCCGGTTCTCGATCAGGTCGCGCAGGCTGCTGGCGAGTTGCTCGAAGAAACCCTGCACTTCGGCCCAGTGCTGCCAGGCGAGCCACGCAAAAAACGTGACCAGCGCGAGCCACACCAACACTCCCCACAACGCCAGCCATCCCTGGCCCAACGGGGCACCGTAGTAGCTGGAATAGCGCGCCTGGCGCAAGGGCGACGCGATTACTTTGTACAACACTATCAGGGCCACTATGCCAATCCAGCCCGGCATGTCCCAGGGCAGCGTCCAGCCAAAGACCCGGTGGTGCGTGGCAATCGAGAACAACGCGACCAGGAACGCAATAAACAACACGGCACCCACGAGATCGATGAGCGGCGTGACCACACCGTTTACAACCTGCGACGCATAAGTCGCATTCGACGGCGGCACGCTCGACCACGGCGGAGGCGGGGGCGGCGGAACGCCCTGCGAACTGCCGGCGCGCTCCCACGCACGACGCTCGTCCCGCCACTGCTGGCGCTGGTCTTTCCACATGCGGCGCTGCTCGCGCCACTGTTGCCGCCGCCATTTTTCGCTGTCTTTGAAAGCGGCATAGTGGCTCTTGGCCCGCGCGATCACCTCTTCC
>DATMQL010000230.1:0-4703 GCA_035566815.1 Steroidobacteraceae bacterium | reverse complement strand
CTGGGACTGCATTATGACTTCGCGACGCAACGGGAGCTGAAGCTCGATCGCCGCATCAACGTGCTGCTCTATCTCAACCGCGACTGGCAGTCGGAGTGGGGTGGCGCGCTCGAGCTGCACTCGGGCGACCCGGTTACAGCTCCGGGCCACAAGGAAGTGAAGATCGAGCCATTGTTCAATCGCGTGGCGATATTCAACACGCCGAATGCCTTACATGGGCATCGCCAGCCGTTGACGTGCCCGAAAGGGCGCGCGCGCCTGTGCCTGTCCTGGTACTACTACACGGCACCACCCGTGCCGGGTTGGGCCGCCCGCTCGAAGGCGGTGGAGTTCCGGGGAAAGATGGACCCGAGGCGCTTCGCGATCAAGGCGGCTAACATGCTGACCCCGCCCATCGTGTTTGAGATGGCGCGGAAGATCAAGGAGAAGCTCAGCCGGTAACCGCTACCGCCGGGGGCACGACTCGCGCATACACCCGCTCGAGCCGTTCGGCCGCCTGGTCCCAGCTGTAATTACGCTCCACGTAGTCGCGGGCCGCGCTTCCCAGAGCATCCGAGTACGCCGGGTCCGCGGCTAGTCTCACAATAGCCGCTGCGAAAGCGCCCACATCGCCGTTGGGAACGATCAGCCCCGTCCGCTCGTGCTCCAGCAACTTCGCGGAGCCGGCACTACACACGATGCCTTTCCCCGCGGCCATGTAATTCAGCAGTTTTTGCGGAATCCCATCGCAATGCATGCGGGGCAACACCGCCATGGCGGACTCCGCCAGTTGCCGCGGCAACTCTTCGAAGTTGTCCGGAATGATCTCGATGGCCTCGCGGATACCCAGCTTCCGAGCTAACGCTTCGTAGGGATCGAACGGCGAGCTCACCGCCATGCACAGCCGGAGATTCTCGCGCGAGCGCCGCGCGACCGCGAACGCCTCGAGCAACAGGTCGACATCCTGATACGGCGCGAGAGTGCCCGTGTAGATCAGCCGCGTCAGGCCATCGGCACGTGGCGACACGCCGGTGAACCGAAAACACCCGGTTTCGACGCCATTCGTGACGACAGAAATCTGATCGGGCGACAAACCATGACGCGCGGTCAACCGGTCACGGATATCTGTCGTCACCGAGGCGACATGATCGGCGGCGTTCGGCAACACTCCATCGAACCAGCGACCCACCGTGCTTACCACTCGTTTGGAGAAACCGGGACCGTAACTCGGTAGCTCCGACGACAACATCGTATGAGCGTCATATACGATCGGAACCCCGTGCCGGAGCCGCGACGGAAGCGCCACCAGCAAACCTTCGAGGTGATGCGCATGAATCACATCGAAACGCGAGCCACCCAGCACGCGCCACACCTTCACCGCGAGCGCCGGATCGTACAGGGCGAGCTTGCGCAGGTTGGGGCCCGCAGGCATGCGCCAGTAGACACGTTTGTTGAAAATCCGGTGGACCGGAAATTCCAATGTCTGCGCGTCATCTGACACGTGGTAGGTGATGAGCTCGACGTGGTGACCGCGCGCGATCAAGGCCTCCGTCAATCGCTCGATGCGCAGGGGCGTGCCCCGGCGAGCAGGCATGGGACACGCCGCAATCATGGCGACCCGAAATCGCGGCGCGGTCAGGGGCGCGACGCTGAAGGACTGATCGCTCAACGTCGTGTCGCTTAACTGCGCGACGACGCTCATCGTTCCCGATCCGCGAGCAGGTGGCCCGGCGCAGCCCCAAACACCCGGATCTTGAGTCGCTCAGCCGCGATCGGCAGACCGGGTGCCACAACTGCAAGCACGTCCACAGCCGCTCGCGCGAAGTTCCAGTTGACGAACCACCAGCGGGCGAGAGCGGAATAACACCCGGCGCGCTCGTTGGACAGCATCCGCTCCTTGCGCACCATCTGCAGATATTCGCCATACAGTCGCCACGTCGGCAGACTGATCTGCCCGCGCTTCGAGGCGTCGTGCCACGCTGCCCGATCGCCGGAGCGCACGTTCGAGCGCGTGTAGCGGTTAGGATGCTCGCGCATCTCCACGAGCGGCGCGGGCAACTGGATCAGCCGGCCGCGAATGGCGAGTTGGGCGAGTAACGCCCGATCGGCGCCGTGAAAACTTCCATGCAGCAGCGAGTCCTGGAGGGTCTCGCGGCGGATGAGTCCGAAGAAGTCGACACAGGAATGCGATCGCAACACCATCCACGCGAACCGTGCGGCAGCCGACTGCGAGTCCGCCAGCGCCAGGCCGGTGTTATACAAGCCGATCGGGGCACCGTTCTGGTCGATGTACTGAACGACCGAATTACACAACACCGCGTCGGTGCGCTCATCCAGAACCCGTACCGTCTTCGCCAGGTACGAGGGGGTGATGCGGTCATCGTGCGCGAGCCATTTGAAGTAGCGGCCCCGCGCGTGGCTGAACGCGAGGTTGTAGTTCGGGGCGGCGCCGAGATTCTGCGGGTTGCGGAAGTAGCGGATGCGGGAGTCGCGGGCGGCGTAATCCTGGCAGATTTCAGCGGTCCGGTCCGTCGAAGCGTTGTCGCAGATGATGAGTTCGAGATCGTTGAAGCTTTGCGCGAGTACCGAGCTGATGGCGACTTCGAGATAGGTCTCGCCGTTGTACACGGGCATACCCACGCTGACGGCGGGGGTGCCCACGCCGGCTTCGACTGTATCTATCATAGGAACCTCGCGGCCGTGACTGCACCCCCTCAATCAGGGGTAATGCCTCACCAGCACATTCCGTTCCGTACAGTCAGCGCTTTCGCCAAGCTTAGGGCGAGGCACGGCATTACCGGGCCGAGCGCCGGCCATGGGCTCGCCGCGTGCGGCGAGCGCTCGGGGCGGGACAGCGCCCCTCGCCCATGGATGGCCATCCAGGGCTTGCGCGAAGCATGGATTGCGCAGCGCAATGGCCGGCCGGGTTGCGGCTCCAGGGGTGCGACGCATGCGTCGCGCGGGCGGCCCAGATGGGACGCCCCGGAGTCTGAGCGCGGGCGATAGCCTGCGCGCAACGGTACTATGGACAGCCTCGAGGCGGCTCTCAGGGGAACTTAATCTTCCCGCCGCCCGCTGCAGGACCGGGGCCGATGCCGCCGCCTACTTCGGGAACCACGATGCGCGAGGCCTGCTCGCGCCGCATCTCCCGAGCCTCGTCGATCGCCTGCTCCAGCGCGGCCTTCACCCCATCGGGGAATTTCTGCAGCGCTTCGTCCAGTGTCGCGGCCTCGATCTCGAACACCAGCGGAAGCACGCCGGCGGGCGTCATCAGTTGGGTCTGTCCCGAGAAAAGCACGTCCCGCCCGGTGTCGGTGGAGCCGTCAAGCTTCACCGGGGTGAGACGGCGGATGGTGCCGGCCCGGCGATCAGTGAAAATCTCTTCCCGGTACATTTCCGCCGGGTCCAGCCGGATTTCCGGAAGGTCGTTCTGCGCTGCCATGTCGATCCAATTAGGTGGGGGGCTTTTCTTGCATTGTACACGGACGTTCTTTAAGCGCTTCTACGAACGGCCGGTCGGCTTCGAGAATATCCTCGTCGGAAAGCCGTGCCGGTTGCACCCATTTGAGTCGTTGTCCATCGAGACCCTGTGGCTCACCCG
Organism: Steroidobacteraceae bacterium; assembly: GCA_035566815.1. GTDB lineage: Bacteria > Pseudomonadota > Gammaproteobacteria > Steroidobacterales > Steroidobacteraceae > 13-2-20CM-66-19. The sequence goes on along the minus strand of DATMQL010000230.1, from coordinate 1,123 downwards.
CAAAGCTCTCGACGATCCACATGGAGAGCACAACGTCTCGATCGGCATAGGAGTGAGCGAGACGCATAAAGGGGCGGCTAGACACCACTTCGATACCGAGTTCTTCACGGAGCTCCCGAGTGAGCGCGTCCGCCTCAGACTCCGTCGCGTTCACTTTGCCACCCGGAAACTCCCAGCGCCCCGCCATATGCTTGCCGGCGGGTCGCTCGGCGATGAGGATGCGTCCGTCGCGGTCGTAGAGCGCCGCCGCGACGACAAGGAGAGCCGGCTTCAAGCCGCGGGCACCCTTACTCCACGCTCGTCAGCGTGCCGTGACAGTGCTTGAATTTCTTGCCCGATCCGCAGGGGCAAAGCTCGTTGCGCCCGACTTTGCGCTCCCCGCGCACAAACGTACCTTGCGCCTCCGGGATGGGATGAGGCAGCGACCGAGAACCGGCGCCGCCCGCCGATGTACCCGGCAGTGCCACACCCGGCACCTGGGCATAGGTGACTTCCGACGAGCCCGCCGGCAGCGCAGGGCTTGCAGCTTCCGCCGCAGTGAATACCGACTGCGCCTCCGCATGCTGCGCCTGCAACGCGCGCATCAAACGCTCACGACGCTCATCCTCCTCACGCTCGATTTCCTCGGCGGTGCGGATCTCGATCTTCGAAAGGAACGACACCGTTTCAAACTTCACACGGTCGAGCATCGCGGCGAACAACTCGAACGCCTCGCGCTTGTACTCGAACCGATAGTCCTTCTGCGCGTAACCCCGCAGATGAATACCCTGGCGCAGGTAATCCATCGCCGCCAGGTGCTCGCGCCAATGCTGATCCAACATCTTCAGCATCACCTCTTTCTCGATGTGACGCATGATTTCCGTACCGGAGCGCACCGTTCTCGCATCATAGGCGTCGTTCACCGCGCCGACGATCCGCGTGCGCAAGGTCTGCTCCTCGAGGTCCGGCTCCTGCGCAAGCCACGTCTTCGGATCGACGGTGACGTTGAAATCTCTCGCGAGTGAATCGGTCAAACCCTGCAGATCCCAGTCCGAGCTGGCGCCACTCTTGGGCATGTGCTGGTCGACGAGCTCGCCCACCGCTTCCGCCATGATCCCGCGAATCGCCGCCGAGAGATCCTCCG
>DATMQL010000229.1:0-2495 GCA_035566815.1 Steroidobacteraceae bacterium | reverse complement strand
GACGAAGGGTGGGGCAAGAGTGCGCTGCCGGCGCCGGGTCCGAGCACGACGGTGCCGCCGGATCGGCCGCCGACAGAGATATACGGCAGTTATCCCAAGGCCTACGTCCCGCCGTATCACTACCGGAATCCCGTGACGGGAGAAGCACCTCACTATCCGGCGGCTGAGCGGGGCGGACCCGAGCCGAGGCGGGCGGCCGCGGCACTCATGCCCACAAAAGGCTCGATGTCATCGCCGAAGGTGAAAGACGCGCAGGCGGCCGTAGTGGAATTCCAACGCCAGTTGGATCGCATCGAGGCCTATGAGGAGCTCGAGAATCTCGAGAGCGCTTACGGGTATTACCTCGACAAGAACCTGTGGAACGATCTCGCCGACCTGTTCGCGCGCGACGGCACGATGGAGCTGGCGCAGCGCGGGGTGTACCGCGGTCAGGACCACGTGCGCGCCTTCCTGTTCAAGGTGTTTGGCCGCGGTAAAGAAGGACCGGTCGCCGGCCGGCTCGGCAACCACCTGCAGCTGCAACCGGTCATCGATGTGGCCCCCGATGGGCAAAGCGCTAAGATCCGCATCCGCATGGTGCAGCAGATGACCCTCGGCTCACGCGCCTCACTGGGTGCTGCTGTGTATGAGAACGAGGCGATCAAAGAGGACGGTGTCTGGCGCTTCAAGACCGACCACACCTACAATACCCTGTCGGCCGGCTACCAGGGCGGTTGGGCCAAGGCGGCCAGCCGCGCCATGCCGGGTCCGAGCACCGACATGCCACCGGATGGTCCGCCGACCGCGAAATTCTCAATGTTTCCGGCGGTGTCGGACATTCCGTTTCACTATGCCAATCCGGTGACCGGCCGGACCGAGGTGCCACCGGTGGCTCCCGCACGAGACCCTGATGTGATTGCGGCTATGAAGGCGAGCGAGGCAGGCGGCGGCATGCCGCCCACCATCGCTGCAGCGCTGCGCGAGATCGGCTCGAAAATCGACGGACCGCGCACGGCGGCGCTCTATGCGCCGTTGCTGCCGGCCACGGAGCCGTATCCCGGTGTGACGGTAGTGAGGGACATCCACTACGGCCCGCATGAGCGCCATGTGCTCGATGTGTTCACGGCCGCCAGCCGTGACACGGCGAAGGGTGCCGAATCGAGTGTCGCTACCGCAGGCGATCACGCAAACTCCATAGCGTCGTTCCGCGGCGGCCCCGGCGCGACCGGCCTCCAGCCCGTGTTGGTTTTCATACACGGCGGCGGTTTCACCCGCGGCGCCAAGCATTCCCCCGGCTCACCGTTCTTCGACAACATCGGCACCTGGGCCGCGAAGCACGGCCTGGTAGGCGTCACCATCAACTATCGCCTGGCACCGCAATTCCAGTGGCCGGCGGGCATCGAGGATCTGACACTGCTCACGGCCTGGTTGAAGTCGCATGTCGCGAGCTACGGTGGCGATCCGACAAAGATCTACCTGTGGGGCCATTCCGCGGGCGCCGCGCACGTCGGCGACTATCTTGCGCACGCTGCCAACACGGGCGCGGACCCACAGGTCGCCGGCGCCATCCTGACTTCCGGGTTCTATAACCTGGGCACCACTGTCTCGATCTGGAAAGACTATTACGGCGACGACGTCTCCCAATACCCGCAGCGCTCGTCGTTGCCGGGGTTGTTGAAGACCCCGATACCGTTGCTGGTGACCTATGCTGAATTCGACCCGGAGTCGTTCCAGGCGGAGACTCGCGGATTGATCGAGGCGCGCGCGCAGGCCGGCAAACCGGTGCCGACCGTTCGCCTGGCGGGACACTCGCACATTTCGGAAACCTACGCGGTCGGCACCGGCGATGAGTCGCTGTCAGGCCCGGTGTTGGAATTTATTCGTGCCGGCGTTGGCAATGGTGCAAAGGGCGGCACGTAATGTGCTGTTCAGCTAGGGCTACGCGTATGGGAGCTCGCCCGTAATTGGGCTCGTGGAAGTGAAATCGTATTGACTCGAGCGTTGGTAATTCGTAAGCCAGGGCGGTTACCGCTGATCGGGGTGCTGCTCGGAATCGCTACGATCCAACCTTGCCATTCGGCCCAGCTGGATGACGCAACGTGCCTCAGATCAGCTCCACAACTGGAGTCCGCACCCCTCAACGCAGCGCCGCTGGTGCGAGTCACCCACGAGGCGCCCACGGCAGGTGGGGAGTGTTTCACTAAAACGGATTCTGCGGCGACGTGGATTACCGTGGCGTCTCTGGTCGAAACGTCAGATAGCCGTAAGGAGCTCATCGGGAGATTCGCAGCGATCTCTCAACTCGTAGCCGTACGGTACTGGTCGGTCACCGACCGGAAGTGGCGGCCGTTGCTCTCGTCTGCCTTTGCACTGAATGCAGCGCAGGCGGTCGCGTCCCGCCCTGACTACTCAGCCGAGGAGCTGCAACGCACTGAGACACTGCATTATCGGATCACGGATACCCGATCAGAGCGAGCCGTCACCTATAGCCTGCGACTCAGTTCCATAGGACCGCG